>JADZCR010000003.1:0-300000 GCA_020851465.1 Phycisphaeraceae bacterium | reverse complement strand
GAGTACCTCGAACTCAAGCCCGGCGAAGTCGCCCTGCTGCACAACTGGGTCTGTCATCGTTCCGATGTGAATCGCACTGCCATCTCACGGCGGGCGTTCAGCGTCTGTTACATGTCCGCGGATACCAAAGCCGCCAACGGCGAGACGTACTCGACCATCTTTGGTCCGGGGGCGTTGTCTCCCGCAGCCCTGTTGGAAGCCGCAGGCGTTTAACAACGAACAAGGCAAGCCCCCCGCGTCTGCATTACACTTGCCGAGTCTATGCCCGGCGACCACGCTTGGCTTGAGCGAATTGTTGGATCGCGGGTGGTGGATCAATTGGTCCTCCGCCTGCGCGACCATGCGCGCATCGTGGCGGAAGGATCGCAGGGGTCGAGTACGCCTCTCATCACCGGCAGCCTGGCGGTACGCACAAACCGACTGGTCCTGCTCGTGGTGCCTCATCTGGATGATGCGGACGATGCACTCGATGATCTGGAATTGTTCCCTGTAGCGGGAATGGCGTTGTCGTCGGAGCGATTCGGCGCGCTGGAGGTTTTGCCCGGCGAGTCGTCGGTGAGTCTGGAGTTGCTCGCTGAGCGATTGAGCGTCGTCTCGCGGCTTTCCGCACAAGGGCAGAAAAACTCCGGCACGGGTGCGGACATGCCCGGTCTTGCCGGCCCGTGCGTCCTTGTTGCACCGATTCAGGCCCTGATGCAGTCGGTCCCTGAGCCTTCCGCGCTGGGGACGCTTTCGCTGACGCTCCGCAAGGGACTGGAACTTTCCCCCGCCAAACTCATGGATTGGCTGGCGACAGCGGGCTACGCGCGGGTGGATGGCATCGAGGAGCCGGGGCAATTTGCGACCCGTGGCGGGATCGTGGACATCTACCCGCCTGCCGGCGCGGTCAAGGGGACACGCGCCGGAGCCGACGAAGCCCACGCCACCGGCCCGATCCGGCTGGACTACTTTGGTGATGAGATCGAAACCATCCGCCGGATCGATCCCGACACGATGGGTTCGGGCGAGCAGGTTCAGACCATTCAGATCATCGGAGCCAGTGTCCAGCAGCTCCAGAGCGATGATGCGACGACCAATCTGCTGGCACTGCTTCCTTCGGATGCTCTTGTCGTGATGCACGAGATGCTCGAACTGTCCGAGCAGGCTCGCGGTTATTACGAAAGGCTGACAAACCCACGCGGTATCTATCCATTCAACACGATCTTTCAGACCATCACGCGGCGGCAACACGTCGAGATCAACCAGTACTCCTCGACGGGCGACCGCACGCAGGTCGTGAACATGCCCGTGCGCCCTTTGCCGACCTTCGACCACGACGCGGGTAAGGCGGTCGGTGAAGTCGCGGAGATGTCCCGTGAGGGCGAGACGGTCGTGCTGTGTTCCAAAGCGGCGGAGCGTGAACGATTGCTGGAGATCATCGCCGACCATCAGGCGGCTGTTCCGCAGGAAAAGGTGAAGGTCGGGTACCTGCATCGCGGGTTTATCTGGAACGATCAGGAGGCCGGCGATACGTCGGCTCCGCTTTTTCTCATTCCCCATCAGGAGCTTTTCCACCGCTACCACACGCGCCGCCGGGTGCGGCGAATCTCCGCCGCCGGCGGAGCAGGCACGAAGGCGTCCGATGCGTTCCTCGAAATACTCGTGGGAGATTACGTCGTTCACGTCGATCACGGCATCGCGCGGTTCAACGGTCTGCGCACGATGAAGAAGGGCGGTCAGAGCGAGGAGTACCTCACGCTGGAGTTTGATGGTCATGCGTTGCTGCATGTGCCGGCCACGCAGATCGACCTGATTCAGAAGTATGTCGGCGGGTTCCACGGCAGGCCTCCGTTGTCGCTGCTGGGCGGCAAGCGATGGCAGAAGCAGAAGGAGCAGGTCGCCGAAGCGGTCAAGGACTTGGCCGCCGATCTGCTGCGCGTTCAGGCGGCACGCGCCAGCATGCCGGGCATCCGTTACCCAGCCGACACCGCATGGCAGAAGGAGTTTGAGGCGGAGTTTCCCTACGAGGAGACGCCTGACCAGCTCGCCGCCATCGCGCAGATCAAACGCGATATGTCCGACGAGCAGCCGATGGACCGTCTCATCTGCGGCGACGTGGGATTCGGCAAGACCGAGGTGGCGATCCGGGCGGCGTTCAAAACCGCCGAGTACGGCAAGCAGGTCGCGGTGCTCGTCCCCACCACGGTGCTGGCGGAGCAGCACGAGCGGACTTTCCGCACGCGGATGGCCGACTATCCGTTCCGTGTCGAGAGCATCAGCCGGTTTAAGACACCATCGCAGGCGCGGGAGACGCTCAACGCGCTCAAGCGGGGCGAGGTGGACATCATCATCGGCACGCACCGCCTGCTCAGCGCGGATGTGGAATTTGCCGACCTGGGGCTTGTCATCATCGACGAGGAGCAACGCTTCGGCGTCGAGCACAAGCACAAATTCATGCAACTGCGTCTGACGGTGGACGTGCTGACGCTCAGCGCGACGCCGATTCCCCGCACGCTGCATATGTCGATGCTGGGGCTTCGTGATATTTCGTCGCTCTCGACTCCGCCGATGGATCGTCGCGCGATCGTCACGGAAGTGATTCCCTACGACACCCGCCGGATCAAGCAGGCGATCCAGCGTGAGCTGGCGCGTGAGGGGCAGATTTACTTCGTGCATAACCGCGTCTTCGACATTCAGAGCGTAGCCGATGATGTGCAGCGATTGGTGCCCGATGCCAGGATTGTGATCGGTCACGGTCAGATGCCCGGCCACGAGCTGGAAGACGTGATGATGCGGTTTATCCGGCGTGAGGCGGACATCCTCGTCTCGACCACCATCATCGAGTCGGGTCTGGACATTCCGACCGCCAACACCATGTTCATCAACCGTGCCGACCAGTTCGGGCTGGCAGACCTGCACCAGCTTCGCGGGCGTGTCGGCCGCTACAAGCATCGCGCCTATTGCTACCTGCTTCTGCCCGAAGATCGCCCCGTGACCGATGTGGCGTCGCAGCGTCTCCGGGCCATCGAGCAATATGCGATGCTCGGTGCAGGTTTCAAGATCGCGATGCGCGACCTTGAAATCCGTGGCGCGGGGAATCTGCTCGGCGAGGAGCAGTCGGGACATATCGCCGCGGTGGGCTACGAGATGTATTGCCACCTCCTTGAGCAGGCACAGCGTCGCCTCAAGCAGCAGCAGGACAGCGAGCCGCCAAGGACGCATCTGGAGTTGCCGTTGACGGGGCAGATTCCCAAGAGTTACATCGCCAGCGATAAGTTCCGCATGGAAGCGTATCGGCGGTTGAGCCGGGCAGTCACGCTCGATGAGCTTGCCGCCGTGGTACGCGACCTGATCGACGCCTACGGCGAGCCGCCGCCGATTGCCCAAACACTGATTCACCTGACGGAGATTCGTCTGGCCGCGGGATTGCACTTTGTCGAGTCGATCAAACTCGACGGACCGGACCTGATCTTTCGCACTCGTCAACCGCAAAAACTCGACGCTGTTTTCACCGGTGCGCCGGGTCGGGCGACGATGATCGACGATCGCACTGTGTACTACCGCCCGCCGCCCGCCTATCTCGAACCGCCGACGCTCGTGGCGGTGTTGCGGAAATTGCTCGTCCGACCGCTCCAGTTGCAGTCGCCTGCCGAGTAATTTTGCAGTTACCGTCAACTTTTCCGCATTATCTCGCATGAGCGTAAACCTTGGTGATAAATGGAGCTGCGCTGACACAGCCGATTTTTTGCGGTCTTTAACGCCGTAATGCGTGATAATTTTTCTTGCTTGACGCATTGGCGGGGTTTAGCTTGGCTCATTGGTTCCGCTGGGCCTGCATGGTCGGGCTGTCATCTCGCGGGACAGGAAAAACACCCGGACTCATTTCGCCGGGCGGCTGCATAAGGAGGAAAATCGGAGGAAGCGGCGCGTGAGGTCCGAGCTTTGTCGGTGCTGTTGGATCGCTGCGTCTGTGTCGCTGGATGTGAGGTGACGGCCTCCGCCGGCTGGAGCGTGATGCAGGCCCCGCGCGGTTTCCGGGACGCGCGTGGCCGACGGTCGGAGCCGTCGTGCGGCTCAAGTGTGGAACGGTAAGGTTGCTGGGGCGAGTTTGGGGCCGGGCCTGGACGCCCACCGCTCTTGCCGACGGGGAGGAGATGGACCCGCATGCCGGTGGCGTGCGGGTTTTTGTTTCCACGCTTTGCTCCGTCGCATCCGATTCAATCGTCCTCGTCCGGCTCGATGCGTTCAGCAGCTGCGCGGGTAACGTCGCTATCATTCGTGATTCTCTTTCGCTGAGAGTTGAACGTGCTGACTTCACCGCTTTTACCGCAGACGCTGGGCTACATCGCCGGTCAATGGACGCGAGGCGACGCACGGAGCACGCTGACGGTGATCAATCCTGCCACGGGAGAGCCGCTCGCCGAAGTGCCTGACATGGGAGCAGCGGACACCACCAGCGCAATCGGAGCCGCCGCCCGCGTTATGGCGGAACCGCTTCCCGTCGCGCAACGGCGCGACTGGCTCCGCGGCGTGAGCCAATCGCTGCTGGCTGACAAGCAGGAGTTTGGTCGGATCATCACGCTTGAGAACGGCAAACCGCACCGGGAAGGCATCGCGGAGACCGAGTACGCTGCGGGTTTTTTTTCTTACTTCGCTGATCAGCTTCATCACCTTGGCCCCGAAGTGCTTCCGCAGCCGATTCGCGGTGCGCGGTGGACGATTCATCACCGGCCGGCCGGCGTCGCGGCTCTCATCACGCCGTGGAACTTCCCCCTGGCGATGCTCGCTAAAAAAATTGCCCCCGCGCTGGCGGCCGGTTGTGCCGTCGTCGTCAAGCCTTCCGAGCTGACGCCGCTCTCGGCCATCGCGCTCTGCGCCGTCCTGGAGCGGGTCGGTGTGCCGGCGGGTTGGTGCAATCTCGTCTGCGGCGCGCCGGGACCGATTGGTGATGTGATCTGTTCGCATCCCGCGGTGCGCATGGTGAGTTTCACCGGTTCGACCCGCGTCGGCAAACTTTTGCTGGAAAAAACAGCCCCGCACGTCAAACGTCTGGCGTTGGAGCTTGGCGGCAATGCGCCGTTCATCGTGTTCGATGATGCTGACCTCTATGCCGCGGTCGAAGCTCTGATGGCCAATAAGTTCCGCGCCGGCGGCCAGACGTGCGTCTGTGCCAATCGCATTTTCGTGCAACGCGGAATTCTCGATCGCTTTACACAGGCGGCCGCCCAGCGAGTGTCGCAACTGCGCGTCGGTAACGGCATGGACCCGGCCACGGACATCGGGCCGCTCATCAACCGTGCCGTGTTTGAGAAAGTGGAACGCCACGTCTCCGATGCCCTGAAAAAAGGAGCCGCATGTCTGACCGCAGCAGCGGTCACCCGCGCGGACTCGTCCGACCGGACGTGGGGACACTTTTACCCGCCGACGGTTCTCACCGGCATCAGGCCGAACATGGCGCTCACGCAGGAGGAAACCTTTGGCCCGGTGGTGGCGGTGATAGCTTTTGAGGATGAAGCGGAAGCGATCGCCCGTGCTAACGACACGCCTTACGGACTGGCGGGGTACGTCTTCACCGCTGACCCGCAGCGTGGTCAGCGCGTTGCCGCACGAATCCAGTGCGGACACGTCGGCATCAACACCGGTACCGGCCCGACACCTGAAGCGCCCTTCGGCGGCATGAAGGAGTCCGGTCTCGGACGAGAGGGCGGCGTCGAGGGACTTTTGGAGTTCTGCCAGACGCAGACCGTCGCCGACAAGTAACCACAATCTCAAAAATACATTCGATACAATCCAACTCATGATTAACATTGATGAACTCCTTGGTCTCAAACGCTGGAATACACCCACGATCTACAACGGCTGGGAGCAGATCACCAAAGGCGATGCCGGCCGAGATGCTTTCAACCTTGAAGAAACGCGCGACTTCATGCCGCAGATGGGACCGATGGTCGGTTATGCCCTGACACTGGTCATCGAGCCGAGCAATCGACAGCATCGTGCGGACAACCCGGGGGCATTCAGCGAGTTTCGTCGATACCTTGCGAGTGTCAGCGGGCCAAAGATCGTGGTCGTGCAGGATCTCGACAAACCCGCTCTCTACGGATCATTCTGGGGCGAAGTGATGTCGAGTATCGCCAGGTCGCTTGGTTGTGTCGGCACGATCACCGACGGCGGCATCCGTGACCTCGACGAAATGACCGGGGCTGGTTTCAAGGCTCTGGCTCGGCGGCTTTGTGTCGGTCATGCTCATGTAATTCCCGTGCGGTGGGGCGAACCGGTCGTCGTCTTTGGCCGGCGCATCGAACCCGGACAACTCATCCATGCCGATAAGCACGGATTTCTCGCCATCCCCAGAGGCGAGGAGAAAAATCTGCTCGAAGCCGCCCGCTTTATGGATCAGAACGAGTGCAACACGGTGATCGACGCAGCGGTCAACACGGCGGGCAAGTCCATCGACCAGGTGCTGAGCGGCATTGATGAATCGGTCGTTCGCTTCAGCGCAGCAGCCAAAGCGAAGTTCGGCAACAAGGGCGAGTGGTAGCCCGATGGGTATCGGCGCTATCCGCCGGTGTCCAGAAACGCTCCGACATCCGCCTGCGGATCAATCTTCCTCGCCTTTTCAGCAGCGATTTTCGCGTCGCCTTTTCTGCCGAGCTTTGCGTAATACGCAGCGAGGCGGACGAAGTGAACAGCCTGATCCGGCTCAAGCAGCGTCATCGCTTCCAGATGTCGCAGCGCATCGCGTTCGTCACCGCGCTGGAGATTGATGACGGCTGCCAGCTCGCGATAGGCGGCGTTGTACGGGTCACGGTTGAGCGCCCGTTCAGCCGCTGCCGCCGCCGCTCCCAACTGCCCTCTGGCGCGATAGACCTTGGCGAGTTGATAGGACCAGATGCCCGTATTCTGCGTCTGACGGTCGAGCTGTTCGAGTGACCCCATCGCCTCGTCGGGCCGGCCGGTCTTCAACGCCAGGTCGGCCAGCATTTGATCCGACCACGAATCCACCGGCCGCGATGCCGCGTAACGCAGGACCGCCTGCCGCGCAGTCTCCGCATCGCCGGAGTCGATCGCATGTTGAGCTGCGAATCGCAGCAGCGAGGGATTGTCCGGGTATTTGGCCAGCAACGGTGCCAACGCAGCGGGATCAGGAGGTTTGCCGGCTAAAGTTTTGCTGATTTCCGCGTCTTCCGGGCGCACAAGCAGGCCCCATCGTTTCACCTGTTCGGTTGCCCAGATCTGAAATGCCGCCATCAACTCAGCCGATGTCTTGCCGGAGATTTGCTGCAGAGCCGCTTCGTTGGGTACTCCCTGGCCGTAGAGCGTCAGCAGCTTGACGATTGCCTCATGGCCGTAGGTCGCAGTGAGGTACTCCACCATCCAGTGTGCCTGCGCATACGCCAGCGGACGGTCGCGCGGCGTTTTGGGACGGATGAACGCCCAGTTGATCTGATCCAGCGCGAAAAGCTGATGGGATTGCAGCGCGTCCGCCAGCAGACGGCAGGTGTTGTAATCACGTCCGCCCGGCTCCTGCGAAACCGCGCAGGCTTCCGTAAACCAGTGCGGCAGACGATTGCGCGTCTGCGCGAGAGTCACCGTGTGGACAAACTCGTGGCGGATCACCCGATCCCAGTCGAACGCTCCGCGCTGATGCGCCCCCGCACGCGGCGGAGTGATGGCGATTACATCACCCGTGCTGGCGCCGATCGTCCAGATTTCCGGCAATCCCGTGATGCGCACCGCGAACCATTTCTCATCCGGCAGTACCTCGATCAGCGTCTTGTTTTCCGGCTGATACTGGAAAACCGAGGTTACGTCGGCGTACATCTGCTCGACCATCTCCTGAAGATCACGCGCGAGAACTTCATCAATCCCCGGCTTGTAACGAATGAGGAAATGCGGCGTCTCCAGCTTGCCCCAGGTCAGTAATTCGTCGATGAGCTTGAGCTGATTCGAGACGCGGAAGTTAAACGGGTCCAGATCGCTGGCACGCTTCAGCTCGGTCTGCGCGGCGGTTTCATCACCCGACTGCATCAACAGCAGACCCAGCTCGACACGCGGGTCCGGCCAGTTCGGTGCCAGCTCAATGGCACGGCGGAGCATGGCCTCGCTGGCCTTGTATTGCCGTGCCTGCGCGAGGTACTTGCCGACGGTGAAGAACGCCAGCGGGTTTTTCGGTGCCAGTTGGTCAAATCGCGCCAGAGCTGTGTCGCGGGCGGAGTCGTTGAACAGCAACGCCTCCACTGCTGCATCGAGGGCCAGCAGGTTTCGCTGCCGGGGATATCGCTTGAGAGCTTCGCCGATCACCTGCTGGGCAGCTTGGGCGTCACGCTGGGCGAGCAATAGGCGAACCTCCGCGTCGTCAGCCAGCGGATGTTGCGGATTGATGTCGCGGAGCCTGGCGACGCAGGCGGCGGCTTTGTCGAAATCAAAATACTCCGCGCTCATCCGTGCCAGTAGGTACCACGCTTCGCTCGCCTGTGGATTGAGCCGCAGCGTGTCGAGGATCGCCCCCGATGCTTCAGCGGGATTGTCTTTCTCGTCGAGCAGGCGGGCTTCAGCCAGATAAGCCGGCCAGTACATGCGGTCGAGTTCACCGCGTGCCTTGGCCAGCAGCGACAGCGCGAGGCGGTAATCCTGAGCCGGGCGACCTTCGAGCCGAGCGAGCATGAGCAGCCCCTCGGTCGCGGCAGTCAACTCCGCTGCGTCAGTCAGATCGCCTGCCTTGAGCGTCTCCCGCAGAGGAGTCAACATGGCCAGGCTTTCAGCAACCCGGCCAAGGTCTTCAAGGGCGCGAGCCTTGAGCAGCGTCGCTTCCGCGGACGTGTCCTTGTCCAGCAAGGCCAGCGTCTGTTCCGGCTCGCCTCGGAGCAGCGCAGCCTTGGCCCGCAGGACCACGGGCACATCCTGGCTGAACACGGAATTGTTCAGGTCGTAGCGTTGCAGGGCGACCTGTGCCTGCTCGGTGATGGTCAAATCCTTGAGTCGATCCGACTGGCCGTGGAAAATGGCCAGGCTTCTCCGCTCAGCCGGACTGAGCGATTTATCGTCGAGGAGCTTGGTGACCGTGGGGGCCAGCTCGACGTTGAAGTCAGGCTTGCCGGCCGGGGATGCGGCAGCATGGCCGGACGCGGCAGGCAGCAGGATTCCCAGCAGGACCAGCCAGAGCAGGGATAGGGGGCCGGGACCACCCGCGCGGCGGCTGGCGTTGGACGGAGGGAGATGAGCGGCGGTACGGATCATGGCCGGAATCCCTTGGGCGGCACGTGCCGCATTCTTGGAGTATTTAACCAAAGCGGGCATAAAAAGTCAAGTAGTCGAATAATTTTTTATCTCAAGGGCGCGATAGGATCAGGTCATGACGGATCAGCATGTGACGGACGTTCGGGCGGGGGAGTTCCCGATTCTGGGGAAGCTGGCGTTTTTCAATCATGCCGGCGTCGCGCCGATCAGCGGCCGCGCCGCCGCAGCCGTCAGAGCTTATGCCGATCAGGCGGAATCCCTGTCCTACCTCAACTCGCACTGGTACTCCCGGGCGCGGCAGGTCAAGCGGCTGGCCGCCCGGCTCATCGGCGCTGCCGGTGAAGCGGAGATCGCTTTGATCCCCAACACCTCGACCGGCATCAGTCTCGTCGCCAAGGGCATCGACTGGCGGCCGGGCGATCATGTCGTCATCACCAACGTCGAATATCCCGCCAACCGTTATCCGTGGGAGGACCTGAAGCGGTTCGGCGTGGAGATCGTCGAGGTGCCGCAACATGCCGATGGCCGCATTGATGTCGAGGATGTCACGCAGGCGGTGACCGATCGCACGCGCGTGGTCGCCATTTCGCATGTGCAGTATGCGTCCGGCTACCGGATCGACCTCAAGCCCATCAGCGAGATGGTTCACAACGCCGGCGGGCTGCTCTGCGTGGATGCGATCCAGAGTGTCGGCGCGATGCCGGTGAACGTCAGCGAGCTGGGGATCGACTTTCTTTCCGCCGACGGCCACAAGTGGCTGCTGTCGCCTGAAGGCTGCGGTATTTTTTATTGCCGTGAAAGTCTCATCTCCACGCTGCATCCCAACATCGTCGGCTGGATGAACATGGTCAACGCCTCCGATTACGGCAACTATCAATTTGAGTTTCAGCGCGACGCGCGAAGGTTTGAGCCTGGCAGCTACAACATTCCCGGCATCATGGGACTCGGTGCGTCACTCGAATTGATCCTCGAATACGGCATCGAAAATATCTGGTCGAGAATTGAGTCGTTGACCGCCCGTCTCTGCGACGGATTACGCGCGAAGGGCTACCGTGTTTTCAGCCCTCGCAACAACGGCGAGCGCAGCGGGATCGTCAGCTTCATCCCGCCTGCACCAGCGGTACGGAGCGTGCCTCCGCTGGAGAAAATCGTCGCGGATCTGGAGTCACGCGGGATCGTCATCGTGGTGCGGGAAGGGCGGCTGCGTGCCAGCCCGCACTTCTACAACACGCCTGAACAAATCGACCAGTTAATCGAAGCATTGCCTTGACCAACGGGCGCGGGATCAGGACCAACCCGTGTGGAGATCATGTACAAACTCCTCGCTGATCTTGTCGCACTCGTTCATGCAGCGTTCATCGTGTTCGTCGTTGGCGGCGAACTGCTGATCGTCATTGGTCTCTTTCGTCGCTGGCGGTGGGTGCGCCATCTGCCGTTCCGCATTGTGCATCTGGTCTGCATCGGTTACGTCGTTGCGGAGGCGTGGCTCGGCGTGAATTGCCCGCTGACGGTCTGGGAGGAGCAGCTACGTGTAGCGGCGAAGCAGCAGGGTTATCCGCGCGGTTTCATCGGCTACTGGGTGCATCAGCTCTTTTTCTTCGATGCGCCGCCGTGGGTCTTCACGCTCGCCTATTCACTCTTTGGTGCGGCGGTGGCGGCGACGTTCATCTGGGGCGCGCCGCGGCGAAGTCGATCTGCTCGTGAGGAAACTAGCGGAGAAAACGCCCGCCGTTGATGTCGAGCAGCGAGCCGTTGGTAAAGCTCGCCGCATCGCTCGCCAGAAACAGCACCGCGTTGGCGACTTCCTCGGCCTTGCCGTTGCGCGCCAGCGGCGTCTGCCTGCGGTAGTTCTCCATCGCTTCGGCACTGCTGGCGACCTCGTGATGTCGCGTCTCGATCACGCCGGGCATTACCGCGTTGGTCCTTACCTGCGGAGCCAGCTCGCGCGCCAATGTCCGTGTGAAAGTGAGCAGGCCGCCCTTGGCTGCGCCATAGGCTCCGGCACCGTTCGCCCCGCCGGTCTGGACCGACAGCGAGAGGATGTTGATGATCGAGCCTTTGCCGCTTTTCCGCAGCGAGGGGATCGCGCGTTTCGTCACCAGAAAAGCACTGGTGAGATTCGCCGTCAGCGTGCGGTTCCACAGGTCGAGTGAGCAACCCTCGATCGTGGCACGCTCCAGCAACGCGCCGGCATTGTTGACGAGAATGTCCAGCCGCCCCAGTTTTTCAACGGCTGCATCGACGACGGCATTGGCGTCATCTTCGCGCGTCAGGTCGCCCTGGATGACTGCGCCTTCGCCGCCGCCAGCACGGATTTGGCGGAGCGTCTCGTCCGCGCCGGCCCGGCTGGAGTTGTAGTGGATCGACACCTTTGCGCCAGCGGCACCCAGCGCGACCGCCACCGCCTGACCGATCCCGACTCCAGCCCCGGTCACCAATGCTGCTCTACCCGAAAGATCGAAAGCGCGATTTACTGTCATGGTTAAGCCCGTTGCGTCTGAGGAATCAAGTCGGCGAGCGTAACGAAGTTTGTCAAAGCGGGCGAGTCGGCTTGCCTTCGCCTTCGGCGACAAACAGTCTGTACGCATCAGCACGACAATCGGCCGTCTCCGTAGTAAGAGCTTCCAACAGCGCAATTAGTGGATTGCCCGTGTTTTACGGCGGTCGGCAGCCTAAAATCGTTATAACTCTCCCCTGAATTTTGCATGCGTGCAAAACCGTCGTATTTTCGTAAGTTACTGAAAATAAACGAGTAACAACTGCAAAATTGACGTAAACGCCGTAATTCGGTAAGCTGATCGCCCTTATGCCGACCTCCACCATGAAAACCAAGCGCCACTCCGGCAAGTCTTCCTCGCACACCGCCAAAAAAGCTGCCCCCGCCAAGTCGCACACCGCTTCGGGTGGCAGCAACTATCAGGCGATGCTTCGCTGGCTATACGAGCACACCGACTACGAGCGTCTCCGCATCGTGCCTTACAACAGCAAGACGTTCAACCTTGAGCGTGTGCGCAAACTTCTGGGGCACCTCGACGACCCGCACAAGGAACTCAAATGCGTTCACGTCGCCGGCACCAAGGGCAAGGGTTCGACCTGTGCCATGCTCGCGTCGATGCTTCAGGCGTGCGGGTACACCGTGGGGCTTTACACCAGCCCGCACCTGGTGGATATCCGCGAGAGGATTCAGATTGACGGTCAGATGATCAGTCATGCCGACCTGGCCGACCTGCTCAAGCAGATCGAAAAGATCGAGGATAAGTTCGGCGATCATCCGCCGAGCTTTTTCGAGATCATCACCGCTGCGGCTCTGCGCTACTTCGCAGATCAGGCGGTGGATATCGTGGTATTGGAAACGGGACTGGGCGGACGTCTCGATGCGACGAACGTGGTCACGCCTTTGGTCTGCGGGCTGACGCACATCAGTCTCGACCACATGAACATCCTCGGCCGGGATCTTGGGACGATCGCCAAGGAAAAGGCCGGCATCATGAAGAAGGGCGTGCCGGTCATCAGCGTCGAGCAGGACCCAGCCGTTGTCCGCTCGTTTGAGGAAGCCGCAGCAGCGGTCAGTGCTCCGCTGGAGTTTACGGGCAAGGAGATCGACTTCAGCTATCGCTTCGAGGCCAACCGCGAGTTAGGCCCGCACACGCGCGTGTGCATCACCACGCCGACGAGCCGCTGGGAGCACCTCGCGGTGCCGATGCGTGGTGAACACCAGGCGTTCAACTGCGGCCTTGCCCTGGCGATGCTCGACAAGCTCAAGGCCCACGGCTTCAACATCCCGGAAGAAAAAATGGTCGCCGGCCTGACCGCGACGCAGCTTCACGGTCGGATGGAGCAGATCAACACCGAGCCGCGCATCCTGATCGACGGCGCGCACAACGCGACCTCGATTCAGGCCCTCATCCGCGCACTGGGCGCCCACATCCAGTACGACTCACTGGTGGTGATCTTCGGATGCGGCCAGGACAAAGACGTCAACGGCATGCTCAAGCAGCTCGCGCTGGGTGCGGACAAGATCATCTTCACCAAGGCTCGCACGAATCCCCGCGCCAGCGAGCCGGAGGAGTTGATGTCCAAGTTCAACGACCTGTCGGGCAAGATGGCGCAGGTCGCACCGACGCTGGAGGACGCCCTGCGTCTGGCCGGTCGTGCGGTCAGCCGCGAAGACCTCATCATCGTCACCGGCAGCTTCTACCTGGCAGGCGAAGCGAAGAAATACTTCGGCGATCAGGCCAACGCGATCAAACGGGCTAAGGCCGGCCGGTAAGCCAGCCGGAGTCGCAGCAGCGTCGTACACGCGGGATGAGTCGCAGCACGCAGCGGCGGTGAGTCACCGCATCGGATCCGGTCACATGGCCACCACCGACATCCTCGCCATCGACTGTCACGCCCACTACGGCGACTGCACCGATAAAAATCCGCATACGAACTACTGCATGTCCGCCGATGCAGCCACGGTTGTCGAGCGGGCGACCGCCTCACGGATCCAGTTCACCATCGCTTCGCCATTGCTGGGGCTTTTTCCGCGCGGGAAGGCTGACGCCGTTAAGGGCAATGAGGAAGCGGCCCGCATCGTCCCGCAGACGCCCGGCCTGCTCCAACTGGCGATTGTCAATCCGCTCCAGCCGGAGACTTTTGAGCAGGCGAGGCAAATGCTCCAGTCCAGGACGTGCGTCGGCCTGAAGTTTCACCCGGAGGAGCATCGCTACCCCATCACCGAGCACGGCGAGAAGCTGTTCGCCTTCGCTGCCCAGATGAGAGCTTCCGTCATGGTGCACAGCGGCGAGGCGCTGAGCCTGCCCGATGATTACGTCGTCTTTGCCAATCGCTACCCGGAAATGAAACTCCTGCTGGCGCACATCGGATGCAGCCATGTGGGCGATCTGACGATCCAGTGTCGGGCGATTCAGAAAAGCAGGCACGGCAACGTATGGGCGGATACGTCCAGCGCGATGAGCATCATCCCGCGCAACATCGAGTGGACGGTCAGCCAGGTCGGCGCGGAGCGCGTCTGCTTCGGCACGGATACGCCGCTCTACGTCACAGCCATGCAGCGGGCCAGGATCGATCATGCGGAGCTGACGGATCAGCAGAAGCGGCTGATCCTGCGGGAAAATGCGTTCAATCTGTTCCCGAAACTCGCGCTGCACGTCGGGCAGGCGATGGCGACCGCGTAAAATCCCTGCTGCTCTGAACTCCTGGACCACCGCCGATTCGTCTGATGCGGTACGGTAATGCTTATGCTTCGCATCGGTTCCGTCACGCTTGCGACTAACGTCCTGCTCGCTCCGATTGCCGGCTACTGCGATCTGGCGTTCCGCTTGATCGTGCGCTCAATCAGCGGGCCGTCGGGCGGAGTCGGTTTGGCGTGTACCGATCTGCTCTGCCCGCAGGCGTTGCTCTCGGAAAATCACAAATCCATGTGGCTGGCCGCGACGTGTCCGGAGGACCAGCCGTTGTGCATGCAGCTTTACGGTGCGCAGGCCGACATCCTCGCTCAGGCGGCACGCTGGGCTGAGACTCACGGCGCCACGACCATCGACATCAACATGGGCTGTCCCGTCGATAAGGTCACGAAAAAAAACGGCGGCTCGATGCTCCTCTGCACGCCCGACAGCACCATCGCGCTGGCACGGCAAGTGGTCGAAGCGGTAAAAATCCCCGTCACCGCCAAGCTGCGGCTCGGCTGGAGCGATGACCAGATCGTCGCGCCGACGCTTGCGCCTCGCCTCGCCGATGTCGGCATCGCGGCGATCACGATTCATGGCCGGACCACGCAGCAGATGTTCAAGCCCAGTGTCCGGCTCGATGGGATCGCGCGGGTCGTCGAAGCGGTGAAGGCGAAACATCCCGCTGTGCCGGTCATTGGTAACGGCGACATCAAGACGCCCGCCGATGCGAAGCACATGATTGCCGTCACCGGCTGTGACGGTGTGATGATCGCCCGCGGCGCGCTGGGCCAGCCGTGGATTTTCCGTGATACCGCTCATCTGTTGCGCACAGGTCAGACACTTGCGCCGCTGCCCCGTTCCGAACGTGCCCGAATCGTGCTGCGTCATTTTGAAAATCTGCTGCGTTTGCGCAGCTCGATCGGCTCGCACGCACCGCATAGCCGGGGAGGTAATCCGATTGACCCTGAACGGATCGCGCTCAACACGATCAAGTCACGGATCAGTTGGTACTCCGCCCATCTCCAGCCGTGGCCGATGCTCCGAGGCAAGGTGCAGGCGATCACTTCCGCTGATGAGTTCCGGGAGTTCATGCTCCGGGGGATCGAACAGATCGAGGCCGACGACGAACCGGCTCCGCTGGCGACGGTCTGACCCAGCGCGGTTTGATAAACAGCGTAACGCGGGGTTTTCAGCGGGTGACGAAATCCCGGAAGTTCTCCCGCAGCAGCAGTCGTGCGTCGTTCTTCATCTGCTGAACGGAAACTTCATAACCCGACTCTTCCAGCTTCGCGTATTGATCCGCCAGCACGTTGGCGATGATCTTCCGGCTGTGATCCCACTTGTAGATGAGTTGATCGAGTACCCGCGCATCGGAGTGCTGCGGGCAGAAGCTGCTGCCGAGCAACTCGATCCGCATCCGCGTGATTTCCTCGATCAGCGAAGGGTTGTTGAGAAACCACCAGCAGCCGAAGATCATCAGGTTGCCGAACTTTCGCGCAGCCACGCAAAGCTCGTGCTGGTTATCGCGTGAGAGCATGGTGACGAGGAATTTATTTGCGGGGAATTCGCGGCAGAGATTCACGACGCTCATCACGTCGGCTTTACCCACCATGTCGCCCGCATCGCGCAGATGAGGATTGACGCGCAGCTGTGACCCGATCATCATCGCCAGCGGCAACTTTCTCTCCGCCAGGAGCGGCAGCAGGCAATCACGCATCACCCGATCAGCCCCGGAGTTTTCGCCCTGGGGAAACCGGAATTCCGGACCAAGACTGACCGCGACGTAGATCGCTTTCATCCGGTCGAGCCACGAAGCCAGAAACCGCTTGACCTCTGCGACGGTCTGCCCGCCAAAGTCGGGTTGAACCTTGAAGCCCCATTGCGTGAGCAGGCCGGCGGCGGCAGGCCAGGCGCGTAACAAAGGATCAATGCGCAGCACCGCCGCGAAGCGCGGGTCATCGCCGATCCTGTCCGCTCGAATGTCGCCCGGCTTGCGATTCCAGAGCGAACGCTCGTGATCGTCAAACACCGGATTAGTCATCGTGATCGAATCGACGTTGGCGATTTCCATGACCTTGTCGATGTAGCGATCGGGATTTTGCCCGCCAAACCACTTGCGGTATTTCCGCAGTGTCTTTTCGTGCGGGTCCAGCCCCAGTCGTTCCAGCGTCGTCAGGACGCCGCGGCAGGCTTCACTCAGAGGAGTCCGCTCGACAAACAGATGTTTCCAGATGTGGTCCGCCTGCTCGGATTTGCTCATCGCCCAGAAAGTTTCGTAAGGCAGGCTGTCGCGGCCGGCTGCGGGAACCACGCGGAAAACCTCCGCGACGAGATAGTGGTAGGTGACCAGCTCATCAATGCCCCAGAGGAGCAGACCGCCGGGATCGGGCGACGCGCCGAAACTCGGCGGATAACAGTGCGTGTGCAGATCGGTGACGGGCTGCGCGTTGACTATTTTCGTGACGCGAGCCAGCAGTTGTTTGGTTGCGGACATGGGGAAGGATTGTAACGGACCCGCGTGGTGTTACCGCGTGAGGGGATCGCGCTGCGGCTGAGAGGGTTCCGCGGATTCCTCGTCGCGTTCGGGGTGCAGATGCACATCACCGCGCAGGAGAAACACGCTGCCGGTCAGCGAGTAAACGAGGTGATAAAGCCGGATCATCAGCAGCATCGCGACGATCTGGTTCATCGTGACCTGGGGCGGGTGGTCGAGCATCTGCTTGCCGATGGCTTCCCAGACGCCAGCGCCCTGCGGAGTGATGGGCAGAGAGCCGGCGAGGAAAATGATCGGGATCACGGTCAGCAAAAGGCCAAAGCCGGCCACGGCGCGATCCATTCCCATGGCGTAGCCTGCAACCGCGGCCGCCGACGCCAGCGCAAAATGGATCGGCACACTCAGGCCCATGGATGCCAGCACCGCGCCTTTGTGGTCGGCATACGCCAGTGCGGCGGCGTCGAGTTTGGTCAGCAGATTCTGGCCGGGCAGCTTTGAAATAAGCCGGTCCACACCCAGGGCGCGGCGGATGCGCCGGGAAAAATAGAATGCGGCCGTCAGCGTCAGCACCGCGGCCCCGATCCACAGATTTTGTGAGATGCGTTTCGCCAGCGGCTCGTGGAGGATGAACAGACTCACCACACCCGCCAGCAGCACCAGGCCGACCATGCCCGCGATGCGGTCGAAGACGACACTCATGACCGCCTCGGTGCGTCGCTCCTTGCGTCGCGCTGCGTAGAACGCCTTGACTACATCACCGCCTGTCGAGCCGGGCATGCAGTAATTGAAAAAGGCACCGATCATCGTGAGCTTCAACGCCTGTCCGTAACTCACCTCAAGCCCGCGTGCCTTCATGAGGATGAGCCAGCGGTACGCCTGTGCGGGATAAACCGGCGCGACCAGCAGCAGCCCCAGAAACAGCAGGCTGCGATCCGCATGACGCACGGTCGTGATGAAACTCGGACGCAGCAGGTAATGGTCGGTGTCTGACAGTTCCGTGGGCGAGAGCGTGATTTGAGTCGGGGTCAGTCCGTCGGTTTCGAGAATGAGTGGTTCAGCCTGATGTTGCGGATCGACCGCTCCGCCGACGACTCTCATGAGTATCGGTTGAGAGATATTGGGAAACCGTGACGCGCCGGGCCGCACCTCGATGCGATCCACCCAGTCCACATTCCAGACGATGAAGGCGATCCCCGCCGCAGTCAGGAGAATCCGCAGGGCAAGGGACAGGTAGCGTTTGATGGGCGAGGATTCCGACGACGCCATGTGCAGCCTATCGTAATCGTTTCGGTCGAGATGGTAATTTTTTATTCAGGCGTTCATCCTGCCGCCGCGAGGAAGCGTCAGCGGCTACACTCACACACGCATGGAACCAGCGACCCCTAATGAATGGGACGAGACTCCCGCGACCAGTGCCGATCATCCCGCGCGACGGGCCGCGGTGATGGTGTGGGTCTTAAGCGCGGTCTGTCTGGTCGTCTTTGGCTGTCTGGGGACGTCCGCGTTTGTGTTTTCACGAGTACCCCACGAGGAACTGCAAAAAATCTTTGCCGACAACGGCCAGGAAATCGCCGCTCCCGACCCGAAATTGTTGAGCGTGATGGCCCTGATGATGGTCGCGCTAGGCGTGCTGCCGGGCATCGTCTATCTGATCGCGGGGTTTGGCGTGCGCGCGGGGAGATCGGGTGCGACCAACCTCGCTTTATACCTCGTCATCACTCAGGTCATCATCTTCGGCCTGCTGATGCTCAACGGTGTGATCGGGGCGTTGCTTGCCGGCGATCCTGCTTCGTTGACGATGGTTATTTTGCCGCTGGGCACGCTGCTGGCGATCATGGGCTTTACCATTCGCTGGCTGATTTCCGCTCTGAGGCTCAGCCGCAGCAACGTGTCGTAGCGTTTACTGCCAGGGCCAGGAAAATACGCGGTGCGTATCGTCTATGTGATTTATGTCCGAACCAAGAGAATCAAAACCTGAGACGAGCAAACCGCCGCCTCGTGCCTTTGCGCAGGGTACCGGCGTGGTTTTGCAAACCGTGGGCATCCTGCTCTTTCTGACCAACTGCTGCGCCTTTACGTTGACCGGTCTGTGGGACAAGGTCCTCTCACGAACCGATGTCATTGAACGGATTGACGCGGGCCAGCCATTGGGGATGTCACTTCAGCGGATGTTTGAGAATCCCGCAAAGGCGGGCTACATGCTCACGGTGATGTCGAGCACGGTGGGCGGACTGGCGATGGCGGTGCTGGGGCTGGGGATGCAGGCGGACCGTCGTCGCGCCGCAGCCGGTGCGCTGGCGAGCGTGGCCGCGACCAGCGCGGTGATGCTCGCAGCCGGCGTGCTCCTGTGGGTCGGCTCCGCTTCCTGGGGTGCCCGCGGGTGGAACGCGATGCTGGTGTTGATCCTTCTCACCTGCGCGGGGTTCACCTGGCACGCGCTGCGCGAGATTCAAGCCGCACCGCCTCCATTGAACATCGACATTGTGCCGCCGGGGAAAAAGATTCCGTACAGCTTTTACCATGACGATCCGCCTGAGGTGCGATTAGCCAAAGAGCTGGAAAACCGCAAGGCGAAACTGGACGCCGAACGAAATGAGATCGAACGCATCGAGCGGGAACTGCGGGATCGCGGCACAGGATCACAGTGATGCGTCGCAGCAAGTCGCTGCACTAAGGAGATAGCCGCTGCCGTCGCGATGCCGCACCGCATCCGACCTAATCTCGTGCATAATATCGGGGCTTCCCGCGTTTACCCTCCAGGGACTATCCATGCGATTACTTTCCGCAGTATGTTTCCTTGCGTTTTCGGTGCATGTGTATGCTGCATCCGCAGTTTGCGCCGCCGAGACCGCGTCAGCGACACAACCCGCCGCTGAGGTTCGCGTCGATCCCGCAGCCGATGAGTTGCTTACCCGTATCGAAACCAAAGCCAGAGACCTCCGCACCTTCAAGGCGGATTTGCGCTACGACCGCAATCAGGTTCTCGTCGGCGACAAGCAACGACGTTTCGGCAAGATCGTTTACGTCGTCGGTCCGCCTGCGAAGTTTGCCGTACAGTTCGATCGCCTGCTGGTCGATGGGCGTGTCGAGCAGCAAAACCAATGGTTCATTTACGACGCCAAGTGGCTGATCGAACGAAACGACGCGGAAAAGACTTTCATCAAGCGGCAGGTGGTTGCACCTGATGCGCCGAAGGATCAATCCGATCCGTTGAATCTCGGCGAGGGACCGTTCGCTTTGCCGATCACGACGAAGAAGGCTCAGATTCTGAAAAAGTTTGATGTCGTCATTGAGCCGGAGTTGAAGGAAACCGACCCGAAAAACACGGTACATCTGAAGCTCACGCCTCGCGCCGGGGTCAAGTCGGACCTGACCCGCATCGACCTCTGGTATGACCTTGAGACGCTGCTGCCGACGCAGGCC
This sequence comes from Phycisphaeraceae bacterium, assembly GCA_020851465.1. Classification (NCBI taxonomy): domain Bacteria; kingdom Pseudomonadati; phylum Planctomycetota; class Phycisphaerae; order Phycisphaerales; family Phycisphaeraceae; species Phycisphaeraceae bacterium. The sequence goes on along the minus strand of JADZCR010000003.1, from coordinate 279,690 downwards.
CGCACGCTTGATGAATCGGAAAACGAGACGGTGATACTGGTGAACAAAGTCGTGGTCAACGAGCCGGTGGAGGATCAGGTCTTCGATGCCGCCGAACCGAAAGATCACGGCTGGAGCGTGCAGGTCGTGCCGTGGGAAAAGGCGAAGTAATCCTCACGTCAGCGGGGTTATTTCTTTTCGATCAGTTCCAAGCCGTTCATGTAAGGCCGCAGCGCGTTGGGTACGCGGATGTTGCCCTCAGCGGTCTGGTAAAGCTCCATGATCGGAATGAGGATTCGCGGGCTGGCCACGACGGTGTTGTTGAGCGTGTGGCAGATTTTCACTTTCCCTTCACCGCCGCGTCCGGATTCGCCGGAACTTTCCCGGTAGCGTAGGTTCAGCCGGCGCGCCTGGAACTCATAAAAACGTGATGCCGAGTGCGTCTCGCCCCAGTTATTACGTGAGGGCATCCACGTTTCGATGTCGTACTTGGCGGCCTGTCCCTGACCCAGATCAGCGGTGCAGACGTACACGACGCGGTAGGGCAGTTCGAGAGCTTTCAGGAGCGTCTCGGCGTTGTCGAGAATCACGCCATGCCAGCGTTTGGATTCTTCGACATCGTTGCGGCAGACAATGACCTGTTCGACCTTTTCAAACTGATGGATGCGATAGAGTCCCGCGGTGTCCTTGCCGTAAGTACCGGCTTCGCGGCGGAAACACGGGCTCATCGCGACGTACTTGCGAGGCAGGCTTTTCTCGTCGAGCACTTCATCCATGTGAAAAGCGGTCAGCGCGACCTCAGCCGTCCCGACGAGGAATTGCGGCGGGTCTTCGTTGGTCAGCGTGTAGGACTGTTCCCGACCCAGCGGGAAATAGCCTGTGCCCACCATCGCCGGCTCGCGGACCATGACCGGCACGCTCATCGGGACAAAGCCGCGCTGAATCATGAGATCCATTGCGAAGCGCAGCACTGCCTGGTGGAGCAGCACGCCGGCACCGGTGAGGAAATAGCTGCGTGATCCCGAAAGTTTGACGCCCCGGTCGATGTCGATCATGCCCAGCTCCGCGCCGAGCGTGAGATGATCCTTGGGTTGAAAGTTGAATGATCGGATCGTGCCGACGCGACGGATTTCGACGTTTTCCGACTCATCCGCACCCAGCGGCACATCGTCGTCGGCCGGTTGAGGCACGCGAAGCACCAGATCATGGATCTGCGGTTCGAGCTGCGCGATCTGCGGTTCGAGCGTCTGCTCCTGCTGTTTAAGCTCAGCCGGGCGAGCCTGCAGAGCTTTCATCTGTTCCTGAAGCTGCGTTTTTTCCGCGTCGGTCGCTTTTTTGAGGCGGCCGGCAAGCTGGCCGATCTGCTTGCTGATGGAGTTTTTTTCAGCGGTGATCTGCTGCTGCCGGGTAATCAACTCGCGGTGCTGCGCATCAAGCGCGAGCAGGGCGTCGATGTCGGCATTGATGCGCTTTCGCTGGGCGGCGAGTTTATAGCGTTCCGGATTTTCACGCAGGTCCTTAAGGTCGATCATGGGGGCACATCATAAAGTGCGAGGCGCGGAAGTGTAACGCCGTCAGCCGGAATCGGTCGTGAGGGATGAGATTACGCTCTGGCCGCTAACCAATCCGCTTGTGCAGCAGACGATGGATGCGGCGGAAGCAGCCCATTACCCGCTCAGCAAAGACGCGGTAACTCAGCAGGCGGAGGTAGTCGTCGTTGGGCTGGAGCCGACGCGCCCGGCGGAGCCAGCAACGAGCCCGTTTGACGCGCCGAGCATCGAGGTAAGCGAGCACAAGATTCTGCATGGCGATCACGTTACCCGGAACAATGCGCAGCGAACGCCGGCAGTCGGCAATGCCTTCGTCGATCTGTCGGGTCATCATCCGCGCAACGCCTCGGTGGAGCAGCGCGGTCGCCATGCGGCTGTCGTCGAGTTCCAGATCGTGTGCGGCCAGGATCATGGGGGTGAGCAGTTCCACCGCGGGCTGAGGCATGCGGAGATCGATCAGGAGATGCGCCAGTTCCATCACCTGGTCGGGCGTGTGGCCGTTCAGATCAAGCTCGGCACGCAGTTGCGATTGAGCGGTGGTGTGGTCGCCGCGCTGCTGAGCGATCCTCGCCAGCGCGAGGTGGACGCCGGGCAGGTCCGGTTCGAGCCGGCCGGCCATCTCCAGTTCCACCGTGGCGGCCTCGTGATGGCCCGCGAACAGTGCCAATTCCCCCAGGTGCAGGTGGGCCGCACCGAGAGTGGGATTAAGCTCCAACGCTCGGCGCAGTTTTTCCCTCGCTTCGGCGTGTCGTCCCATTTCGACGAGCAGGTTGGCGGATTCGATGAGGGTATCCGTGTCGCCGGGATCTTCACGGAGCTGTTCGAGGAAGAACTGATGCGCCCGTGCGAGTTGTCCGCGCCGCCAGCAGGCGCGGGCCAGATGGGCGTGGGTGTCGGGGTAATGCGGGTCGAGTCGCAGTGTCTGGAGCCAGCACCATGTCGCGCGTTCGAGGTCACCGCGTGCGGAGAGGCTGTGCGCCAGATGATCATAGCAGACGGGGCATTCATCGCTGATCTGCCGCGCCATGTAGAACATGGTTTCAGCCTGATCGTGATCGCCGATGCGGGCATACGCCAGAACGCGGTGGCAATAGGAAGCCTCGCACTCAGGGTCGAGCTTTTCGAGTCGGGTGAGCGTTTCAATCGCCTGCTCACAGCGTGAGGTGCGGAGTTGATCGACCGCCAGATGCAGCATCGCTTCGCCGTCTTCGCCGCGAAGCCGGAGGACTTCCTCGAAGCATCGGATGGCATCGTCGAATTGTCCGAGGGCATCGAGCGTCAAACCCATGCCGAAGTGCCAGTCACTCTGGCTGGGGTCGAAGTTCAAGGCGAGGCGCAGCTCTTGCAGCGCTTTATGCCACTGTCCCGATTCATAAAATTGTCGGGCTCGCTGGGCGTGTTGTTCAGCTTGGTGCCAATCGCTCATCGAGGTCTGCTCACTCGGTCGGAAAGGCTCCCGCGAATAGCGCGGGACCGGGAAATTATCGGCCAATCGGGAGGAACGGCGATAGTGGTTTTCGGTAACCCCACCGTTATTATCTTATCCTGCCGTTGGCGTAGCACCGCCGATGTTTTCCAAGGTTCCCCGCCGTACTCAAGGATGAGTCGTTTGTCCGCGTTGACTAACCCATTATCGCCGCAGGATTCTCGACGTATCCCCGGTGCTGTCCTCTCGGTACTGCTGGCTGCGTTTTTCCTGCTTATCTGGCTCCAGACGGCCCTTTCTCAGCCGCCGCAATCGACCGGCGAACAGGCTCAGTCCTACCTTACCGCGATCCGTGACGCGAAACTCGATCCCACCAGACGTCAGGAAGCCGTCGGCAAGCTGCTGACTCTCGATCGCGCGGGAGCAGTCGAACTGCTGGTGATCGAGCTTCGCCCCGAAGGTGACTCAGGCGTCCAGCGCGTCATCGCCCAGAGCATCGCAGCCATGCCGAATGAGCCGCCGGCGGAATTGTCCTGGCCTCTGTTCACCCTCATGGATCGCGCCGATGATCCGACGCTGCACGACTTGGCGTCTGCGGTGGGGCGGTACGACGACCGCCGGATGATGCGCCGACTGATCGAGACCGTGGACGATACCACCGCCCCGATGGGTCGTCGTCGCGGTTCCGTGCTGAGCCTCGGCCATCACCGCACGCAGGCCACGGTCAAGGCATTGATCGAGTTCACCGACCCCGGCAAGCCGCCGCAGATCCGCGCTGCCGCATTCACCGCGCTGGCGCAACTGACGGGGATCGACGACTTCGGCAGCGATCTGGCGCAATGGCAATCCTGGTGGGAAGAACGAAAGCGGATGAGTGAGGAGCAGTGGTATGAAGACCTGCTCGCCCAATACAGCCGCCGGACGAAGCGCGAGTCGGCAGGTGTGCGGAAGATGCAGGAGCGAGTCGTCGAATTGCAGCGACAGCTTTACCGCGCGACTTCCGTGGACGCTCGACCTGACCTGCTGGTGACTTTGCTGGCTGACCCGCTGGAAGCGACCCGGCAACTGGCGATTGAGCTGACGGTTCAACGGCTCACCGATACCCAGCCGATCACCCCTGAGCTGCGTAAGGCATTGCTGGCCCGGCTGGATGATTCGGGGGCGGCGATCCGGCAGGGCACGGCGCGCATTCTCCGTGAGCTGGCTGATCCCGCCGGTGCCGATGCGGTGGCCGAGCGGCTCGCGCAGGGCAGCGAGCGTGACCCGGATGTGGTGCGGGCGTACCTGCTCGTGCTGGCGCGTTCACCGCGTGCCGGCGGGGTGGACGTGGCGGTCAACCTGCTGGGGGAATCGGGCATGAGCGGCGAGGCGGCTGCGGCACTGGCGAAAGCCATCGATGCCAAGCTCCTCTCCGCGCAGCAGCGCGCGGAGGTGATTCAGCGTCTGCGCAGGTTTGTGAATCCGGATGCGCCGCCTGAACCTCGTGTTATCGAACTGCTGGGAAAAGTCGCACAGGAAGACGACTGGCCGCGCATTGTGCGCTGGCTGGATGACCCTGACACGGCTGTGCGTGTCGCCGCAGCGACGGCGTGGGCGCAGTCGGATCGTCCGTTGCGTTCGTTGGCGGATCACGCTGGCGATGCGGCCATCCGACCGATTGTCATCGAGGCAGCCACGCGGCGCGGGGATGATCTGGAAACCGCAATGGCACTCGTGCATAACAAGCCCGATCAGGATCAGGCGGTTCAGACCTGGCAGCGGGCTTTGGTGGCGATGAGCAGCCGTATCGCGCCTGAAGCGGCACTGTCGCTCAACGATGCGCTGCTGGAGCAAAAGGAAACGCCGACCCTCCGCGAACAGGTGCTCAGCGCAGCCATCGCCCGATTCAACTCGGCGGCGACGCAACCTGCGGACACCGCTCCAGCGACTCAGGCAGCCATCCCTCCCGCGCTGGTGGATCTGATTCTGGCCAGCGGAGAGCTGCGGCTGGCGCAGGGGGAGACGTCGCCAGCCCTGGCGGACCTCAAGAAACTCGAACAGGTCACGACGCTTAGTGCGGCACAGAGCCTGCGGCTGCGGCTTGGATTTTTTCAGGCTGCGCTGGCGTCAAGCGAATGGAACGAGGCTTTCACCCGGGCGGCTCAGGTCGTCCAATCCGCACCTGCTGACAGCCCGGCAAGAGAAACCGTTCTTCAGTCGCTGCTGGCTGCGGCGCAGCGCAGTCTGGCCACCGGACAAAAAGAAACAGCCCTAAACCTGGCGACTCAGATTCGCAGCCTGGCGGGCGCAGCGCTGACCGAGACGATGAACGAAAAGGTCACTGAGATCGAGCGTCGCGCCCAACCGACACCTCCGCCTGCTCCGACCAGTCAACCGGCCACGCAACCGGCGGAGCAGCCAGCGGCACCGTAATCCCTTCAACGGCGGACGGCTGCCCGGAGCGAAAATTCCGGCTATACTCATCGATCCGGTCACTCAATCCCCAGCACCGGATTACAGCCTCGTTTTACGGCGAAAAAATATGGAAACCGTCATTACCGGCAAAGCGTTTGTTCTCGGCGACGACATCGATACCGATCAGATCATCCCGGCTGAGTATCTCTCGTTTAATCCTTCCGATCCCCAGGAGCGGAAGTTTTTCGGGATGTATGCGATGGCGGGCGTCCCGCCTGCGCAGTCTGGTCTGCCCGCGGGGAACACCCCTTTTGTCGAAAAGGGCAAGTTCAAGTCCGTTTACAAGATCGTCATCGGCGGGCGGAACTTCGGCTGCGGCTCATCCCGTGAACACGCGCCGCTGGCCATCGCCGAGGCTGGAGCCACGGTTGTCGTCGCGGAGTTTTACGCTCGCATCTTCTTCCGAAATTGCGTCAACGGCGGATACCTGCTTCCCTGCGAGACTACCACGCCGCTGGTCAATGAAATTAAGACCGGCGACGAAGTGACCGTCGATCTGGATCGAGGCACGCTGACCAATCGCGCCAGCGGAAAGACCTACCAGCTTCGACCGCTGGGCGATGTCAAACCGATCATCGAAGCGGGTGGAATTTTCGAGTACGCGAAGACGGCAGGCATGCTCAAAGCCTGACCCGATCTTCGTGAGGTGTTCCGACTTTCAATACACAGCGAAATTATGGACGCGACATACCTTCAATCCAAGCACGAAGCCGGCAAGCCGTACGAAGCCTACGTAGCTGGGGGCAAGCCCGAACAGCAGGAAAACTGGAAGCGGATTTACGATCAGGCGTCGCTGACGGAATCGCAGACGAAGCTGGTCGGCTCATTCATCCGCAGAATCAATGTGATCGCAATGTCGGGCCTCTGGTGCGGCGACTGCGTGCAGCAGGGGCCGCTGATCCAGCGGATCGCCGAAGCCAACCGCGCAAAGATCGATCTCCGCTGGGTGGACCGCGACGCCCACGCCGACTTGCAGGAAAAACTGATGATCAACGGCGGCAAGCGTGTGCCGGTGCTCGTGTTTTGCGCGGAGGATTATCAGATTGTCAGTTGGTACGGCGACCGCACGCTCTCTCGCTACCGCGCGATCGCGCAGCGTCAGCTCGGCCCCAGTTGCCCATTGCCCGGCGCTCCGGTGGACAAGAGCGAGTTGGCGGCGACACTTCAGGACTGGCTGGACGAGTTCGAGCGCGTCCACCTGCTGCTGCGCTTGAGCGGCCGGTTGCGGCAGAAATACAACGATTAAGCCCGTCCCTCCTCCCATTTCGTCAGGAAACGGAACGAGCCGACTCCGCCAGTCGCGGCTTGCGCGGTTGACATTGGGTACGGATCGTCGGGTTACGACGTGAGGCGGCGGGGAACTAACAGGGAAGCGGTGATTACCGATTACCGCACTTTGCCCATGACCAGCGACACGTTGTGCCCGCCGAAGCCGAACGAATTGCTCATGGCAATTTTGACATCAGCCTTGCGCGCGACGTTGGGTACGTAGTCGAGATCGCATTCCTCGCCGGGGTTGTCGAGATTGATAGTGGGCGGAAGGATGCCGGTCTGAATCGCCTTGGCGGTGATGATGGCCTCGACCCCGCCGGACGCGCCGAGCAGGTGGCCGGTCATCGACTTGGTAGAGCTCATGGGGATGCGTTTGGCGACCTCGCCAAAGAGACGCTTCACCGCGCGGGTCTCCGCCTGATCGCCCAGCGGGGTGCTGGTGCCGTGAGCGTTGATGTAGGACACGTCGTCGGTATTCACGCCGGCATCGCGGAGGGCGGACTGCATGGCGAAGGCTGCGCCTTTGCCCTGTTCATCGGGTGCGGTGATGTGCGAGCCGTCGGCTGATTGTCCGTAGCCGAGGAATTCGCCGTAGATCCGTGCCCCGCGTTTACGAGCGTGTTCGTACTCCTCGAGCACGATGATGCCTGAGCCTTCGCTGAGGATAAAGCCGTCACGGTCGCGGTCGAACGGCCGAGACGCCTTCTCCGGCGCGTCGTTGCGTTCAGACAGAGCACGCAGGGCGATGAAGCAGGCCATTCCCAGCGGGGTCAGCGCGGCTTCGGACCCGCCGGTAATCATGATGTCTGCATCGTCGTAACGAATGCACTTGGCGGCTTCACCGATGGCGTGGGCGGCTGAGGCGCAGGCGGTGGCGACGGCGGAGTTAGGACCGTGGACGCGGTAGTGGATGGAGATGTTCCCGCTCGCGGCATTGCACATGAGCTTGGGAACCATGAACGGGCTGACCCGTTCGGGGCCTTTTTCGAGCAGCTTCTGGTGCCCCTCGGCAAATTCCTCGATGCCGCCGACGCCTGAACCGACGATTGAGCCGACCCGCCAGGGATCTTCTTTGGAGATATCCAGGCCGGCATCCTTGACGGCGTCGATCGCGGCGTTGAGCGCAAACTGGGCGAAGCGATCGAGCCGCTTGGCGTCACGTTTTTCGATGTTGGGTGCCTGCCAATCGCTCACTTCGCCGCCGAACTTGGTGGCGTGGCGCGAGGTGTCAAAGCGAGTAATGGTCCGAATGCCGGACTTACCCGCTATCAGGTCAGACCACACGCCCTCAACGGAGAGCCCGAGGCTGGTGACCCATCCGAGGCCGGTGATCACGACGCGTCGCTTGCTCATAAGGGGAATGAATCCTGGGCGCGGCCCGGCATCAACGCAGACGCGAGCGGCCAATGACTGCGCGGCACTGAGTCAAAGTAAGCGGAAAACATCAGGCTTTGGGCTTGTTCATGTGCTGCTTGATGTAATCGATCGCCTGACCGACGGTCTGAATCTTCTCCGCCTGCTCGTCGGGGATGGAGGTCTCGAACTCGTCCTCAAACTCCATCACCAGCTCAACAGTGTCGAGACTGTCGGCGTTGAGATCCTGGACAAACGAGGTGTCACGGCTGATCTCACCCTTGTCCACGCCCATCTGGTCGGCAACGATCGAAATAACTTTTTCTTCGATCTCTTTTTCGGTCACGCTCATCGGACTCTCCTTGAGTTTGCCGGCCTCGCAGGCGGCGTCCCTGATTTTCCCCGATCGCCCCGCATATGAAAAAGCGGGAATGGCTCCGGGGCCAGAATATAACGACCTTCCATATCCGTCACAAGCCGCTTACGTCGCAGCCTGAAGATTCCTGTGGATGTCGGGGGCCGTTCTTTCCGTAAATCGGCCCTCCGTATCAATACATTGTCATCCCGCCATCGACCGCCAGCACCTGGCCGGTGGTGAATCCCGCATCTTCGGATGCGAAATAGGCGACCGCCGCCGCGATCTCGCAGCCGCGTCCCATCCGCTTGAGCGGAGTGTGATCGACCGCCAGATCCTTGACCTGCTGGGGCAGAACCTGGGTCATGTCCGTCTCAATGAAGCCGGGGGCGACGACATTGGCGGTGATATTTTTCGACGCCATCTCCTTGGCGATCGACTTGGTGAGGCCGACCAGACCGGCCTTTGCCGTCGCGTAGTTTGCCTGGCCCGCGTTTCCCACGAGGCCCGACACCGAGCCGATGTTGATGATCCGGCCCCATTTGCCGCGCATCATCGGCCGCAGCGAGGTGCGGCAGGCGATGAAGACGCTCTTGAGGTTTGTGTTGATCACTTCGTCGAACTGCTCGTCGCTCATGCGGAGCATCAGACCGTCACGGGTGATGCCCGCGTTGTTGACGAGGATGTCGAGCCGCTTGTATTCGTCGGCGATTTTTTCAATGGCCGCTTCGAGGGCTTTGCCGTCACCGATGTCACAGGCGACGCACGACGCCTGCCCGCCGGCATCGGTGATTTCCTTCTGCACCTGGGCCAGCTTGTCGGCGTTCCGGGCCATCAGGATGACGCGGCGACCCTGCCGCGCCAGGGCCTTGGCGATCTCTGCGCCGATGCCGCGGGAAGCTCCGGTGACGAGGGCGATGCGCTGTTCCTGGGATTCACTCATGGTTTCGATCCGGGGGTTCCGTTAGGCGTTGACGATGAAAGCTCGGATGCAGTTTATGCGGACGGCTCCGCGTGATTTTCGACTTTGACCGCCCGATCAATGCGACGCATCAGACCGGAGAGCACCTTGTTCGGTGCCAGCTCGACGTAGCGACCCGGCATGTGCGCGACAGCCCAGACCATGGACTGCTCCCAGCGTACCGGGCTGGTGAGCTGCTCGACGAGACGTTTCCTGATCGAGTCGAGATTGTGTCCGTCGTGAGGCAGGGCAGTGACGTTGGAGATCACAGGCACCGCCGGCTTGTTCCACGCGACGCCGGCAAGCGCGGCGGCGAGGCGATCCGCCGCAGGTTTCATCAATGGAGAGTGAAACGCGCCGGCGACTTTCAGCGGTGTCGCTTTGAGGCCCATTGTCCCAGCGACCTCAACGGCGCGGTAACACGACTCAAGACTGCCGCTGATGACGATCTGGCCGGGACAATTGAAATTGGCCGGTACGAGCACTTCGCTGGGGCCGCCTCGTTCCAGACTTTGTTCACAGACGAGATTCGCCTGCGGCTCATCGGCGCCGACCAGCGCGACCATGCCGCCTTTGCTCGCCTCAGCCGCTTCCTGCATGTATTGCCCGCGTTTGCGTACCAGTTGCAGGCCGTCCTCAAAGCTGAACGCTCCCGCCAAATGCAGCGCGGTGAATTCACCCAGCGAAAGGCCGGCGGTACCGCTGATTTCACCGAGCACACCTCGCTCTTTGAGGACACGGAAGCAGGCGACGGAAGTGGTGTAGATCGCCGCCTGCGCGTAATCCGTTCGGTTGAGCTGTTCTTCGGGACCGTGAAAAGCGATGCCGCTGAGGTCGATGCCGAGAATGCGATCCGCGTCAGCGAAGACGGACGCAGCCGTGGGATGCTGCTGGGTCCACGCTTTCCCCATGCCCACCTGCTGTGCGCCCTGGCCGGGGCAGAGGACCATCGCCGGCCCGATCGTTGCGTTATTTCCCTGATCCGACATAAAGCTCACTTGTAAAACGAAAACCGGGTGCGTCTCAGATGCGCCACAGGCTCGATGCCCATGTCAGCCCGCCACCGAGCGCGACAAAGAGAACCAGGTCGCCTTTCTTGAGTTTACCGGCGGCCATCAGTTCGTGAAGACAGATGGGGACGCTGGCGGCACTGGTGTTTCCGAAGCGGTCGATGTTGATGTAAAGCTTTTCCGGAGGCAGCCCCAGTTTTTCCCGTGCCGATTCGAGAATGCGCGCGTTCGACTGATGCGGGATGATGACCGCCAGGTCGGAGGCCTTGTAGCCCGTAGCCGCCAAGGTTTCTTCAATGCTCGACATCAGGGTCGTGACCGCGAACTTGTAAACCTCGCGGCCGTTCATCTGGAGCGTGTTGTACGCGCCGGAAAAATCAGCGCCTCCCGGCACATCGCCGGGCGTCCGGGGGACGTATAGCTCTTTCCACAGCCCGCCGTTGCTCGACATGCTCTGGTAGATGCAGCCTTCGTCGGGGTTATCCGAGGCGGTGACGATGGCGGCGCCCGCGCCGTCGCCAAACAGCACGCAGGTGCGGCGGTCGTTCCAGTCCGTGATCTTGCTGAGCACCTCGGCGCCGACGACGGCGATGGTGCGATAGAAGCCCGACTGGATCAGGCTCGACGCCATATTGAGCGAATAGACGAAACCGCTGCACGCGGCGCTGATGTCCATAGCACCGGCGGGGCTGGCGCCCAGGTCGGCGACGACCCGCGCGGCGGTCGAGGGACAGCACATCTCGGCGGTGATCGTCGCCAGCAACAGCAGGTCGAGCTGTCGCGGTTCCATCCTGGCATCGCGGAGAGCAGCCTCAACAGCACCCCTGGCGAGGGGAAGCAGACTTGTTTGCTCGTCGGCGATGCGCCGTTCCCGGATGCCCGTGCGCTGCTGAATCCACTCGTCGCTGGTTTCGATACGCTTGGAAAGATCGACATTGGTGATCGACTGCGGCGGCAGACACATGCCCGTGCCCGCCAGTCGCACGCCGGCGGGGCGGCGGGGTGCGGTAAATCGTGCGGTCGCGCCGGAACTACCTGTGGCGGAGTCGGTGCTCATGCCGCGTCCTCTTGGGCAGACTCGGGCGCAGGTTCGATTTTGGACAGCCGCTCGACGATCGCCTGGTTGACCCCCAGCCGCGTGTAGGCGACCGCGTTGCGCACCGCGGCGACTATCGTGCGGGCCTCACTCGAACCGTGACAGATAATGCACACGCCGTTTGCGCCCATCAGCGGCGCGCCGCCGTGCTCGTGGTAGTCGTGTTTCTTGTAGATGCTCTTGACGACCGGCTCAAACTTCATCGCCAGCTCAGGATCGATTTCAAAAATCTCGTGCGCGATGGTCTTGAACAATCCCGCAGCCAGACCTTCCGCGAGCTTGAGCACGACATTTCCCGTGAAGCCCTCGGTGACGACGACATCGCAATGTCCGTCGAAAAGATCGCGGCCTTCGATGTTGCCGACAAAGTTGAGCGTTTTGTCGGGCTTCATCAGCTTGGTCGTGTGTTTGACCAGCGGCGTGCCTTTGCCCTCTTCGCCGCCGATCGACAGCAGGGCGACGCGAGGATTTTTGACGCCGACGACTTTTTCCGCGTACACCGCGCCCATGTGGCCGTACTGATGCAGGTGATGGGGCTTGGGGTCGGGGTTGGCCCCGACATCGCAGAGGATGATCGGGCCGAAAAAGGTGGGGATGGTCACGGCGATTCCCGGTCGGTTGACCCCCGGCAGGCGTCGCATGGACATCTGAGCGGAAGCGACACACGCGCCGGTGTTGCCGGCACTGATGATGATGTCGCAGCGTTTTCCCTTGGCGCGCTGGCCGCCCAGCCAGCCCATGCGCACGATCGAGCTGTCCGGCTTGGTGCGCAGCGCGGTGACCGGAGGCTCCGCCATCCCGATGACCTGAGTCGTGGCCTCGATTTCGAGTCGCGGGTCGTTTTTGAGGCCCCGTTCGGCGATGCCTTCGCGGATGATCGCCTCATCGCCGATAAGGACCAGTCGGTCCTCCGGCGTGAGCAGCTTGATGGCATCGAGGCTGCCCGTGAGGATTTTGTCGGGGGCGTGATCGCCACCCATGACATCGATGGCGATACGCAAGCTACTCTTCTTCCTTCGAGAGCGCCAGCTTCACACCCGGGCGGACAAAGCCACACGACATACACGCCGCGTGAGGGAGCTTGGCGCCGCCGCAGTTGGGGCAGCGAACCGAAGCGATCTTTTTCAGGGCCTGATGCGACCGGCGCATCCGGCTCTGAGACTTGGACTTGCGTTGGACTGGGTTCATGACGAGGCCGCCTTATGTGCATCCGCCGCCGCAAGGCAGCGCGAGATTCCGAACCCTTTGGGGTTCACTCCATAAAACAAGGTCGTGAAAGTTATCCGCGAGGCGGGAAAACGTCAAGAACGCTCATCCCCGGCCCGGCTATCTATACGCCTGTTGTTGACGCGCCGCAAGCGGTGGGCGGTTCCGTGGCGGCATGGGCCATTTACCGTCGATCGGGAATGACGCCGCGGCCGGGTTGCCGATACGTCACCCCTTCCATCAAGGCCCTGATCTGGGGCACGTCGGCCACTTCCATCAGCCCGAAACAAAAGAACGACTGCGCCTGATCGTAATTCATTCCCCAATCCATCAAATACCGCAGCGTGGGGAATGATCCGTAAGAGGTGTAGGTTGAAAAAAGCTCCGGCTCCAGCGCAGCGGCGAGCAGGCAGATGAATGACGCATTCCAGCCGTCGCTGACCATGTGGAGCTTCTTCGCCTTGACCCGTTTGAGGATCGCCTTTGCCGCAGCCAGGACTTGCGCCGCACGAATACCCGTGAAACGGTGGCCGGTCGCGTCGAGCACCATCAGGGATAACACGGACGCGCTGCCCGTGCCGCAGCCAAGCGTATCGATCCGGAATCGCGGCCCCTCCTCCGCTATCGGCAGGGGCATCGGAGTCGCACGGCCGGCATCACCCATGATGAGCACCGGCTCACGGTCCTCTTTACCAGGTTCAACGGTCACGGCGAGCGTCCAGGGGCCGGCCTTTACCGCCAGCAATTCCACGCCCTTTTCTTCCCGCACCGTCGAAAGCTCCGCTTGATAATCCGGCAGCCGGAGAACAGCCGCGAGCTTTTTTCTCAACGCCTTTTTCTGCGCCACGGTCTGAGGCATCTTGTGTCCGCGTCGCAGTGCGTCAGCCCTTTCCCAGGCGAGCCGCTCTACCGTCGTCTGGCTGGCGGGCAGTTCCACGCGCAGCGCATCTTCCGTGTAAAGCTCATCAGTGCGGTGCATGTCGCCTTCGGGCATATTGGCGGCCAGCTTGAAATGCCGTTTGACGAAGCGATAAAACTGCCGGCGATTGTCCGCAGCGTAGTTATGCGTCCCCGGACGGATGTTGTTGTAAGTCTCAAATACTTCCGCAGCTCCCATCGCCTTGTAAGTGGGTACGACGGCATCGTAGATCACCGGACGAGTCGTTGCGGTCTTAAAGCAGCAATCGTCATTCTGATTGAGGATCAGGAGTGCCGGTCGCGGCGCGAGCATGGCCGTCATCATGTCGTAATCCGCTACCGTGCAGAGATCGCTGGGAGTCTGCTCCATATCACCCAGATCGTCGGGGCACCCGATGCGTGTGCGTGTGGCGGTGTAGCCTGCGACGGGTACGCTCATGGTGATGCGCGGGTCGATGGCCGAGAGCACGATCGTCTGCCACCCGCCGCCTGAAAGCCCGGTGCAGCAGACACGTTTGCGGTCAGCGTGAGGGCGTGACAGGAGCAGATCGAGGCCCTTTTTGAGAGCCAGGTAAAACAAACCGACTCCTGCCATTCCGGTCAGGTCGAGCAGGGCGATGTTATTGTGTCGGGCGTCGGCTTCGAGGTCGCCCATGCCGATGTATTCGATGTTGAGGGCGATCATGCCCCGCCGTGCGATGTTGGCGCAGCGAATCTGCTTGTAGTCAGCCGCTTTCCCGCCGCGATGGTGGCCGTTGGGGTTGATGATGACCGGCACGTTACCCGTGAGCTTTGTCGGCTCGTAAAGCAGGGCGGGGATCCAGTAATTCGGGTAGGCCTCGTAGCAGAGCTTGCGGATGAGATAGGACGGGTCCGGCCGCAGAACCCGACCCCAGCGCACACGCGGTTTGGCGGCATAAATTTTTTCGGGAATCCCGCGCAGGAAAACTTTTTTCAGCAACGCGCGTTGCAGCGTGACGATGCGTTTCTTCCAGCCCGGATCAGTCGGCGCGACAAACGGCTTGAACTGTGCGCGAAGAAACTCGTCAAGCTGGGACTCGGCGGATTGTTCGGACGCGGGAGTGTCGTAGAGTGATTGCATGGCTTTCCCCGAAGATCCGAGACAGAAAGCGTCGGAGTCGTCAGCCGTTTACATGCCGCTGCGCAGGGCCGCAAGATGTCGCGCGAAGTGATCCGCGAGAACTTCACGGTGCGTGTCGGGATGCGCTTCGAGGACCGCCCGAACCGCCGGGCCGAACTTCTTGTCCGTCAGCACCGAGCCGAAGGTGCAGTGCATGATCTGCCTGCCTGGGTTGGTGAACCCCTTGCCTTTGGCCACGCTGGACCAATCCTGGAGATAGATTTGCTCCAACTGCTTGATGCGTGCGACCTCGGACGGCGGGGCTGCGTCGGCGAGAGTCGCCGAGACGTGATAAGTCGCCTTGTCCGTGTCGTAACGACCGCGCGCAAAATCGACGATCGCACGAAAGAGTTTGGCGTCGTGACGCGCCACGACCCGCAGGGCTTCCAGATAGCTCGTCCCCGCCGTTTTGACGTGGAACATGCCTCGTGTCGCCCGTGCGAACAGGCGGTACATCGAAATCTTGTCCGATCCTGAGTGCAGGCTCAGCTTGTAAGGGCCAAGCTGACGTGCGATGGCTGCGTGATCGTTGAGCGATTTTTCCAGGGCTTTGAGATTGCCCTTGTAGTCCACGCCTTTTTCAAGGTCGCCGATGAACCGCGGCGCGAGGCTGACGAGGTTGATGCTCCGCGGGCCAAGCTGGTCCGCGATGATGTAATGCTCCGCGAGCGTCGTCGGCTCAGGAGTTTCATCGACGGACAGCTCGATCTCATAGGCTGTGCCTTCGGTACCGCGGGTCTTCATCACCTTGGCGATGTGTGCGGCGATGCGGGCGGTGTGAGCGATGGCGCGGCCGTACTTCACCGCGGCACGCTTGACGGAGGAACTCTCAAACCGGATCGTCGGCCCATCCTTGATGGCGACGGATTTCCCCTCATAGCTGCGAACCCACGGCGTCTGGCTCTTGATCTGGGCAAACTTCGCGTCCAGTGTCGCCTTGTCGTAGCTGTCCGCGTGTGTGTCCACGTGCGCGGAGGGGTCAATCGTGAAGAACACAAAACCCGCAGCGGCGGTGTATTCCACGTCCTCCTCAGTCTTGAGATGGTCCGCGTCGGCACCCCAGACATCCGTGTATTTTTCCGCTTTGAGGGCTTTGGCCGCAGCAGCCATCACTTGCTTGGGCGTGCGCTTCGTGCGGGTCATTTCACGGATGGACTGCTGGGCGAAAATGGGCTTGATGCTACCGGCTCCGGAGCCGCCTTCGCGCTTGAGGGCTTCGAGGTGGCCGGGTGTCGCCAGACCCAGACGGTCACCAAAACCAAAGGAGGGTTCGAGGCCGAGTGTGGACGCTTTTTGTACGGGCATGGGAAGACTCCGGGCGCGTTGCTGAGGGTGAACGGATCTAATTGCGATCATCAATGCAACTACGGGCGGATCAAGCTAGCGAACAGCCGCGAGTGCGTCCAATGCACATCTTTCGGAAAGAGTGCGGAATCGGTAAACGAGGCGATAGGCGTTCGACGTTTTGATCCGAGCCTTCGTCGGCGACAGCACGGACGAACACTCAGCGCATCAGGCCGGCCCCTCGATATCACTGCGGGCACCGTTGGGATTGTCGGTTTCCAATTCCTTCCAGATGAGGATGTGTCGCGTCTCAGGAAGCAGAATCGAGCCGACGACGAAGGTGACAGCCGCGATGACGATGGGGTAGTAGAGGCCGGCGTAGATGTTTCCGGTCCTTGCGACCAGAACCAGCCCGATCACCGGCAGCAGCCCGCCGAAGACACCGTTGCCGATGTGGTAGGGCAGCGACAAGGCGGTGTAGCGGATGCGTGCGGGGAACGCTTCGACGAGGTAAGCCGCGATCGGACCATAGACCATCGTGACGAAAATCACCTGGATGAAGACCAGACCGACAAGCAGCCACGCGACCGGGTTGGCGATCAGCATGAGTGGCTCGCTGTGCGAGAGGACTTCCTGTGCAGGTACCAGTGTTGAGCTGTCTCCTTCCTTGAAAGACTGCGGCACGACTCTGTGAGCACCGGTAAGCGGATCGGTGGTGGTGCTGACGGTCACGACGCCTGAGCCAGCGACATTGCGCATGGTTTGATAGATCGGAATGTAGGTGAGTGCCGCCAGCAGGCAGCCGATCATCATGATTTTTTTACGTCCGATTCGATCTGACAGCGCGCCGAACACAACGAAGAACGGCATGCCCAGCAGCAGTGCCGCCGCGATGATGTAGTTGGCTGCCTGGGCGTTGACCTTCAGAATCGTCTGGAGATAAAAAAGCGCGTAGAACTGACCCGTGTACCAGACCACTCCCTGTCCGGCGGTCGCGCCAAAGAGTGAGACGAGCACGCGCTTGAGGTTGTCCCATTGGGTAAAGGCTTCGGTCAGCGGCCGTGCCGATGTCATGCCCGAACTCTTGATGTGCTGGAAGATGGGCGACTCTTTCATTCGCAGCCGGATGTAGAGCGAGATCGCCACGAGGAGAATCGAGATGAGGAAGGGCACTCGCCATCCCCATGATTCAAACGCTTCCTTGCTCATCGACGCCTGTACGGAAAGGATCACAGCCAGCGAGACGAAAAGGCCCAGCGTGGCGGTGATCTGGATGAAGCTGGTGTAAAAGCCGCGTCGAGCGTCGGGAACATGCTCAGCGACATAGACCGTCGCTCCGCCGTATTCCCCGCCCAGCGCCAGCCCCTGAAGAATGCGGATCAGCAGGAGGATGATCGGTGCCGCCATTCCGATGGTTGCGTAGGTTGGCAGCAGCCCGACCAACGCGGTCGCGCCTCCCATAATCAGCAGCGTGACCAGAAAGGCGTATTTGCGGCCGACCAGATCACCGATACGTCCGAAAAACAGCGCCCCGAACGGACGGACAACGAACCCGACCGCGAAGGTGGAGAGGTAGGCGATCAGGGCGAGCGTGTCGTTGCCCTTGGGATAAAAGAGAGGTGAGATGATGGTGGCGAGACTTCCGAAAATGTAGAAGTCGTACCACTCGATCATCGTGCCGACTGCCGAGGCGAGAATGACCTGGCGAATCTGGCGTGAGCTGAATTGAGTTTCCGGTACGGCGAGGACGGGATGGGCCATAGGGATGGATCCTCGACGGCCAGGCACCGCATAGACAGGCGGGACGCCGGGCAGCCGCGATGTGTTGCCGCAGATTAAACCACAGCCCGCATCCATCGACAAGAAAACCCACCGGCATCTCATGACACCGGTGGGTTCTCATTTACACGAATCCCCAAAACAGCGGGGAGGATACTTTACTTTTAATCATGCTCATGATCGTGGTCATGTTCATGATCTTCATGCTTTTCCTTGTCTTTGTTCTTGTCTTTTTTGTTGCCCGGATCGCGTGCCAACACGTGAGTGGCGACGCCATCAAGGGGCTTGGCGAGTAGCCACATGCCTTCCTTGATGTCATCGATGGTGCCCTCCTTGCCGTTGACCTTGAATTTGGTTTCTGCGTTGGTTTCGATGACGACCTGTGTCTTATTGTTTTTCGGGCCGACCTCGATGGTGATGGAGGTTCCCGACACGCCGACAACCTTGCCGGAGCGGGCCTTCCGGGGCTGTTTGTCCTTGTGACCGTCGTGATCTTTTTCCTTGGTGTTGTGCGTTTTATCGCCTGCACCGTTCGCGTCTTGATTGGCGAGGGCGAGAGAGCCCATTCCCAGACCCAACGCCAGTGTCAGCGCAACAACCTTCCAACTCTTCATACCATTGCTCCTGCCGGGCTTCCGGCTAAAGGCAATCGCTCGGCGGCGATCGCTGTTGGTGCGAACCATCACTTCAAACACATTCCCCAACAACGTGAGGAATCGTTCCGTTATTGCATTACCCAGTTTTTGTTTCCACCCCCGCGGCGGTGCGAAGGACCGTCATCTGTCCACCCAGCGGCAGCTCGATGGTGGCCTCGCGCCCGACGTTAATCAGGTCGAGCATCGGATCGAGCACCACGCCTTGCGGTGTCCAGCGTGCGTTCCAGAGGTGAGCCTCATGCCAGGGGTAATTTTCCGCGGTCTTGACGCCGCCATAGACGCCGCCAAGTTGCTTTTTGCGGATGAAGAACCGTTCGTAGGTTCCCTGCCAGGCGCGGGCGAAGCGTGGGTCACCCGTGTGCTTTGAGAGCCAGAGCAGCGTCCGCGCGTTGTAATCCAGATGCACATCGCCGACGGGATGTTTTTCAGGAGGCTTATCGGGGTTCCATTTCTGGTACGGGGCGGTCGTGTTCTGCCCCCACGCCAGTTCATACGCCCAATACACGCCGTCGGCATCTGTTAATTGAACTTTCAGCAGCCACTCTCCGACACGCCGGACAGCATTCTCCACGACCGGATCGCTGCCGGCTCGTTCAAGGTAGTCCACAAATGCTTCGGTCAGGATGCTGTTCATCCACGGTTTGACGATCTCGTTGAGGTGGCCGTGCGCTCCGACAGCTCCGCCCTGATCGGTGAAGTAGCCCGCGGGTGTTTGACACTGTGCCGCCCGCCGACACGCTGCACCGGCGCGGCGAAGATAGAACCGCTCACCTGTCACCTCATAGAGATGCGTCAAGCTGCGGATATACGCAGCGTCGCGGCCATAGCTGCGTCGCGGCCAGTTGGATCGGTCGATCGCATAGGCGGTGTCCGCGACCGCTTCCGCGCACTCAAGCAGGTATGGATCTCCGTTTTCGAGATAGGCCGCCAGCATGCCGATGACGCGCTGAAGCACCAGCGAAATAGCTCCGCGCACCTGACCGGAAATGAAGATCGTGAAATCCGCATGATCCATGCCGATGTCGGCACAGGCGTAGGCGTGACGAATCGCCGCGTCGTAGAGGTCGCGCCGCCTCATGCGGTACGCTCCGCGCATCAGGCCGTGGGAATGCTCGCCATCTCCGCCTGACGATGCCTCGTAAAATCTGCCGGAGGGCTTGAGTGATGAGGCCATGGCGAAGTCCACCATGCGGTCGGCGGTTTCATTCAGCGACCCGCGGGCCGGGAGTGCGCCATCCGGCCACAGCGCGCCGCAATACGCCAGCCATGCCTGCGGTGCGACGAACCGTCGCGTGCGGATCGGTGCGTCGGCAAGCGAAAGATCAAACTCGACCGTGCGAGCCATCCCTTTCCACATGCGCCGTTCGGAGGACGCCAGCCGCCATTCGACCGCGGGTGTGCCGTGTTCGCCCAATTCGATTTCCGCACCCGTGTAGGGCTGGTAGATCACGACGCCGTTTTGCGTCGCCAGTTTGCCGGGATGTTCCGCACTGACCAGATGGGTTGATCGCGCAATGTCGAGCTGGACATTGCCCAATGCGAAATCGTGACGCTGACCGTCGAGTTTTTCATTCAGCGAAGTGTTTACCGTGCGGAAGCCGAGCACGGGTACGATATCTTCGAGGTCGCGTCCCTGATCGAAGAAACGGTTGTTCACATGTCGTGCGGTCACGCGAGCCAGGCCGTTGGAAAAAAGCCAGATGCGGACTTCGCAAAAGAGCCAGTGTTGCCGGTGAAACCAGTGGCAGGAGTTGTATCGTGCAGGGTTGAAGGTTTCGTCGGTGACGTCGATGGTGCTGACGTAACCTGCTGCGTGGATCGCTTTGCACGACGGGCCGGCCCATTCTTCCTCGACGGTCAGCCACTCCCACCAGCGCGGACCGTCCGCTTTTTCGATACCCAGCCGCAGGCCGATTTCCCGGCCGGCGTGGGTGATGACCAACTCATTGACCTCGCGCATCGCCACGCCGATCTTTTTTTCCTCAAGGATGCCGACGCGCCATGCGGGAAGTGTCGCAGGCTTGATGGCGCTCTCGCCGGATTCGAGCGTGATCTGGTCACTCAAAGGTTTGTCGGAAACGCCGACGACCAGCAATCGCTTTGCGGCGCCCGGGCCGTCAACTCCCGGCCAGCGCGCCAGCGTCACCGCGTGCGACGGAACACCCTTGAACCGTACACTCACCGGCCCCTCACGCGGTACCGGCACCGAGGCGAGCGCGACAGTCGCGCCGGGTTCAGCATCTATCGCAGGCAGCCGAAGCTGGTCAATCCAGTTGGTATTCATGGGATAACAGATTATCGATTTCCGCGCCAAGGAACGGCGGTGACAGCAATCGCAGCTATGGCAGGGCGGGTTGTGTGTCCGCGGGAACCTGCCCCTGTCGGAAAGCATCCAGCCAGGAATTGAGCTGATTCAGCAGCGACGGATCGTCTGCAACGGATGCCAGCTTGGACGCCTGCTGTGCGTCGCGAATCGCCTCGTTAAAACGCCGAAGCTCGCCATAGGCTTTGGCTCGCGCAGCATAGGTCAAAGCGATCTTTCCGCTGGGCTGTTGTTCGGCCAGATCGGCGAACTCGATGGCGGATTGCGGGGAACGGACAGCCGGGTCAGTCGCGGTGGCGTAGGCCCAGGCGAGGTTCGCCAGCGCAAGACCATGCTTCGGGTGCCGACCGAGAATATCTCGCAGATGTTCGATGGCCTGTCGGGTCTGCCCGCTCTCGCCGTAAGAGACCGCCAGGTTAAAACGTGCTTCGTCATAGCCGGGGCGGGAAGCAAGTGCCGCTTCAAACTCGCTAATGGCGCGACTTCGATTCCCCAGCAATGTCAGCGCGACCCCCGCACCGTTGTGCGCTTGTGCGAGGTCCGGATCGAGGCGCAACGCACGCTCAAAGGCCTCAAGAGCCTGCCGAGGCTGCTGCTTTTTTTGCAGCAGTGTGCCGTACTGATACCACGCAGCAGCGGTGGTGCGGTTGTCCAGCGGCTTTTGATTGAGACTCGCCTTTTCGAGATACATCATCGCCGTGTCCAGATCGCCTTGCCGCATCAGCACGTAGCCGAGTAACCCCTGCGTGTATTGAAAGTCCGGCCGGATCGCCAGCGCGCAAAGTAACGCGGTTCGAGCTTCGGGTAGTCGGTTGATTTGTGAATACTCCAGGCCGACAGCATCGAATGCGCGGGAGTTGCCGGGTCGCTTTGCAACCACGTCTTCCCACATCACCAGCTCCGAGCGGTAATCCCAGTTTCGCATATAGGTCAGAGCACCCAGCACCGAGACGGCTGCCGCGACGAGGATGAAGGCCGTCATCGACGGCAGGGTTGAGCCGGAGGATGCGTGGGCGGAGTCAACGGAAGTTGATCGGAACAACCGTTCGCCGACGTGATAGGCCGCCATCACCGCCAGCACGATCACCGCGATAAGGGAGAGGTACATCCGATGTTCCGCGATGACTTCCGTGCGCATGGGCAGGAAGCTCGATGAGGGAGCCAGGATCAGGAAAAACCAGACGCCCGGAAAACCCCATGCAGGCCGGTAACGCAGCGCGAGCACGACGGCGATGAGCAGGCTGACGATGATGAGGCCGCGCGGCGCATACTGAGTGAAATGACGGAGGATCGGCACGCCGAAATCCGCGGGGCCGTAGTCGAGAATCAGCGGGTGAGGCCAGAGAGACAGCTTCAAGTATGTCAGGATCGAACTGGTCTGCGTCTGGAGGTAATCAAGGGCGGTCAGGTCATCGAAATGAAACCCGACGGATTGCCCCCGCGGCGAGTAGCACACGAGCAGGGCGAGGATCACCCACGTAGCTGTCAGGGAAAGATGCAGCCGCCATCGTCGGCGAATCAACTCGCGGAAGTTTCCTGAAAGAAAAATCCAGTCATAAATGAAAACCACCAGCGGCGCGGTGACCATGACTTCCTTGCTGCCCATGCCGACCGCGCAGACGATCAGAGCCGCTACGGACCACCCTTTCCGTTGGGAGCTGTTTGATGAGTCATGCGAGCGGATCACGCAGTAAAGCGTCAGGAGATAGCAAAGCCCCATCAGGATTTCGAGTCGCTGACTGACATAAGTGACCGCGCTGGTTTGCAGCGGGTGAGCCATCCATAAAAGGGCGATGGTCAACGCGAGCCAGCGACTGGACGCGGCGTAGCGTCCGGCAAACCGCGGCAGGTCCAGCGTCCGTCGGGTAATGCCCATCAGCGTCAAGGCCGCTGCCAGATGAATGACGAGATTGACCAGATGGTAGCCCCAGACTTTCAGGCCGTGGATTTGATAGTTGAGTGCGAAGGTGAAAGCTGTGACCGGTCGCCCTGAAAGTCCGGTTTCCTGCACGCCTGCGGGATGAAGCCAGATTTGCAGGGGATGACGGATCATCGAGTTGTCGATGAGCACCTGATGGTCATCGAAGACCATCACCCCGGAAAAGCTGTTGCTGTAGATCGCGCCGCCGACGAGCAGGAGAATCAGTACGGGAGCGATGGATCTGAACCGCACCATGAGTCGCCATTATCGTCGCAGATTGACAGGTTCAGCACAGCCGCATGGCGGCGCGGCCTGACTGCAAAATTTCATGCGGAAGTGTGATCTCGAATGGAGCCGATGGGGATCGAACCCACAACCTCGTCATTGCGAACGACGCGCTCTCCCAATTGAGCTACGGCCCCGCTATGGGGAAACCTCATTTATATCGGCTGAAAACATCGTAAGCAAACGCTGCGCATGTCCGCATCAGATCATTCGACTCAATTATTTTGGTTCTCAGGCGTCGATGCGCTCGCGTATCAGCCGACTCAGGCTGACCTATCGAGGAGCGGTGATCGGGATAGGCAGGCAGGCTGTTGACTCAATCGGTTTTCCACTGACCTGCGCAGGCGGATGAAATCTTGACCCGGATTAGCTGTGCGGGTTAAATAATGTGTCGCTACCGTATCGTCGCGATGTCCTGGGCATGGCGCGGCGCGACCCGGGTTTCACCCGGATTTCCATCCACAACGCTTTCAATGACGTTCAGCACGCAGCACGATCACCGTACCGTCGGCTAAACGGCGTGGAGGGTGGTTGTTGAAGGTTGGCAGTGGAAGCGAAAAACGAATAAAGTCGGCGGGTCTGAACCTGTAAGGAATCGCCAATGTCGAAAAATAACGACGCCTGGGGAATCGAGGTCGGCGCCAACGCCATCAAAGCCATTCGCCTCACCCGTCAGGGAGCAGACCTGGTCGTCACCGATTACGACATCCTCCCGTTCAAGAAAGTCCTCAGCACTCCCGACCTCAACATCGAGGAAGCCATCCAGGTCAACCTCGATCAATTTCTCTCGCGGCATAAACTCGCCAACTCCAACGTCGTCGTCTCCGTGCCCGGGCATATGGCGTTTGCCCGCTTCGTCAAGCTCCCGCCTGTCGATCCCAAGAAGATCGGCGACATCGTCAAGTTTGAAGCAGTCCAGCAGATTCCCTTCCCCATCGATCAGGTCGAGTGGGACTATCAGCAGTTTTCCCAGCCTGACTCGCCCGACGTTGAGGTCGGCATCTTTGCGATCACCAAGGATCGCGTGATGCAATTTCTGACCAACTATCGCAACGTCGGCATCAATATCGACGCCATCACGCTTTCGCCGCTGGCGGCCTACAACGCGCTGGCGAACGATATGGATCTCACCCCCGACTCACCGGGACTGATGATCATGGACATCGGCACGTCGAGTACCGATGTCATCATCGTGGAGAACGGTCAACTCTGGCTGCGGACGCTGCCTATCGGCGGCAACAACTTCACCGAGGCGCTCGTCCGTGCGTTCAAGCTCTCGTTCCCCAAAGCGGAAAAGCTCAAACGCGAAGCCTCCACCAGCAAATACGCGAGGCAGATTTTCCAGGCGATGCGGCCGGTGTTTGCCGACCTCGTTCAGGAAATCCAGCGCTCGCTGGGCTATTACCAAACGCTCAACCGCGACGCGAAATTGAGCCGCATCATCGGGCTTGGTTCGACCTTCCGTCTGCCGGGGATGCAGAAGTTCCTCAAGCAGCAACTCCAGATGGAGGTCGAGAGACCCAACGGATTCAAGCGGATCAAAGTGGACGGCAAGCAGGAGGCCGACTTCGCGGAACACGCGATGAACCTGGCGACGGCCTACGGCTGTGCGTTGCAGGGGCTGGGAGTCGAACAGGTCAACGCAAATCTTTTGCCTCAACACATCATCAAGTCGCGTCTGTGGCGGTCGAAGCGGCCGTGGTTCGCGGCGGCGGCGATTGTGCTGCTGGCGGCGGCGGGGGCGTCGTGGGGACGGCTCTTTGTCGAAAAGAGCGGCTACGAGACTCAGAAGACCGAGGTTCAGGCGAATGCCGACCGCGTGGTCAATCAGGCGCGTGGTCTCGAAAGCAAGATGAAGACGGTGCAGACGAGTTCCGATCCGCGCATCAAGATCGAAAATCTCCGCCGCATCCTCGATGGTCGCACCATCTGGCCTCAACTGATGGTCGATCTCGATCTGGCGGCCCTGTGGCTGATGCAGGACGACCACGGCCGAATACTCCAGCCGGATCTTCTGACTAACGATTATGAAAAGATCGCGCACATTCCGCGAAACCAGCGGCTGCGGATTTATGTTTCCGAGGTTACGGCGGAGTACCAGTTTGGAAACCCGGCAGCAGCGGGTGCGCATGCTTCGGAAGCCGAAGAACCGTCCATCGCCGCGGGCGCGAGCTATCAGGACATCTTCGGCAAACGTCGCAGTGAAATGACGCCTCCCGCGCCGACGCCGGGGCCGATGCAGCCGGTCAAACCCGCTCCCAATCCGTCGGGACTGACTCCGCCGACATTTATCATCACGCTCAAAGGCACGACCCCGAACAGCGATGGTGTGCGGCTCGTCGGCGACCGCTACATCAACTGGCTCAAGGCACACGCGGAACGATCAGATCGGCCGTACCGCATCATCGCGACCAACCAACTGGAGAAGGTTGAAAAAATCGGTGAGAACGAAATGTTCTCCGGCAGTCCGGCTGTTGCGCCAGCCGGCAGGGTAAGCCCGCTGGGAGGACGCAACACGCGAAATCAGACCTTGACGGAGACGGTCAGTGTGTCGAAGGACGTGGTCGGCTTGCCTCCGCCTCCGCCGGATCGGCTAGCGGTGGGAGGAGGAATCCGGTTTGAACTCCGCTGGCAGATACAACTGATCCATCTTCAGGATGCCCGGCAGGGTGAAGCCATCTCACGCGAGCGATCGAAGGCCGCCCCCGCTGGCGGGCTGGATGCTCCGAGTCAAGGCCCGACGACACAGCCCGCAGCCTCGACCGACGGCAAGGAGGACCAACTGTGAAAAGACTCATCGCATGGTCGCGTGATAACTGGATCATCGTCGTTTCGATCGTCGTGATCGTGCTTTCGCTGGGCATCATTGGTTACGTCCAGCTGAGCGGTTCTACTTTCACGCAGAACGTCGTGGATTACGGAAAGACGGAAAAGGAAAAGCTCCGCCGCTATCTCGTGCAGCCGGTGGAAATTCCTGGTGAAAAGGCGGATGACGTGCCGCGGCAGGAGACCATCGCGATCAATCAGGCGGCGATCAACGATCTGGAAGTCGCCTACGGCACGATGAACAAGGAGTTTGCCGACATCTACGGTTACGCGGTGAAGATCAATTCGCAGGACCACACGCCGATGATGGACGGCTTGTTCCCTGATATCCGCGGCACAGCGACGAAGGCGATTTACGCCAAGGACGTTTACAAAGAATCGTTCACCAAGTTTTTTGAGGAGTTTTCGCCGAACTCGGATCACCCGCAGCTCGATGCCGGTTCTGCGCCGGATATGGCTGACGTCAAGTCCTTTGTGGACAAAGTGGATGCAGAGTACCGCAGCAGCAACATGCAGGGCGCGATCCTCACGCAAAAGGAGGACGAGGAGCTGCGTGACCTGCGTCGGCAAAAGACGGCGGAATACCTGATCGAATACGCCAAGAACATCCACATTTATGCGACGACGGAGCAGTCTCGCCGCAGTGCTGTGGGGACCAGCTCTGGAAACCGCAGCAACGTGGCTGATGCTTCGTATCCCTTCACCATCATGCAGTGGGCATCCGAGTCGTCGCAGCCCGACCCTGTCGAGGTGTGGGAAGGTCAGATGCAACTCTGGATCACCGAGGACATTCTCCAGGCGATCGCTCTGACCAATCAGGTCATGGAACCGTCGGCAAACGTGATGACGTCGCCGATCAAACGCCTGGTCACGCTCCAGGTGCTCCCCGATTACGTGGGCATCACCGGTAACGGGGGCATCCGGCAGGAGGGGCCTGGTTCGGTCAGCAGCAGCGGGGCACCGATGAGGGCGTCGGCTCCGCCACCCGCTCCGAGCGCGATGCACCCCGGAATGGGCCCAGGTGCAGCACCCGGCGGTCCTCCGGGAGCGGCAATGGGCCGCCAGCGCACTGGCTCATTGGCGTCTGCTGCCGCTAAAAAACTTCCCGACGACTTTACACTCGCACCCACCGGTCGGCGCAGCAACGACATCTACGATGTCCGCCATGTGTGGCTGTCGATCATGATTGACTCGACTCGCATGCCGGAGTTTTTTGACAACCTCGCGCAGGTCAACTTCATGACGGTGTTGAAGATGAAGATCACCGACGTGGACGAGTACAAAGAGGCAGAAGCCGGCTACATCTACGGTGCGTGTGACGTGGTTCGAGTTGACATGCTTATTGAGACGCTCTGGCTGCGCGACTGGACCGCGAGGCTGATGCCCGCAGAGGTCAAGTCATTGCTCTCCGTAGCTGAGGTTCCCGCAGCAGCTCCCTAATTCCGCAACCCGCCGCGCGGCGGCCAGGGCCTTTGAGCCATGAAAATCAAAAATCTCACCTTCATCGACAAGCACATTCACAAGATCGTCATCGGCGTTGCGCTGGTGCTGGCGGTCATCGTGATCTGGCTTTATGTGCAGGGCCAGCCGTATCAGGTTGAGCTGAATGCCCGCATGATGACTCCGACCGAAACCGTCGAGGAAATCGACCTGGCGACGAAAAAGCTAGACGGAGCGATCAGCAAGAAAGAAAGCCCGCTGCCCAAGATCACCGTGCCCTCTTACACGACTGATTTCAAAGCCCGCGCGGTGCGCTCGCTGACGGGTAAGTCCAAGCTGGAGGTGCCGCTTGGACCGCCGGGCCTCGATCCGCGAGTCGTTCCGACTGAAGCCCCGGTACGTCCGGAATACTTTGTCGGCACACCGCCGCCAGCGACCAACCTGACAACCAGCACGGGTTTCGGTGTGGTGGCGATCCCGTCCGAACCAAAGGAACTGGTTGACGCATGGCACGAACTTCTGGGCGGGAATAATGTCCGTGATATCCGCTACGTCAGTGTGGCGGGGCAGTTTGACATGAAGGAATGGCGTCGGCGTCTGGCGTCGGCTCCCGAAGCGCAGCGGATGCCTGAGTCGTGGTGGCGCGGCCGGCTGTTGGTCGCGGATGTCATCCTCGAACGGCAGGCGCTCGATCCGTCCACTAACCAGTGGGGATCGGTGCAGCGTCTCGCAGCTCTTCCCAATGCGGCCTTCCATTTCCGCAACGGCAACTGGGGTGCGGACGCCGACGAAGCGATCAGCCAGGTTCGTATTGAACAGGATCAGATCACCAAGCCAGCGCCTCCGCCGCTGGTGGATGATGGATGGATTGCGCCGGGAAGCTCTGCTGCACCTCAGCTCAGCGAAGAACAGTTGAAGCGACTCAGGCAGCTCGACATCGAAATCAACCGGTTGCGCGAGCGGGTGAAAGTGTTGCATAAGAGCGGCGGCGCAGAACCGACTCCGCCGCTTCACTCGGCGATGCCGGAAGCCGCGCCCTCTCCGCTGCCCAGGGATCGTCGTCCACCCGGTCGTGCGGCGGCACCCAGGCCGGATTTAGCCGGCGGCGATCTAAACAAGCTTCAGCAGGATCTTCGGGACCGCATCAACGAGAGGGATGCAATCCGTGGAATCAAGCGTGTCGCGGATACCCCAGCCGGTTCTCCGCCTGCGTTTGATGGCAGGCCGCTTCTGGGTGGCCGTGATGCCCAAGCCCCTGTCGAGTCGGTACCGGAGATGAGCGACCGTATCGAAGTATGGGCACACGATGTGACCGTCAAGCCGGGACAGACTTATCGCTATCGACTGGTTGTTGCGGTGCTCAACCCGCTTTTCCAACGCCGTGAACCGCGTCCCGAACAGCGCGAGCAGTATTTTGAAAAGCTGGCGATCGAATCGGCCCCGGACACGGAAACGGCTGTCGAGTTCCACAACGCTTGGTCCTCGCCGGTGACCATCGAGCGTGAAAGCTACTTCTTTGTTACCGGCGGTAATCGCAACGCACAGAACGCGCAGGTCGAAGTGTGGCGCATCATCAACGGTGCGTGGCGATCGCAGGAGTTCACCGTTCAGCCCGGCGATCCGATCGGCAAGTCCGTCGCCATCGCCGGTGTTAACGACGGCAAACCCGTGGACATGACGGTCAATGCGGTCGTGGTGGACATTGATTTTGACGCCCCGGCCGTCGGTTTGGGCTTCAACCAGACGACGACGCGCCTGCTCTACATGGATCGTCAGAGCGGCAAGATGCTCAGCCGTACTCAAGCCGCGGATAAGGATGACTCACTGCGTCAGCGTCTGCGGAGTCAGGCCGTCGAGTCGGTGGCTGGGCGTTCCGAGTGACGGTCAGTAACTTCGCCTTTTATCTGCCAATCCCGTGAACGCGCGTTTGCCGCGTTTCTGTTGCGACGTTAAAACCCGCTGATGCTCAAGCTGGCGACGATTCTGGACAACCCCGGCGAGCCGTTCGCCGGCAGCCGTTACCGCGACCCGCTGCAACTCCGCGCGCTGGGTTATAACGCCGTTGTCCTTTACGAAACGACCGGGCTGTCCGGCGTCGATTCTCCCGACAGCATCAGTTCGGGAGAAATGAGGCGATGGGTCGCCCAGCAATTCGAAATCATCCGTCAGCGGATCGAGCAGGCTGTGCGCGCCAAGCTCGATGTGTATATCGCCTATGACGCGCTGAGCCTGGCGCGGGATGTGGTGGATCGAAACGTCGGCACCCTCACCTGCACCAAGCGGCCATCGACGATCTGTCCCGCCAGTGAAGCGGCTCTGGAACGATCCGGCCAGGCACTCGAATCACTCCTTCAGCAGTTTCCGAGTGTCAGCGGTGTCGTGCTGCGCTTCGGCGACAACGATGCGTCACGTCTGCCCTATCTGGTGGGTAACGATATCTATTCCCCGCATTGTGCCCGGTGCAGCCAGCTTGGCCGGGCTGACCGCATCACGCTAGTTCTGCATCATTTCCATAAGCTCGTCGTGCAAAAGCGGGGGCAGCGGCTCATCGCCCGCGCGTGGAATGTCCGCCCCAACGGTCTGCACGACTCGGTTGAGCTTTGTCGCCGCGTGCAGACCCAGTTACCCGGCGAAGAGACGGACGATCGCTTTGTGTTGTCGTTCAAGTTCACGCAGACCGACTTCTGGCGTTACCAGAACTGGAACCCGGCAAGCCTCGCGTGCGGCAAGAGGCCGATCATCTACGAGCTTCAATGTCAGCGGGAGTTTGAAGGCAAAGGCGGCATCCCCAACTGGCAGGTGCCGCTGTGGCGCGACGGCTATCCGGAGGCGGGAGAGGGCGCTGCGGCTGGACTCGCACAGATCGCCGGCCGCATCAACTTCGCCGGACTCTGGGCGTGGGTTCGCGGCGGCGGGTGGGGTGGGCCTTTCGTCAGCAATGAGTCGTGGATCGACGCCAATGTCTTCTCCGTCCCGTTGCTGGCGGAAAATCCCTCCATCGCACCGCTTGACCTGGCGCAGCGCTGGATCGGTGAGCGGTTGGGCGTCGTCAGCGAGCCGATTGCTGCCGCGATCCAGCAGACGCTGGTGGATTCTCCGGAAGTGATCCGGCAGGGCTTTTACATCGGCCCGTTTGCACGCACCAAGGCTGACCCCTGGCATCCCAACGCGGATTGGATACAGGATGACCTGGTCGATGCGCGGGCAGCATGGCGCATCATTCAGCGGTTACCGGAAAACACACTTGAGGAAGTGGTTGCCGAAAAACAGTCTGCGGTGGAGAGGCTTTATTCTGACCGCGCCGCCCTGAGCCAGCACCTGACTGATCGCACCCGCAGCATACTTGAGCCGCTGATTAACACGATGAGCTATGGCGAATCATTGTTTGAGGCATTGCGTGACTTGCTGGCCGGACTTGCCGCATACCGTCGTTACCTGAAATCGCAGGATCGGGATGCCGCCGAATTATGTCGTCAGAGGCTATTCAGCGCACAAAGCCACTGGAGCAGCCATAGCCAGCGTCATGGCTCACTGCCGGGAGCGGCGACGGCGTTCCGCGAGGCTCATTTCTGGGAACTGACTCAACAAATCCTCGGCGAGCTGGGAGATCGAGCCTGAGCACGCCGCGAGGTTACTTGGTTTCCAGCCAATCCTTCCCCACGCCGACTTCTACCTTCAGCGGTATCCGCAGCGTCATGGCTGACTCCATCTCCGCTTTGATGATTGCTGCATTTTTCTCCGCATCATCGGCAGGGGACTCAAAAACAAGCTCGTCGTGGATCTGGAGCAGCATCATCATCGTCAGTCCGTCGGCGTCGATCCGTCGCTGGAGATTCACCATTGCGCGCTTGATCAATTCCGCTGCGCTGCCCTGCACCACGCTGTTGATCGCCAGTCGCTGACCGAGGCTGCGCTGTGCGCCGTTTTCCGAGCGGAGTTCGGGGATCATTCGCCGCCGCCCGCCCATCGTCTCCACGTAACCTTTGTCCATCGCCTCCTGCACACACGCCTGGAGGAAGGTGTCGATTCCCTTGAATCGCGTGCGGTAGTCAGCGATGAGTTTTTTCGCCGATTCGAGGTCGAGTCCCTCGATCCTTCGCACCAGACCGTACGCACTGACGCCGTAAACGATGCCGAAGTTGATGATCTTCGCCTGATTTCTCTGCTCGCGTGTCACCTGATCGAAAGGCACGCCGAACACCTGCGCCGCTACGTCGGTATGCACATCGAGATCTTTGGCGAATGCCTCGGTCAAGCGAGGATCCTGTGACAGATGCGCCAGCACGCGCAGCTCGATCTGTGAATAATCCGCGCTGATGAGGACATTTCCCGGCTCAGCGATGAATGCTTTACGAATCTGTCGTCCTACCTCGGTACGGATGGGGATGTTCTGAAGGTTCGGACCGTTGGACGACAGCCGCCCGGTCGCTGTCGCCGCTTGATGAAATTGCGCGTGGACCCGGCCTGTGCTCGCGCGGATGCTCTCACGCAGATTTTCAAGATAGGTCCCCACGAGCTTGGTGAGTTGCCGATACTCGACGATCAGTCGAGGCACCGCCTGTTTCGCCGGGTCGATGCCGTCAAGTTCCGCGAGCGTTTCGAGCACTTCGATATCCGTGGAGGGGCCGGTCTTGGTTTTTTTCTGCACCGGCAGGCCCAGATGAGTAAAGAGCACCTCCGCGAGCTGCTTGGGTGAATCAGGGTTGAAGTCGAATTGTGCCTTGTCGAGGATATCCCGTCGTAATTGAACGATGCGGGTGTTGAGTACCTGCTGCTGCTGGATGAGTACGGCCGGGTCCACCTTGATGCCGTGAAACTCCATCTCCGACAGCACCTCAACCAACGGCATCTCGATTTCTGCCGCCAACCGTTCCATCCCCATGAGCCGCAACCGCGGTATGAAGTGCTCGTGGAGACGCAGGGCGATGTCCGCATCCTCCGAGGCGTAAGGCACGATCAACTCCAGCGGTACCTGGTCCATCGTCCGCTGGCCCGCTCCCTTTTTTCGTGTCTCCGCCAGACCGATGAGACGAGTAATGGGAATCATCTCGTGCTTCAGACAGCTCAGTGCCAGCGAGTCAAGCCCATGCGTAGGTGAGCCGGCAAGGTGACTGGCGATCATCGAATCGAACACGATGCCGCGTAATCGCACGCCGGCGTGACGGAATACCAGCGCGTCATATTTGAGGTTGTGCCCGCACTTGGGGCGCGTGGGATCTTCGAGAATCGGCCGGAGTTTTTCCAGCACCGCGCGCTGGTCCAGATGTTGTGACGGATCGGGCGAGCGAAGCGGAATGTAAACCCCCGTACCAGCCTTCCACGAAAAGCTCATGCCGCACATCGCCATTGCACCGCCCAGACCGATCGTTTCCGTGTCCACGCTGATGATCGGTGCGGTTCGGAGCGAGTGGACCAGCTCATCAAGCTCGCCGGTCGTCACAATCGCGCGATAGGCAAAGTCGTCCGCTGTGGTCAGGCCCGGCGTCCTGATGTGATTCGACGGTTCAGCCTGCCCGTCCGATGTCACAGCTGGCGCGACTGCTTCAAAAAGAGACGGCGAGAAATCCGCGTCATCTTTCCTGGCGGGCGCCTGCGTCGATTTGCCGGAGGCGGCATCACCAGCGGTTTTCGCGGTGGAATCCGAACCACGGTTGACCAATGCCTCCAGATCGGTGATGTGCTTTCGGAACCCCAACTCCTCAAACACACGACGGAGTCCGGCCATCTCGATCAAGCCGGCTCTGGCCTTCTCAAGCGTAAAGTCCAGTTCGAGATCGCTCTTGAGCGTTACCAGTGTTCGGCTGACTTCCAGCGTTTGGCGTGAGGCCTCGAGATTTTCCCGGAGTTTGCCTTTGAGCTTGTCGAGGTTTGCATAGATGCCTTCGATCGAGCCGTAGTCCTGAATGAGTTTTGCGGCTGTTTTTGCACCGACGCCGGGCACACCCGGTACGTTGTCCACCGTATCGCCTGTCAATGCCAGCAGGTCGATCACCTGTTGAGGCGCGATGCCTTTGTTTTCCTTGAGCCATGCAGCATCGATCGTCGTGTCGGTATGGATGTCGAACATCTGCACGCGGTCGTTGAGAAGCTGCTGGAGATCTTTATCTTTCGAGACGATGCGGATATTCAGGTGTTTACATTTTGGATCGTTCAGCAGTCGTCGCGTGATTGTCGCGATGATGTCATCCGCTTCTGCGCCGGTCTGGCCGATGACGGGAATTCCAAACAGCCGGGTGATTTCAAGGATGCGCGGAATCTGCGCTTCGAGGTCGGGAGGCGTCGGCGCGCGATTGGCCTTGTAATCGTTAAACATCTCATCGCGGAATGTTTTGCCGGGTGTGTCGATGGCCATGACGACGTACTGCGGCTTGAATGTCGCGAGGAGCTTGAGAAACATCCCCGTCATGCCGTACACCGCCTGGGTGGGTTCGCCGGTGACGGGGCTGTTGAGTCCGCCGCGGATGGCGAAATAGGCGCGAAAAATCTGCGCGTGGCCGTCAATGAGATAGAGCGTCTCGCTGGTATCGGGGCCGTCTTGCATGAGCTTGAATTGTAGATTGCTTCGAGTGATGCCGCCGTCGTGGTGTTTCACCAGTCGAGTGGTTTGCGCCAGATCGTGCGGAGATCATCCAACGGCTCATCGAGCAGGCGGCCATGCTTGGCACAACGAACCGTCAGGCGGTGATGGCCGGCGAATCGACCCACCTGCCCGTAAGGGATTCCCGTCGCTTTGAGCGAGCGGATTACCGAATCAAGATCGGCGGGGGCGACCTCCAGCAGGTAACGACTCGGCGTCTCCGCGAAGGCATGGGTGAGATGGTCAAGCTCACGGGTGGTCGGAACCTGGTCGAGATCGAGGTCCAGTCCGATTCCTCCGGCGAATGCCATCTCGGCGGCAGCCACGAGCAGCCCGCCGTCTGAGCAGTCATGGGCGGATCGCACCAGGCCGCGAGCGATCAACTCCGCAACCGCCGACGCGGTGCCGGGGCCACGTGTCAGGTCCGTGCGGGGTATCGAGCAGTCGCGCCCCGCATCACCTGCCACGTCGATGTAATGCGAGCCGCCCATCGATCCGGTCGTTTCACCCACGAGCAGCAGCGTGCTGTCCGCTGCCTTGGCGTCCATCGTTCGCGCGAGAGTCGTGTCGGGCACGATGCCCAGCGCGGTAATCAGTAGCGTCGGCGGAATCGTGATGAGCTTGCCGTCTTCCGTCGTGAACTGGTTGCTCAGGCTGTCCTTGCCGGAGACAAACGGCGTGCGATAGGCCAATGCGCCTGCATAGCACGCTTCCGCCGCCCGGACGAGGGAGCCGAGTTGCTTCGGATCGTCACAGCGCGGCCAGCAGAAATTATCCAGAATGGCGATCCGTGCCGGGTTCGCCCCGACGCAGACGACATTGCGCACTGCTTCGTCAATCGCAGCGAGCGTCATCCAATAGGAATCCCCGCCCGGTGTTTTTTCTCCCAGCCCGGTTTGTAATCCGTTTCCGATGGCGATGCCGCGTGACGAGTCGAGTTTTGGCCGCAGCACCGCCGCGTCGCCGGGGCCGTCCTGTCGTGGGCCGACCAGCGGCTTGACCACGGATCCGCCCTGCACTTCGTGGTCGTATTGCCGAATGATCCAATGTTTGCTGGCGATGTTTGGATGGGAAAGTAACGCGAATAGCGTTTCCTTCAGCGAGCTGGAGTGTTCAGCATTCGAT
This sequence comes from Phycisphaeraceae bacterium, assembly GCA_020851465.1. Lineage (NCBI taxonomy): Bacteria > Pseudomonadati > Planctomycetota > Phycisphaerae > Phycisphaerales > Phycisphaeraceae > Phycisphaeraceae bacterium. Next base: position 244,753 of record JADZCR010000003.1, on the reverse strand, counting down.
AGCCTCGCCGGAGCGGAGCGGCTTGCGGCAGAGAAGCTCCATTCCGCTTCACGGGTTGGTGTTGGGATTCCTTCGTGCAGGAAGTGGGTGGAAAGACGACCGACTTCGGTGCCGTGATAAGTCAGGACCAGCACCGGATCGCTGGTGCCTTCCTGGTTCCATCCGAACTGCCCCAGATCGCACATTTCGACATCTTCAGCTTCACAGAGACGGCGAAGCTGCGCGACACGGTCGGCAGGCACCGCGAGCACCATGCGCTCCTGCGCCTCGCTGATCCAGATTTCCGTGTAACTCAGACCGCGATATTTCAACGGAGCGGTTTCGAGCGTGACGTGTGCGCCGGTGTCCTTGCCCATTTCACCGATCGCGCTGGAAAAACCGCCTGCCCCGCAGTCGGTAATGGCGTGGAAGAGGGGGCCGCCTTGGTCCGCAGAAATATCCCTCGCCTGGAGGATGACATCGAGTGTTTTCTTCTGCGTGATGGCATTGCCGATCTGCACAGCATGAGCGAACTCATCCGCATGAGTGTCCGTCAATTCTGCACTGGAGAATGTCGCTCCGTGTATGCCATCGCGACCGGTTCGCCCGCCCAGAGCGATGATCCGATCACCCGGCTGAACTTTCCCGAAACACTTATCGAGCGGGATCAACCCGATGCAGCCTGCGAAAACCAGCGGATTGGCGAGGTAGTCCTCGTGGAATGCAACCGCGCCGTTGACTGTCGGGATCCCCATTCGGTTGCCGTAGTCACGCACACCTGCGACGACCTGCTGAAGCACGCGCCGCGGATGAATGACGCCTTTGGGAAGCGGATCGGATGCGGGCTTAGTTCCGCCGGCTGCGTGCGGAGTTGCGCTGTCGTCATTACGGTCGGGAAACGCAACGCAGAACACGTCGGTATTGGCGATAGGTCTGGCAGCCAGTCCGGTGCCCATCACATCGCGGATACAGCCGCCGATACCGGTCGCCGCACCGCCATAGGGTTCGATTGCGCTGGGGTGATTGTGGGTTTCAACCTTGATGCAGACGCCGTCAGCATTATCAAACTTCACGATGCCTGCGTTGTCCTTGAACACACTGACGCACCAATCACCCAGGTCCGTCTTTGCCATCAGTTCATGCGTGGCGGCTGCGACGGTGCTCTTGAGCAGGTTGTGGATCGTGATGGAGCCGTCAGCGTTGCGCTCATGACCGGGATGGGCCAGGAAATCAGCGATCGACGGCGAGTGACCCGAAGCCGCTCTTGGCGAAGTAGTCTCGCGATAGCGCACCGTGGATTTAAGCGTCTTATGGACGCAATGTTCGCTCCAGGTCTGGGCGATGGTTTCCAGCTCGATATCGCTCGGATCGCGCCCGCCGCCGGGGAGCGAGCGGAAGTAGTCGCGGATAGCCCGCATCTCGTCGAGACTAAGAAAGAGGTGCCCCTCGCGGGAGAGCTTCATCAGGCCGTCGTCATCGAGATTGAGCAGCGGCACGTGAGTGATGCGGAGGGAATACGCGGAGCCGCTCTGGAAATGATCGGGCAAGTATGGCGTATCGTGGATGTCCTGGATCACCGTGTTGGCTAGTGATCGCTCCGCCAGAGCGTGCAGAACGGCGCGGTCCGACACGCCGCCGACAAAGTCGTATCGAAATCCGGTGCGGACTTCGACTTCATCAGCGGAAAGCTCAGGCAGCATCTCCACGATCGCATCGCGTGTGGATTGCGCGACGGGATCCATCACCCCCGGCTGGTAGTGGACTTCAACGACCGCATCTCCTTCACGCAGAGCGGTTGCGCCGAGCGAAACCGTCTGGGTGATCGGATCAGTGAGCAATTCCCGCGCGATCCGACCCACCATCTCCTCCTCAAGGCGGGCCTGAATCAGATAAACACGCGCTGTCGTCACCTGTGACACTTTCGCGCCGGCTTTGCGCGCTTCGGTCAGCACACTATGAGCGACGGCATCAGGCTCGCCGTCACGCGGCCTGACTTCGACACGAAATACCCGTGCTTCACCGGAGGCGGGGAGTGTTCCGGAGGTTCCGGTGGCGGGAGAAGCGGTCATCGGTCATCCTTCTTCTAGCTGGGGGCAGAGGTCTCGGCGAAGTGAAGATGATACGAATTGTCAGGAATATTTCCTTCAACACTTCGGGGGAGAGGCCGGCAGTCTAAAGCACGCCGTATGCGTTGAGATGCCGGGTGATTTGCTCCACCGGATTGCCGGGGTGCTCGATCACTTCAGCCGCCCAGCCACGATCCCGTGCCGCCTGACAGTTTTCCGCTACGTCGTCGAAAAACAGCATCGCTTCCGGGTTGATGCCGGTCTGTTGTTCGACGTGATGGTAAATGGCTGGATCAGGCTTATGAGCTTGGATCAGGTGGCTGGCAAAGCGATAGTCGAGGCGAAGGAGCGGAAGCTGGTTTGGCCCCTCGTCGTGCATCAGTTTCCAGTGGACGCTGTTGGTATTGGAAAGGCAGGCTGTCTGGATGCGGGCGGATTGAAGACGGTCGAGCAATTCATGCCAACCGGGGTATGGCCCTTCGAGCCACGCCAGCGAAATAGCCGTCACCTGCGAGGGTTTGATACCCATGATTGCCGCGGTGCTGCGTGACCATTCATCGTGATCGATGCGGCCGGTTTCGTTGAGGAAGATGAGTCGGAGCAGTTCCTTGCGTGCTGGATCTTCGGGCGAGTCGAGATTGAGACGGCAGGGGACATTCGCTTTTTCGCAGGCGTTCTTCCATCCGCCACAGAGGCGGATCATCACACGCCCCAGATCAAAGACGACTAGCCCGATGGATGGATGCGTCATGGATGAATACGGTCGGCTCAGGGCCGCACCTGTCCTGTGCCGTAGGCGACCCATTTGTAGGTTGTGATGTCGGCGGCACCCATCGGACCGCGGGCGTGGAGTTTGTCGGTGCTGATGCCGATCTCCGCGCCCAGGCCGTATTCGCCGCCATCCGCGAATCGTGTCGAGCAGTTGACGAATACGCCAGCCGCATCGACACGCTGGACGAACTGGTCCGCAGCCTTGAGATCGCCGGTGAGGATGGCATCCGTGTGGTGCGAGCCGTAAACATTGATGTGGTCGATCGCCTGATCGAGGCTGTCCACGACTTTCACCGCGACGATCAGATCGAGATATTCCGTGTACCAGTCCTGCTCGGAAGCGTTCTTTGCTGCGGAGAAGACGGCGTGAGTCGCTTCATCGCCTCGTATCTCCACGCCTTTATTGACCAGGGCATCACAGACGCGCCGGAGCAGGCCGCGCTGAACCGCCTGCTGATGAAAGAGAATCGTCTCCACGGCATTGCAGGCCGAGGGCTTCTGCACCTTGGCGTTGACACAGATATCGACGGTTGAATCCGCATCGGCGGTGGCGTCCACATAGATGTGGCAGTTGCCGGTGTAGTGTTTGATTACGGGGATCAGCGACTGTTCGACGACAGCACGAATCAGCGACTCACCGCCGCGAGGAATGCAGACGTCGATTTTGCCTTCGAGCTTGAGGAGTTCACCGACGGCGGCGCGGTCGGTCGTTTCCACAAACTGCACAGCGTCTTTGACGATCCCCGACTGCTCCATCGCATCCTGGATCACTTTCACGATGACAGCGTTGGAGTGCGCGGCTTCTTTACCGCCACGGAGGATTAACGCATTACCGCTCTTGATGCACAGAGCGGCGGCATCGGAGGTGACATTCGGGCGGCTTTCATAAATGAAAAGCACCACGCCGATCGGTACACGAATTTTCTGGATACGCAGGCCGTTGGGACGAACCGCCCCCTCGATGACCTGCCCGATCGGGTCCACCTGGTCGGCAATCTGCATCACGGCGTCGGCCATTGCGGAGATCCGCTTGTCGTCGAGCTTCAGCCGATCGAGCATCGGCTTGGAAAGTCCAGCCTGTTCCCCGGCGGCCAGATCGCGGGCGTTGGCTTCCTTGATCGAGGCTGCTTGTTCCACCAGACGTGTTGCCACGCGGCGCAGGGCGGCGGTACGCACCGAGCCGGGTGTTGACATCAGCACGCGGCTGGCGGCCTGCGCGCGGTCAGCGAGATTTTGACAGTAGGTACGCACATCCATCGGCGTATTGTAGGAAAGCGCGTCTGATCGTGACGAAGGGCGGTCCTCAGCAGCGGACAAGTGACGACGGGGGACAGAAAATCCCGCTATTTTGCCGCGTCTTAACTTTTCTCACGCTTGAGAATCTTGTAGCTCACCGGTGCGGGGCTTTCGACCGGCGTGACACCGGCGGGCAGGCTGATGATCGGCACTGAAGTCACCGCGTCCTTGCCTGCGGCGCGTTCCAGTTCATCCACCGTCAAGGGCACGTACGCGACTACTTTGATGTCGCCTTTACGGATGCGATCAATCACATCGCTGGGGCCGGTGAGTGCAACATCGCGGAGGAAACGAGTCTCTTCGCTGAACACGACCGAGTAGGTCGCAAGCTCCGTAGGCGGTCCCTGAACGAGCACAGGCACCGCGTAGGGAACGACGAACGTATCAGTCTGCTTGCGGACGGTCAGCGTGACCTTCACACGCGAAGCGCTGGGTGTGTAATTGGTGTCTCGGAGAGGTTCGGGAAGCTCGATCGCAGCATCGACCTGATGAGGCACGTTGACCTCAAGCTGTGACAGCGTTTTCTCATCAAGACGTGCGACGGCCTGGGCGCCGTTGAGCGATTTCACCATGGAAGCGGGCACATCGACGGTGATCTGTTTTTGATCGACGACAGCCGGCCCGGCGAGCTGCACGCCGTTGGTTGCGACGACCACATCGAGGGAAATCTTCTGAAGCGGCTCGACGCTCACTTCGAGCATGCTCGGCTGAACTTCGGTGATGTTAACGCCGAGGGCGGACAGCGGAGCCGCCGAAGCAAGCTGCTCGCGGAGCGAGATGAGTTGCTGTGATTTGCCGTCGGCCTTGTCGCGCACGATCACCCGGACGGGGCCATTGCGGATCTGCCGCTCGACTTCCGCGAACTTTCCCGCAGCGGAACGCATGATGACCCGTACTCGAACGGGGTCTGAAGGCTTGATCTCCAGCGGTCGATCCGTCGGCGCGACGAACTGCACCTCTACATCCAGCGCATGCGAGCGAACATTTTCACTCTCCGCGTAGAGCCAGACCAGTCCCGCCACGATGGTAACGACCACCACCGTGCGGAAGCTCTGCCAGATTTTGCGGGGAGTCATGACCATTAGGCGGCGAGGCTCTTGCTGTTGGCGGCGCGACGCTTCTTCTTCGGCGCTTCGCCTCGGGTCAGTAGGTTGCGTAAATCGTCGGCGGAGAGCTGACGCAGCAGATTACCCCGGCGGGCGACGCTGATCGTGCCGGTCTCCTCGCTGACGATGACGACCACGGCATCGGTTTCCTGTGTCAGTCCGATCGCGGCACGGTGTCGCGATCCCAGCCCGGCCGTGAATGCCTCACCCTCCGCCAGCGGGAGCTGCACGCCTGCCGACACCACGCGGTCCTCTCGGATGACCACGGCCATGTCATGCAGTGCGCTGCCGGGTTTGAAAATGGTCGTCAGGAGTTCGGCACTGACGATCGCATCGATCGGGATACCTGCGACCACGACGCCGTCGAGCGCGATGTCACGCTCCAAAGCGATGATTGCGCCGGTTTTCGCTTTGCTTAACTCCAGCACGGCGTCGATCACCGCATCGATGACTCGCGCATGTCTGAGGCCGGCTCCGCGGAAGATCGGAGCATCCCCCAGCCGCACCAGGGCACGACGCAGCTCCGGTTGGAATACAACGACCATCGTGATCATCGCGATGGTGATGAAACGGCTGTAGAGGTAGTTGATCCGCTCGTATTCGTTGTCCGTCGTCAGGATGCGGACCACCGGCGTCGCCACCAGGAGGATCAGGGCGACGGCCTTGATCACACGGGCCCCTCGTGTGCCGCGCAGGATTCGCATGAACAGGTAAACGGCGATCCACAGCACCACCAGCTCAACGATGACGGCGTGGAGCGGATACCCCCTGATGCGATGGACAAGCTCGTTAATGATTTCGTAGGACAATGGCGTTTCCCGTCACCACGACGGTGATGACATTCAAACATTGTAACGTACGCGATACCGATTTACGGTGCGATTATCCGATACCCACAATCACTAAACGGCGTGAATCCGACCTCATCACACCCCGGCTTGGTGTTATACTTTCGCCCGCTGGGGACATTCCGCGGAGTTTCTTGATGCAGAGGCTCGAACGCCTTCGTGCAAACATTCAGCGAGCTTTTCTGGGAAATCAGACCGCCATTGAAAAGGTCATCGTCTGTCTCCTCGCGCGTGGTCATGTCCTCATCGAGGACGTCCCCGGCGTGGGCAAGACCATCCTCGCCTCCTCACTGGCGCGCAGCCTCGATTGCACCCTCAGCCGTATTCAACTGACGCCTGACATGCTCCCCGGCGATGTTCTGGGTGTCACCATTTGGGATCAGCATAAGAGTGAGTTTGTCTTCAAGCCCGGCCCGATTTTTTCCAACATCGTCCTGGCTGACGAAATCAATCGCACCACTCCTCGCACACAGTCCGCTCTGCTCGAAGCGATGAACGAGGCGCAGGTCTCGATCGACGGCCACACACGGAAACTCATTCAGCCTTTCATCGTGGTGGCGACGCAGAATCCGTTTGAGTTTGAGGGCACTTATTTTCTGCCTGAGAGCCAGCTTGACCGCTTCCTGATGCGGATCCATCTGGGTTATCCGAGTCAGGAAGACGAGGCACGCATTCTGGAGATCGATCCCGCCCGGACTGCGCTGAACGATCTCAAACCAGTGATGACAGCTCAGGATCTCGTTGAGCTTCAGGAGCAGGTTCACAAGGTCACCATCGACCCGGCATTGACGAATTACGTGATCCAGATCGCCAACGCAACGCGGACGAACGATCAACTTCAGATCGGCGTCTCGCCGCGAGGTTCACTCGCCCTCGTGCAGGCGGCAAGGGCGACAGCGATGCTGCACAAACGTGACTACGTTGTGCCCGATGACATTATTTCGAACGTGATTCCGGTCTGCGCCCACCGCATCATCACGAAGACCTACACGCACGATGCGGATGGCATCGCCGCCAGCCGGATCATGCAACAGGTGCTGGAAACGATCCCCAGCCCGGCGTAGGGACGGGAATCAAATCAAAGCAGAGCCGACGCTGCTGGCTCCTCATATTCGGAGCCGGAGACGTAGCCTTCGGCTTCGTAAAAAGGTGATCCTATGGTTGCAGGCGTGCGCTGGTGCCCATCGCCCAGAGCTGGTCGAGCTGCCTTCCGCCGATCCGTACCTTGAAGTACGCCTTTGAATCTTCCCACCGTCGCTCCAGCACCTGGGCGCGGGATTCGAGGAAGCTGATTGCTTTGCCGTCGGTCAGGTCGATGGAAAAGTCCAGCGTCTTCATCCCGCCGCGCATCGCTTCCCGTACCCGCTCGACGAGAACATCCATCCCGCGACCGGAACGGGCACTGATCGGCAATGCGTCGGGAAACTCTTTCTGGAGAATCAGCAGTTCTGCGTTGCTTTCGAGCCGGTCAATCTTGTTGAGCACGAGCAACCGCTGCTGAGTATTGGCGCCGATCTCGTCGAGCACTTCCATCACGGTTTTGAGATGCTGGCTGGCGCGTGGGTGGGAAACATCGAGGACGATCAGCAACATGTCGCTGTGGACCGCTTCTTCCAAAGTCGCACGAAAGCTGGCGACGAGGTGGTGGGGCAGATCGCGGACAAATCCAACCGTGTCTGAGAGCATCACGGTATCGCCGTCGCCCAGCTCCCATTTGCGGGTTCGAGTCGAGAGCGTGGCGAAGAGTTTGTCATCGGCATAGGCATTGCCGTCGGTCGCCGTGTTGAAAAGCGTGCTCTTGCCGGCATTGGTGTAACCGACCAGTCCGACCGTAAAAAAATCTTTGTTGCGAGCGGCAACCTCGCGGCGTTTGCGGCCCAGATCGTGTTCGATTTCGCGGCGGAGCGCGGTGATTTTCCGCTGCACGATTCGGCGGTCGATTTCGAGTTGCTGCTCGCCGGGGCCGCGGGTACCGATTCCCGTCGGCGCGCCGCCGACGATCCGTTCAAGGTGGGACCACATGGCGCGGAGACGCGGGTAAGTGTATTGCAGTTGCGCCAGCTCCACCTGGAGTCTGGCCTCATGCGTACGCGCCCGAGCAGCGAAGATGTCGAGGATCAGTTCGCTTCGGTCGATCACTTTGCACTTGGTAACTTCCTCGATATTGCCAATCTGTGAGGGCGACAGGTCGTTGTCGAAAATAACCACATCCGCCTTGTGGACGCGGACCAGTTCAGCGACTTCGACGACTTTACCTTTACCGATGAAGGTCTTGGCCTCGGGTTTCTGCTTGTTCTGCATCAGTTCATCGACGACGATCGCGCCTGCGGTATCCGCGAGGCTGCGCAATTCACCCAGCGGGTCATGCGGGTCCGCGTGATGACCGGGTAACAGGCAAGCGATGAGGATCGCGCGCTCTTGTACAACGGTGGAACTGGATCGTTCGGATTCTTCCATGCGGACGTGATCTTACGCATGCTGCACACAGCCGCCTATTCAGCACCGTCGCTTACCGCGGGTTTACCGCGTCCAGCACGAGCTGCTCCGCTGCGCGAAGGTAATGCGGGTTGAGGCTATTTCTTGACCTTGGCCCACGCGAGGTGATTGACCGGGCCGTTACCCAGCCCCACGCCGGTGTTCTGCCGCAGAGCCTCGCTGATGACGCTCTTGCCGGTCTGCACAGCTTCTTCGAGCGGTTGACCCAGTGCCAGGGCAGCGGTGATCGCAGCACTGAACGTACACCCTGAGCCGTGCGTGTTGTCGGTGATGCGCCATGGGCTGGAAACTTCCTTGACTCGTTCCTGCCCCTGAGCATCACGGAAGACGAATACATCCACCGCCTGACCTTCCTGATCGTCCGGTTTACGGATGCCCTTGACGATGCAGGCCCGCGCGCCGAATCGGCGGCAGATTTCCTTCGCAGCAGTTGTCGCACCGTACACATCGCTGATCGAGTCGGATGATCCGAGCAGTCGTGCCGCTTCGTGGCGATTCGGCGTCGTAACCGCGGCCAGAGGTAGAAGTTTTTTGGTTATCACGGCGATGGCTGCATCGTCGATGAGTTTGCTGCCGCTTTTGGCGATCATCACCGGATCGACGACCAGTGGGAAGAGGTTGAGCCGGTTGACGGCTTTGGCGACCGTTTCCGCCACCGCAGCATTGCCGAGCATGCCAACTTTGGTCGCGTCAATCTTGAGGTCGCCGCCTACCGCGTCGATCTGCTCCTCGACGAGCGATGGATCCAGGACGAGGGATTTTCTGACGGCGGTGGTGTTCTGCGCGGTGATGGCGGTAATCGCCGTCGCCCCGTAAACATCCATGATGGAAAAGACCTTCAGATCAGCCTGGATGCCGGCGCCGCCTGACGAATCACTGCCGGCAATGGTCAATGCGGCGCGGATGCCTGGGGTGGTACGTTCAGCCACGAGACGCTCCTGCATAAGTAAGGAAAAGTCGCAGCAATGTAGCGATTCTGAAGCGGCGATGCACCGGTGACAGCCTCAGCGGAGCTTAGCCCACAGATCATCCATACCTGACACAACCATATCCGGCCGCACGTGGTGCGCTCTGGCTTCCTCCTCGCTGGTGATACCCGTGAGGATCAACGCGGTGGTCATGCCCACGGATTGCCCGCCGGCGATGTCTGATTCGAGATTGTCGCCGACGATCAGGCAGCGTTTAGGATCAAAACCCATGCGGCGACAAAGCGAGAGAAAGAAACCCGGCTCCGGTTTGCCCGCATAAGTCACACGCGAGGGAGGAAGATTCGCAGCATAGGTGAAAAGCATGCCCCAGCTTCCCGAACCAAACTCCACATCCCCGCCTTGAATGGGGAATACCCGATCTGCGCAACCAACCACCAGTTGTGCGCCCTTGCGCAGGTGATTGAGGCCGATCAGCGACTGTTCAAAGTCGAAGGCCACAGCGTTTTCACGGAAATGCGTACCGACCGCGACGACATCGCAGGGTCCATCGAGCCGCTCTACCAGCGTGGCGCGTTGGCCAAGCTCATGGGGCAGGGCACTGCCGGCGAAGTTGAAGACACGAGGTGTCCGCCAGCGTTCGGTGATCGTGTCCGCCATGGCGTGACACGCGGTGAAGATCATTTCCGGCGCGACTTCCACACCCATTTTCGCCAATCGTGCGGATAATTCCGGGGCGGTGTTGGCGCTGTTGTTGGTGATGCACGCCATCCGGCATCCGGCTCCGCGCAGCCTTGCGAGCACCTCCGCCACACCCGGCAGCGCGTGATGTTCACGGTAGAGCGTGCCGTCCATGTCGAAGAGAATTGCGTCAAAATCCGAGAATCGCATGACGGGATAGTAAGGGCGGAGAGAGCCTCTGTGTAGAGCGGTTGGTCTGGATGATCCATCAAACAGGCAGGACATCCAGCCATCGCACCTGGCATCACGCCTCGACCTTCTCCAGGCGCGAGCGCATGTTATCCAGCACATTCATGAAATTGATGTAGCTGTCGTAGGGAGATTCGTAGGGATTGAAATACTTGTGTACGTCGCCATCCGCGAAGTATTTGGTGCACATGTAATAGAAATGGTCGCTCGTGGTGAGCCTTCTCCAGTCTTCGAGCAGTGACTCGTCTTCAGTTTCCTTGATAGGTTGCTCGAGCTTGTAGAGTTCGTGCAGGGCGTTGGATTGCATCGCATTTCCCAGCCATGCGGACAGATCGCGCTCCGTATCCGCCCAACTGATCATGTGCGGCGCGTCATACTCGCCCACGGCTTCATACGCTTGGGCGCACTGGCTGGGCGTTTTGAAGTCATTGGCTCCGCTCTTGAGTACTTCGCCGGGTAATGCAGCCAGAAAATCGAAAATTCCCGTGTCCGACCACTGATGCTCGCCGAAGGTTTCGTAGTCCATGAAGAGATTGCATACGAATCCGTCGCCGTTGATCTGGTTGATCCACTTGGTGAACTTGTCAGCGGTGAGCGGCCACTCGGTCCACCCGCGATTGGAAAAGCGAAACGCGATGTCGTCGCTGAGACGGTAATTTTTGAGCAGGAGCTTGAGATTTCTGGTGCCGTGCGGCCAGTAGAGGTAGTTGGGTGATCGGTAGCCGAGGATGTGGTCAGCACCTTCTGCGATCACGGCACGATACCCGCCCATGGAAGCGATGAAGCTCGCCACCTCGTTGCTGTAGATCAGCTCGGTGTTGCGGAAAACGGTCGGCCGCTGACCGAAAAGATTTTCCATCAGGGTCGCGTGCCGGTTGACCTGGGCACGGAACTCATCGCGCGAATAGATAAACGACAGGCTGTGGTAGTAGGTTTCGCCGAGGAACTCACAGCAACCGGTTTTCGCTAGGGCTGTCAGCAGGTCGATCATTTCCGGGCAATGCTGCTTGAACTGATCGATAACGCAGCCGGTGAGGGAATACGCGACTCGAAACCGGCCGTCGTGTTTGCGGACCAGATCGAGGATCAGCCGCGTCGTGGGCAGATAGCACTTACCGGCGACCTTATTGAGAATCTGCGCATTGCGGCGGTCATCAAAATAGCTGTAGTCGGTATCAAAGACGCTGTAACGTCGGAGCCGGAACGGCTGATGGACCTGAAAATAAAAACAGACCGACGCCATCGAGCACCCCTGTCGATTAGGCTTGCGGGAGATCCGTGAGCATTCTTCCCCGGAGCTGCGCGCAATGCAAACCCTGCCGGGAACCTGTACACCCTATGCGACCGAGGGAGACGAAACAAGGTATTCGGAATGGGGAACGATATACTGAGGGGCTCGAAAAAGGCACGCCCATGATTACCAGCCGCGAAATCCGCCAGCAGTACCTCGACTTCTTCGTCAAGAGGCATGCGCACGTATTCGTACCCTCGTCGCCTGTCGTCCCTCACGATGACCCGACGCTGCTATTTACCAATGCGGGGATGAACCAGTTCAAGCCTTATTTCCTGGGCACGCAGACCGCGCCGTGGAAGCGTGTCGCCAACACCCAGAAATGCATCCGTGCGGGAGGCAAGCACAATGACCTCGATGACGTAGGTCGCTCGCGGCGGCACCACACCTTCTTTGAAATGCTGGGTAACTGGTCGTTCGGTGACTACTTCAAGCTCGGCGCGATCGAGATGTCCTGGGAACTGCTTACACAGGTCTGGAAGCTCGATCCATCCCGCATCCATGTCACCTGTTTTGAGGGCGATGAAAAAAACGGTGTGCCGCGTGACACCGAGGCGGCTGACATCTGGAAGCAAGTCGCCCGGCTGCCCGATAATCACATTCACTATTTCGGCAAGGATAACTTCTGGGAGATGGGTGACACCGGCCCGTGTGGCCCTTGCACCGAAATCTACTACGATCGTACACCCGACAAGTCCGGCGGCCCGCAGGTCAACGGCTCCGACCCGCGCGTCATGGAAATCTGGAACAACGTCTTTATCCAGTACAACCGCAATCCCGATCGGTCGCTAGTCACTCTGCCGGCACAGCATGTGGACACCGGCATGGGCTTCGAGCGGATATGTCAGGTGCTGCAGGGTAAAGAGGACAACTTTGCGATTGATCTCTGGGAGCCGTTCTTCCGTGCGATCGGTGAAGTCTCCGGCCACCGATACACCGGACAATTCACCGCGACCAACAGCATTGACGCCGCCGCCGAGGCCGCCAATGCACAGCTTCGTACCGACATTGCGTTTCGCGTGATCGCCGACCATGCGAGGTGTCTGACGTTTGCTTTAACAGACGGTGCGGTGCCCAGTAACGAAGGGCGAGGATACGTGCTTCGTCGGATTCTGCGTCGCGCAGTGCGGTTTGGACGGCAGCAATTGGGAATGCGTGATCCGTTCATGTATCGGCTGGTCGATACGGTGGCCGAGGCGATGGGCGAAGCATTCCCGGAACTGCGGAAAAATCCGGGCCGCGTCAAGGATCTCATCAAGGATGAAGAAGTCAGCTTTGGCAAGACGCTCGATCGCGGTATCGAACTGTTCGACGAGGCAGCAAAGCGCGGCGGGACGGCGAATACCATCGCTGCGGATGATGCGTTCAAACTCCACGACACGTATGGCTTCCCCGTTGACTTGACGCGCGTGATGGCGGAAGAGCGTGGCATGACGGTGGATATCGCCGGCTTTGAAAAATTGATGGATGAAGCCAAAGAGCAGGCCCGTGCCGGCGGGGGCACCGCCAACATCGCTCGCGAGTCGCTGGTCAACATCGTCCAGCAGGACAATCCCCCCGCCACCGAGTTCATCGGCCTTGATGCGGACTCCGTCAAAGGGACTCAAGCACGGGTGGAGACGTTTGTGCTTACCTACCGTCTTGAGGGCGAGGAATACAAACGGATCGATCATGCAACGGCTGGCGAGCAACTTGCGGTCGTGGTCGCCCGGACGCCGTTCTATGCGGAAATGGGCGGTCAGGTCGGCGACACAGGCATCATCATCAATGCCGGCGGCGGACAGCTCATGGTGCAGGACACCATCAAGGTCGGTGGTGTGTTCTTTCACCTGGGGATCGTTGAACGCGGGCCGTTTCTGGCGACCCCCGTCGGCGACCGAAGGCTCCAGACGCTGACATTGCAGGTTGATCCGCATCGACGCGCCCGGATTATGTCCAATCACACCACCACGCATGTCATGAATTGCGCGATCCGGCTTCATGTGAGCAAGACCGCAGATCAGAGAGGATCACTGGTTGACGATCAGAAGCTGCGCTTTGACTACGCGCACCACGCAGCGTTGACTCTCGATGAAATCGAAGCTGTCGAGAAAACCGTTAATGAAGACATCGCCCGCGATCTGCCGGTTTATCACGATGTGGTTCCGCAGGAACAGGCTCTGAAAATCCACGGGTTGCGTGCGGTGTTCGGCGAAAAGTATCCGCCAAGAGTCCGCGTGGTGTCGATTGGAGTGCCGGTCAAAGATCTCGTGGCAAACCCCGAAAATGTTGAGTGGGGCGGTTACAGCATCGAGTTCTGCGGCGGTACCCATCTGGCCAAAACGGGTGAGGCAGAAGGGTTTGTGCTCGTGCAGGAAGAAGCGGTCGCCAAAGGGGTGCGCCGCATCACTGCGCTGACCGGTGAGATGGCCCATCAGGCGCAAGCTCGCGGCGACATGCTGATCGCTCGGCTCGGCGCGCTGCGCGGCCTGGGTGCGAGCGTTGAACAGGCCGAAGCGCTGACCCGCGGCGTCGCAGAGCTTTCCAGCGCACTGGCGAATACACAACTACCCGCTTTGGTCAAAGCCAGATTGCGCGAAGGTATCGCTGATCTCCAGAAGACACTCAAGGAACTGAACAAGGCCCGCAGCAAAGAAGCGGCAGGCGATGTGGTGGAAGCCGCCCGGAAAATCGCGGAAAACACCAACGGCGGCGTGATCGTTGAGTCACTGGATGGCGCGGACGCCGACATGCTCCGCACCGCGATGGATGTGATCCGCAAGAAGAAGCCGGAGTCCGCGCTGCTGCTGGGCAGCGTATCGGGTGGCGGAGAAAAGGTGAGCTTCATTGCCGCAGTGCCGGAAGCGTTGATTAAGAAGGGACTGAAGGCAGGCGACTGGGTCCGCGAGGTCGCCAAGGCCGCCGGCGGCGGCGGCGGCGGACGACCGGATATGGCGCAGGCAGGAGGCAAAGACCCCGCCAAGCTGGACGAAGCACTGGAAGTCGGCAGAAAGTTCGCAGCCGCGAAGGTGTGAATCTTTTTTCGCGGAGCGATGTTCGCAGTCGGCGGACCCGATTCTATTGCTCCCGCATCAAGGGGAGGCTCCGGCGCCGCATCCCTGGATGAGCTTTCGCTTGCTCCGATTTCCCGGTAACTTTTTCGCTCTTGTTTCCCTTTGTGTGAGTAATTGATTCATGGCCTACATCAACGACAACTACCTCAAGCTCAAAGCTGGCTATCTCTTTCCCGAAATCGGTCGGCGAGTCAAGGCTTTTCAGGCTTCTCATCCGTCCGCGAAGGTAATCCGTCTGGGCATTGGGGATGTAACCGAGCCGCTTGCTCCCGCGGTCATCTCCGCGATGCACAAGGCGGTTGACGACATGTCCCGACGCGAGACGTTTCAGGGTTATGGCGACGAACAGGGTTACGGCTTTCTGCGCGAAGCGATCGCAAAAAATGATTACCAGGCGCGCGGCTGCGACATCCAGCCCGACGAGGTTTTTGTGTCCGATGGCTCGAAATGCGACACGGGAAACATCCTCGACATTCTTGGCCATGACAACGTGATTGCGATGACCGATCCGGTTTATCCGGTGTACGTCGATACCAACGTGATGGCGGGAAATACCGGAGCTGCCAACGACCGCGGCGAATACGACGGTCTGGTCTATCTGCCGACGACGGCTGAAAATAACTTCACCCCTGAGCTTCCAAAGCGGAAGGTGGATGTGATCTACCTCTGCTATCCGAACAATCCCACCGGTGCCGTCGCCACACGCGATACCTTGGCACGCTGGGTGGCATACGCCAAGGCCAATGATGCGCTGATCCTCTATGACGCGGCTTATTACGCATACATCACCGATCCGTCGATCCCGCACTCGATTTACGAGGTTCCGGGCGGCCGTGATGTGGCGATTGAATTCCGCAGTTATTCAAAGACGGCCGGCTTCACCGGCACGCGCTGTGCGTACACGGTGGTGCCACGGACGGTGACGGGTAAGACCAGGGACGGATCCGTGGCCGGCGGTCGCGTGGATTTCCATCGCTTGTGGAACCGCAGACACACGACGAAGTTCAACGGAGTCGCCTACATCGTGCAGCGCGGGGCGGAAGCAACTTACTCAGCCGAAGGCAAGGCACAGGTCAAGGCGACGATCGATTTTTATATGGCCAATGCCCGGATCATCCGTGAGTCACTGATGAAACTCGGCCTGAAGGTGTTCGGCGGCACCAATGCGCCGTATATCTGGCTTCAGCCCCCGACGACCGGAGGCTCGACGACCCGCATGAAAAGCTGGGAGTTTTTCGACAAACTCCTGAACGAAGCCAACGTCGTCGGCACGCCCGGCAGCGGTTTTGGTGCGTCAGGTGAGGGCTACTTCCGCATCAGTGCGTTCAACAGCAGGGCAAATGTCGAAGAGGCGATGGAACGGTTCCACACCCGCCTGAAGTTGTAACCATTACGACTTACGAGCCAAGCGTCGCATGATCGACCGGCAACGGTGTGTCATCACAACGAGCCGGTGATTTTTTCGATCAGTGATTGAGCATCCGCAGCATCGAGCTTGCCGGCGTTCCAGCGATAGCCGATGGTGTCGCCGCCGGCTCGGGGGATGATGTGGAAGTGGACGTGGCCGATAGATTGCTGTGCCGCGGATCCGTTGTTTTGCAGGATGTTCCAGGCAGTCGCTCCGGTGGCGCGGCAGACCGCCCGGCTGAGCTTCGGCAGCACTGCGGTGCAGACAGACACGTCCTGCGGTGTCATCTGGTCGAGCGTGACAAAATGCGCTTTGGGTATCACGAGCGTATGCCCGCGTGCCAGCGGCCCGATATCCAGAAACGCCAGCACGTTCGCATCTTCATAAACACGGTGACAGGGAATTTGTCCCGCGACGATCTTGCAAAAGAGGCAGTTCGGGTCGTTCATATGAGCAAGTGTCAGCGAATGCCGTCCCGGATGCAACGGGAGGGATCAGGTATCAGTTCGTGTGCCAGCGGTGAACGAACCACCTCACCGCGATCCATCCGTGGTTGCGTGAGCTTGTACCGACGACAGGCTTCACTCTGCCGATCACCGCAGGCGATAGAAGCCAAGAATCTTCGGCGTGTCAGTGCGCGTGTTAATCGCTGAGCGATCGAAGATCACACAGAACTGCGCTTCCTCTGCGATGCCCGATGCGAAGTTCGCGGTGGAGTAACCACGGACGAGCACGTAGGCCGCATAGATGTCACTGCGGGTCGTATAACCCTGAGCGAGGAACTGGAAGCGGGCGAGCCGTTCTTCCGCGGTATCGGTCGATGCCACGCGCGAAGCATTGCCGGCGGTTACATCCTCAGGTTTTGGATAGAGATCGACCGCACTGGTGCTGTTGTCCGCGGTATCGCTGCCGTACTCCTGCATATCCGTGTTGGTACCGGGTGTGGTGCTGCGGAGATACAACAACTCGCTGAGGGTGGATATTCCGGGAGCGGCTCGATTGGTTGCGAGGCTGGTTTGTGTCGCCCGGCCGGAGGGATTGTCGCGGTAAGCGATGATCTGATCGATCAGCGGCTGTATGGTGGCGACCGGCTCAGGCAGCGGTGCGGTAAACGTCAACAGATGACGGGGCATCGTGTTGATGTTGATCATGCCGGGGACGAATTTTTCAGTTGCCGCATCCGCGTTGGTTGCTCCGTTGTTGTCGCGGTCGGTGTTGGTGTTATCGACGCCGTCGTGGAGCGGGCTGATCGTGGTGAACTGGCTGAGCAGGATGGCGGCGTGAGGAATATCGACGCCGCTGGCGACCTGTGCGGTAGTCGAGAAATCGAGCGTACGCCGATTGGCGTTCAGATTTTTCATCCGTTCCGCGAAATCGCCGACCGGCTTGTTACCAGCATCGCGTTCATTGGTGAACCCGAACATCTGAATCCAGCCTAACTCAGCGATGCTCAGGAATGGGCGATCCGCCAGCGGAATCTGAAATTCGTCGAGCGTTGCATCGGCGTTGGTGATGGTGCCTTTGGTATCAAGCCCCAGAGCGTCGGCGGGGCTTGGGCCGATGTTGTTCGCAAGCGTTGCGCGGGTGCGATACGCCGGCGATGTCGGCGGCGAACCCATGCCCCAATCCACCGGCGCAGAGCGCGGCGTCGCAACGAAGTTAATGCCGTCGTTCGACAGGTAGTGCAGTTTTCGTCCATCACGACCGAAAGACGCCTGCACATGCATATTGCGCTGCGTGGTGTCGGCTGTATGCACAATCGCGGGGTCAGCCGTCCCGACCATATCCGAGAGTCGGAGGCGGTCATACGTCACCCAGCTACTACCGACTAGCGTTTGCAGCGCAACGGTGATGTTATTCCCGAATGGAACCGGGAAAGACAGCGTATTGGCGGCAGTGACCACCGGCGAGCCTGGCAGCCCCAGATCAGTAACGAGGTCCGTGCCGATCGTGCCGCCGGTGTTATCCTCATCCACAGGCGTCTGTGGCGGCGAAACGATGATGGTGTTGGCTGAAGCTGAAGTGCCTGTGCGCGCTGCGAGCGTTCCAGAGGTCAGTTCATACGTTCCGTGAATGGACTCGCCAGCCTGGCCTTCCTGCTCGAACACCACGATGCGGACTCGTGTCGCGGAAAAGTCGATCTCCTTGTCAAACGGATTGGCGATCTCGACCGCCATCGCGCGGGAGTTATCCTGACGTTTCCATGTATCAAAGGTGCCATCAGGCCCTGCATAGCCGAGGTCTGTTGAAGGAAGATTGGTCGCATCGCGATCGTCAGTATCCAGGTAGCCAAACTGGATATAGGCCTCGCGCAGAAAGGGAAGCGCCTCCATGCCGTAGTGCGTCACGGGTGTAGCTGCGGTGTCAGTGTAGGACGACACCTCGTGGTTGGTATCGGAGTAGTCTTCGATGGCGACAGCGAAGTCAGCCGCGATGGCTTGAATGGTGGCCAGATCTGCGGAGGGGTCCAACCCAAGGTATGCCGCTGTGCCGACCTTCAGGCTATTTTCGATCCGTAGCCGTGTAGCATCGATACGGGCAGCAGCGGTGAGTGCCGGGTCGGGATTCACCAGGTCGTACTGATCGCGGTTGGTGGTATTGATGTTGGCGAAATTCTGCGCCAACGCGGATGCCCCGCTGTAGGTCGTGAGCATTTGCCGGACAGCGGGATAAGTACGGGCCGCGTCGTAAACATTGGCGGTGGATGCCCCTCCCAGGAAGTAATCTTCAAATGTCGTGACCCCCGTCACCGTGCTGTAGGTGGTTTCGGTGATGGCCGCGGCGCGAAGCAGATTGGGCAGGCGGTTGTAGGGAACACCATCAGCGACCGCTTTTTCGATGTCCGCTTTTGAGAGTCCGTTATTCAAGCCATTGCGGAACCGCAGCTCCATTTCATCAGCGATGACAAAGCGATCGCTGGTCAAACCGAAATAGCGAACGGTATTGTTCCACGCGTCATCACGCGAGGTTCGTGATGTGGGCAGTGATGTAGGGATGTTGCGATGCTGGAGAACATTGACCAGTTCAGTGAACGATCCGCTGTTCATCGCGTGGTAGAAAAAGCGGGAAAGGTCGGTATCCGTCGGATAGTAACCACGTGAGCTGGTATCAGAAGCAGGAGTTCCGGTCATGGTGCCCAGCGATGCGCCGTCACTGGTTATCGCGGTGTGCGCGTTGAGATTGACAAGGGAGCTTAGATCGATCAGCCGGACAGCGGTGACGTAAGAGTTCTCACCCAGTTGACGGACTCCAACCGGGGCCCACGTCCAGCGGCTGTCGCGGATTCCGTCGCCGTCGGCGTCGGCACCACGAGGCTCGTAGTCAACGCTATAGGGTTGATTCAGGAAGGTAGTGATCGCCTGATCAGTATCCGAGTGCTCCGTGTCGGACATGTTGAGCAGATTTTCACGATAGGTGACGCTGCTGCCCAGAGTCGGAAGATCGAGAAAAAATCCTCCGATATTGGAAATATGCGACCAACTGGCGTTAGCGTCACCTGCTGCGCTCCAGGTCGGGACGGTCGCGGCCAGATAGGTATCGTCACCCAGTTTTCCCTTGGCGATCTGATTTGGGCCGCTGAACGGCGCGACGGACCAGCTACCCGCGGAGTTGGTCCACGGGTAGTCGTACATCGTGTCATTGGCGTCATCCGAGGTGTCGGGCGAGGGCTTGAAGAGATCTTCCGCCAGTTGCTTTTTCAGTTCAGCGATGATGCCGTTGATGACCAGATCGAGGTTGCTGATCTCACTCCGACGGGTGGCCAGACGATCTGTACGGGCGACCTGCATGTAAGCAGCCCCCATGATCGCCATGAGCACGAGTACCACGACCGTCAGGATCAAGAGCGAACCGCGCCGCCTCGCGTCGAGTCGGCGGGTTTGGGCGTTGCTGAAGCGGGGGAGATGCGTCATCCCGAAAGCTCCGTGGAGGTTGAGTGGCATGGCATATCCTTTCGCCAGGTGCGGACCCGACGCTCAGTCACGATTCACAGGCACAATGATTTCGTACCACTGGCCCAGTTCCTTTTGACTGGTGGAAAGCTCGCGTCCGATGAGTTCGCCGCGCTGATCGTGCAAGCGATAACGGATGCGAAGCATGTACGGCCAGACATTAGTAGTTGATCCAAACGCCACCGCGCCGGCACTGCCGGTGTGCCCCCACACAAAGGCCGCATCCGCATTGGCGGGCAGACTGCCGCTTTCAGCTGCGGCATAAGAACCGGGCACATAGGTCATGGGATCGTCGCTGCTGCCGGAGTGTGCGATACCGCTATACCACTTGATATCACCGGTTACCGTGTCACGATCGGGTTCACCATCGGGTTGGCCGTCGGGTGCGACGGTAGGCAGGTCATCTGAAATATCAGCCGCAAACTCGACGATAAAGTCGCTGACATTTGCCATGAAGGCACTGTGCATCTGCGCGATCTGACTGCTGTCGAAGTTGAAGTTGCCGGGGGCGGGGTTGGCCCAGGGTAGCTGATCGCCGTAGGTGTATTGATAGGCTGCGGCACGATAGGCGGCAGCAGTGCCGGCGTTTGAGATATCAAGTGTTCCGCTGGCGCCGGTCAAGGCATCCAAGTCCTGCGCACTGATGTCGGCATATCCCTTGTACAGCGGTTCGTTGTAAACAGTCACGTTTGCGTTGTACGCAGCTCCCGCTGAATAAACCCCGGTCGGCGTTCCTCCCCGCAGAAAGAGAGCTTCTCGTCCGAGCATCCACTGGGAGGCAAACTCATTCGGCCCGGATGCTCCCAGCCCAGTCGCTGCGGTTCCTGCTCCGTTTGTTTTCAGGACGTGTCCGTACCAGATACGGACATAGCGTGACTCAGGCGGGGCCAGATCGCTGTCAAATGTCGTACTGGAGGCTGGGCAGACAGGACGGAGCAGGTCGGTGCCGCCTAATCCCTGATCGAAGATGAACACCAGTTGGTCGCTGCGGACAGAATGAGTTGCTACGCCGTTTTCTTTATCCTTGAGCGTATCGTGAATGTTTGGAATCGTTTTTTGCAGGATTACAAGGAAGCCGGCGGGTGTGCTGTTAGGCCCGACCATTGCGGCACGGGTCGAGCTTTTTCGGGTTTCAAGTTCCAGACCATCGCCGATGACGCGCTGTTTGCCGATCATCTCGCTCTTTTGTGTGCCGGTCGAGACCGCGCGCGTGGTGCTGTTGAAGATGTTGGTGACCAGGCCGATCATCAGGACCGTGATCGCCGTTGCGACGATCAGTTCCATCAGCGTAAAACCGGATTGGTGGGAAATTGACCGCGTCATGGCGTGGGATCCTTGACAACCACATCCACGGGAATAATGCGGGTGGTCGGGTTGGTCTTGTTTCGTGAGTTCACGTTGTCGGGGCCGCGACCGAAGAAAATCTTGGTCGGCGAGCCCACGATGATGGACTTGGTCACGATGTAGGTGGACGCAGCCTCGGTGATCTGGTGAATGGTCCCGGTATTGTCCAGCACCACGTCACCAGCGTGCAGCCAATCGAGGTTGCCGTCGCTGTCATTGTCGTTGAAGTTCGACCCGAAGTTGAATTGCGAGGGATTTGAAGCGTCCACCGTGACCGTCTGGGTATGAACCTGGGGAACGCCTTCGGGTGTGCTCGTCATCACGAACACGTAAAACACCCAGGGATTGGATGTCGAAGCGGGGTTGCCGCCCTGATTCTTGACAAAGGGCTGCCAGAAGTATTTTCGTGATGAAGAAGTCTGGATGTACGACGGATAACTGCGCAGGTCCTCGCTGAACGCGGGCACCGCCGGAGAAGTCGTCATTACCGTATCACCCGTGTAACCATTGGGGACTGCTGCGGAGCCTGAAACCAGGAAGGGGAGTGCCTGGACGCCGCCGAAGTCATGCCCCGTCGTGTAGTAGTCCGCGAGATTTCCGCCGGGGTTCGTTCCATCCCAGTCATAGGTGAACAAAACGGACTGCATGATCGCAGTCGCGTTGCGTGCGACCTGTTGTGATGTCGCATCCTGGATCGTCTGCTTCTGAAGGTAGATGGCTGCGGGAAAGACCGCTGCCACAGCGACCATACCCACAGCGAAGATGCCGATCGCAATCAACACTTCCATCAGAGTGAATGCAGCACGCCGACGCGAGGATGGCTTGATGCGCGGGGTAATCATGGGTTGGTGAACTCCCGTAGAGCGACACCGGTGTAACGGCTGAAGAACATCGTGCGGCCGTGGGCTTCGAGCCACGTCTTGATCGGTCCTTGACCTGCATTCCAGTCCAATCCGGCGTTGGCGAAATCACTCTTGGAATAAACCACGACGGCGACGACCGTTTCAATCCGCTCGAAGGGAAGTTTGTACTTAGCTGCGTTGGTATCGAATGTCCCGGCAACAAACGAACGGTTCCACGGATCCCACTGATTCACGTCATAGACGCCGCCGCTGAACGGATTCGCACGGCTGCCTCCGGTTACACCCGGATCGGTGATGAACTTATGGTCATGGTCGCCGTCGTAGTACACGACTCGCTGGTCATCGCTGCCCGCGACCATCGTGCCGTTTTGATCAAAGCGGATGGCGAAGGGCGGCGGCAGGAATGTGGGTGTGGCACCGGTTCTCGTGACACCCGCGACGCCGATGTTGCTCGGTATCTGGATGTAGTCAATTTTCAGATCCTGATAGCCGCTCATGTCGTTGGGCGGGGCCACGATGGTTTCGACCGGAACGCCGGGTGAGGCGTGATTGACCGCGTTGGCGATGTTTTCCACCAGGCGGATTTCATTGGCCGGGGTGAAGATGGCCGCCGTGCCGCTGTATTGGCCGAACTGATCTCCCGCCGTGTTGGGGTCGAGATCGATATTGAACCGGGCTTTGGGTGCCGTTCGGGTTGAGTACGACCTTGCTCCCGCGACACCCACGCTTACCGCATTGATGGCTGCGGACAGGTTGGTCGATTCCTGCATCGACCGGACGAAGGGGATCGATGTCGCAGCCAGGATGCCGATGATGCCGATCACCACCAGCAGTTCGATGAGCGTGAACCCACGCAGCGTCGGATCGAGGCGGTGAGCGGTGAATGAAATTTTCTTCGTCGTGGTTTTCACTTCAGCGTTTCCTCGCGGCTTCGCTTGGGTCGATCTCGAAGCTGTACAGGTTGTCCTTGGCCTGACTCGCCGTGGCACTGGAGCCCCATTGACCGTCGGGACCGGCTGATGCGAAGAACGGGGTGTTGTGCGCGGGCGTGAAAGGCGCTTCTCTTACCGGGTTAACGCCGTCGCCGTAGATAATCACGTTGCCCCAGGCATCGACGACACGGATAAACGGCGTCGTGGAAACCGGGTTTCCCTTACCACCCAGACCCTGAATCAAGTCCTTACCCACTGAGACGAAGTTGGCTTCGATGCCGGGAATCTGATTGATGGCGAAGCAGAATTTGGAGATCGACTCGGTGATCACTGTCGGACCGCCGCTGATGATGACGCCGCTGGTACTGCGGGCGTTGTGAGATCGCGCGACCGACCAATCGAAAGGGGTGATGCCGTCGGTATTGACCCGCGCCTGCGTGGTGGCCTCATATTCGGTCGCAAGCCCTTGCAGCGCGGTAAGCGCGGTGCGGGTCTTGGCGACCTTGCCGCTGTCTTTCCATCGAGTGCCTGCGACCACCAGCACCGCCACCAGAATCACAATGATCACGATGATGACGAGCGTCTCGATGAGCGTAAAACCATGCCGACACAGATCGTGCTCGGCGGCTTCCATCCGGTTGTGGAGTCGTTTGCTCATGGCATCACCTCGAAATCAACCCCGCGGAGATCGTCAATGCCCAGCGGGGAAGGATGGGATGGATCGCCGAACCGACCGTCCGGCCCTGCGGAGACGAAATCAGCTCCCTGCGTCGGCTTATCCTCAGGACCGAAGTACCGGATCGCACGCCCGTAACCGTCGTAAACCGTCGGTCGATCACGGTCGGCAAAGCTGATCGACAGCTTCTGCATGAACACCCTCGACGATGGCGACTGGAGCAGCGTTGTGATGACCCGTTCGGTGGGGCCTGACGGAAAAGTCTTGTGCTCGGCCTGATAACTCATCAACGCCTGTCGCAACTCGCGGAGCGTCGCATGGGTCTGGGCCTCGGCACTGCTGGTGCGGAGCGAATTGCTCGTCACCACAGCCGCGGTCATCAGCCCCGCGATTCCCGCGAGAATCGTGACGGCTTCGATCACGCCCATGCCTTTATCGCGTCGGCGTGCCGGCTTCTCGAAGTTGTTCACACGATCGTTCATGATTCAGCCTTGTCTGATCCGGTTGGTCGCCGGGGCAAAACTTCTCTGCGCTGCTGTCAGGATCAAGTCAGCGTCTGGATGAGCTTCACCAGCGGGAGGAACAGCGCGATGACGATGAAGCCGACGATACCGCCGAGCACGACCACCATGATCGGTTCGAGCAGGGAGATCAGGCTGGCGACCATCACGTCCACTTCTTCGTCATAGTTGTCCGCGATCTTGGTGAGCATTTTGTCGAGGTCGCCCGTTTCTTCGCCGACGTCGATCATGTTGACGACGATGGCGTCGGTAACGCGCGCCTGACGAAGCGGTTCCGCAAAGCTCTCACCCTGACGAACTGAGTCGTACACTTTGCCCAGGGCTGAGGCATAAACGTGATTACCCGTGGTGTCTTTGGTGATGCTGATGGCATCGAGGATGGGTACGCCGGCACTGATGAGCGTGCCCAGTGTCCGGGTAAACCGCGCGATGGTGGATTTGGCGATGAGTTTGCCGGCGACGGGAATCTTGAGTGTCGCGGCGTCGATGACTGCCTTACCGCCTGCCGTCTTTCTGGCGAACTTCAGCCCCAGCCAGACCACGATCGGCGAGAAGATAATCCAGACGATGCCCGGAATCATCTGGTCGGGATAGAGTCGCCCGCCGATCCACTTGCTGCTGTTGATGAGGAACATCGTCATCGTCGGCAGTGTGGTATTGAAGTCATCAAAGATCTTCTCGAACTTCGGCACGATCAGGATCATGATGCCCAGCACGATCAGAGCCGCGACGCTGAGCACCACGGCCGGGTAGATCATGGCACCGATGATCCGCTTCTTGAGTTTGGCTGCCTTTTCCATGAACTCGGCGAGTCGTTGGAGGATCACGTCGAGCACACCGCCGACTTCACCGGCGGCGATCATCTTGGTGTAGAGCTTATCGAAGGCCTTGGGATGCTTGGCCATCGCGTCGGAGAGCGTCGAACCGCCGGACACGTCCTCGTGAACACCGTTGATGATGTTTTTGAACAGGCCTGGTTTCTGCTGTTGTTCGAGAATCGCCAGCGAGCGAAGAATGGGCAGTCCCGCGTCCTGGAGGGTTGACATCTGACGGGTGAAGGTGGTCAGTGCTTTCTGGCCGACGCCGCCGATGTTGATCGAGATATTTTTCCAGTCCCCCTTACCGCCAGCGGAGGCGGCAATGGTTGAGGAACCCGGCTTGCCTTTTTTAACTTTCTGCTCTCGAACCGCGGTGGGAAAAAGTCCCTGAGCGCGGATCTTGGCGATCGCGTCCTCACTGTTGTTGGCGGTGATCGTCGCTTTCTGCGGTTTGCCGGCCTCGTTCAGTGCTTCATATTGAAAAGTTGGCATGGCAGACTCCTATTGGCGTTCAGTTTGGCGTTCCGGGCCGCAACTCCGTGATTAAGCGGAGCTGCGCACTTACGTTTCCTCCATCGTTTCCCGTACCACTTCGTCGATCGTTGTCTGGCCGTCGAATATCGCCATCAGGCCGCTCTGACGCAGCGTTCGCATCCCGCGTTTACGGGCCTCATCGCGAAGAATCTGACTCGATGCGTTCTGCATCACCAGCTCGCGCATCGTGTCATCGAGCGTCATGATTTCGAATATGCCCATTCGGCCTTTGTAGCCCGACTGATTGCAGAAATCGCAGCCGCGACCGCGATAGAACTGCCGCCCCTGCACATCCTCAGGCGACAAGGCCAGCTCCATGAGTTGCTCTTCCGAAGGGTGGTAAGGCTCCTTGCAGCGAGCGCAGATTTTCTTGACCAGTCGCTGCGCCACGACGCCTTCGATCGTCGCGGTGATGAGGAAGGTCTCCAGCCCCAGATCGAGCAGACGCGCGATGGAGCTGGGCGCGTCGTTGGTGTGCAGCGTGGTGAACACGAGGTGGCCGGTGAGCGATGCCTGCACCGCGATCTGCGCAGTTTCGAGGTCGCGGGTTTCACCGACGAGCACGATATCGGGGTCTTGGCGGAGAAAGCTGCGCAGTGCCTTGGCGAAAGTCAGTCCGACCGCGGTGTTGATCTGCACCTGGCAGAGACCGTCGATGTCGTATTCGACGGGGTCTTCCGCGGTGAGGATTTTGGTGTCGATCACGTTGAGTTCGTTCAACGCAGCATAGAGCGTGGTGGTCTTACCTGAACCTGTCGGGCCGGTGACGATGACGATGCCGTTGGGCTTGCCGATGAGTTGCCGGAATACTTCAAGATCGTCGGGGCGAAGGCCGACTTTCCCCAGGTCTAATGCGACGTTCGAGCGATCCAGAACACGCATCACGACCGACTCACCAAACATCGTCGGCAGGACGGCAACACGCAGATCGACAGGGCTGCCTCCGACCGTCAGCTCGATGCGGCCGTCCTGCGGCAGTCGTCGCTCGGCGATGTCGAGGTTCGACATGACTTTCACGCGGCTGACGATCGGCAGCGCCAGATACTTCGGCGGGGGGATCATCTCGTAAAGGACGCCGTCGATGCGGTAACGCATCTTGAATTCGTCTTCAAACGGCTCAAAGTGAACGTCCGAAGCTTTGTCCTTGATCGCCTGCATGAGCACGAGGTTGAGCAGACGCTTGACCTTGTTGTCCTCAGCCGCATCGATGAGATCCTGAAGGTCGATAGATTCGCCGCGGTCGGCGAGTTCCTCGAGTTTTGCATCGCCGGAAATGGTGGAGATGAGGTCAGCCAGCGACTCCTCTTCTTTGGAGTAATGCTTGGCGATGAGCTTATCGACCTGCGCCGGGTCCGCGACGACGGGCTTGACGTTGTAGCCCATCAGCAGACGCAGGTCGTCCACAGCGCGGAAGTTACTGGCGTTCTTGAGGGCGACGGTCAGCGTCTTGGGATTGGTAGTCGCGTCATACGCCAGCGGCACCACCTGATAGGCGATGGCAGTTTCAGGGGGCAATACATCAATGACCGACTGAGGAATCTCCAGTTGGTCGAGATCCTGAGTCTCCATGCCGACCTGGGCGGCAAGGGCAAGGTTCACGTCATTGTCCGTGACGTAACCAAGCTCAATGAGAAGCTGGCCAAGCGGTAGCCGCCGCTGAGTCTGAATCTGAAGGGCTTCGTTGACCTGCTCACGGGTAACCTTACCCATCTTGGTAAGGATGCGGCCAATTTTCCGCCCCTTAAGCTCACTGACGGGAGGCATGCCGGATTTTGCGGCGGCGGGGGCAGCAGTACCTGATCCGGCTGCTGCAGGAGAAGCCGGTTTACCACCAGCCGAGACAGGCTTGGTGGGAGTGGGGGCGGTTTTGGGCTGCGGGGTTTCGGCCATGACTCACTCTCGCAACGACAGACCCAGTTTTTAGTAATTCACGACGAAATTCACTCAATATTCGTCTTTTACATCTGTTTGTTATCTAATTGTCCTATTCGCATCTATCGTATTTTCAAAACTTAGCGTCTAATTCGTAATTTCAGGCGGATGTTTCAGGCAGGCTTACTGGCGGGAAGGATCGAATGAATACTGTTTTATCGAAGTTTAGATTACTTCTCTATAGCATTTCAATAGCAAATACAGCAATTTATAAATAAGTCAACAGGAGGTCGTGACACTTGATTAGCTGTATCACTTCTGGAAAATCTGTTTTACGCTCGTTTTTTGGATTTATCATCTCAGGCGGGTGTCGGTTTTCGCTGGTTCAGAGGATGGAAGTAGGCTGGGGGGCGGAGGCGAATTAACGTCAAAGCGTTATCCACCAGGAACCGGGTCTTCGGGGGTGTCAAGCTCGGTACGGCCGATGGTTCCCCCAGCCGCGTGGACCTTTTCGATCAGAGCTGAAGGATTTTTGCTCTTGTCGATCATCTCATCCGCAGCGATAACCTGTCGCGTGTAAAGGTCCCATAAGTGGTCATCAAGCAACTGCATGCCGAACTTTTTCCCGGTTTGGATCGCCGAGTCAATTCGGAAGGTTTTATTCTCACGGATGAGGTTTGAGACCGCAGGCGTGACCACCATGAACTCATAAGCTGCCACCATGCCCGGTTTATCCGCCCGCGGCATGAGTTGCTGGCTGAGAACCGAGATCAGACTCGTGCTCAACTGAACACGGATCTGCGCCTGTTGGTTGACCGGAAACGCATCGATGATTCGGTTGATCGTGCCCGATGCGCCTGTGGTGTGCAGCGTGCCGAATACCAGGTGGCCGGTTTCGGCTGCCCGGATCGCGGACTCAATCGTCTCCAGGTCGCGCATTTCACCGACCATCATGCAGTCAGGGTCTTGACGCAGTGCTCGGCGGAGCGCCTCGGAAAAGCTGGGTACATCGACGCCGACTTCACGCTGGTTGACCAAGCTCTTTTTATGCGGGTGGTAGTACTCGACCGGGTCTTCAATGGTGATGATATGACGATCAAGGTTTTCGTTGATGTAGTTGATCATCGATGCAAGCGTCGTCGTCTTGCCCGATCCGGTAGGGCCGGTCACGAGGAACAGCCCGCGCGGCCGCCGGCAAAGTTCCGAGATCATGGAAGGCAGGCCGATCTGCTCAAAGGTCAGCAGGCCGGTCGGAATACGTCGCAGCACCAGGCCGACGTTTCCTTTCTGCTTGAAGATTGAAACACGGAAACGCGCTTCTTCGCCGAACGCGAAACCGAAGTCTGATCCTTGTTCTTCTTGAAGCTCGGTCTGTGCCCGTTCAGGGGCGATGGCCTTCATCAGAGCGACGGTATCGGCTGGTTCGAGAGTTTTGGTTCGCAGCTCGATCAGCCGTCCACGCATGCGGAGCGTAGGCGGCTTGCCGACCGCCAGGTGAAGGTCACTGGCTTTCTGTTTGATGGCGGTCTCGAGGAGTCGGTCAATCTGAAGGCTGGACATATCGGCTCGCTTGGCTGGCGGGTTTCCGAGATTATCGAGGCGGGAGCGTCATTTGGCTGAAGTACCTGAATCAACATTTCTGCAAAGCGGGATCATGACCAATCGCTCCCGTGAATCTTTGCTCCTTGCTCTCGATAGAATTCGTTCCCCTTGACGTTGGTGATGATTCGTTTCGTGGGTTATGCCGCATCTTCTTCGGTATCGACGACACCCTCGACCTGTGTAATGCGTGAGATTTCATCAGGGGTCGTCTTCCCGTCGAGAATTTTGAGTTTGCCGTCGCCGAGCAGGTTTCGCATGCCTGAAGCCAATGCCGCACTGCGGAGCTGATTCAACGGTGCCCGTTTGAAGGCAAGCTCGCGGATCTCCGAGTTCATCAGCATCATTTCATAGATACCGCGTCGGCCGCGATAGCCGGTGTTACTGCATTTGGGGCAACCGACAGCCTTGTAGATGGTTTGGCCTTCGAGTTCCTGCGGCGTAAAACCGCAGAGTCGCAGTAATTTACGGTCCGGATTGGTGTCGGGTGCTTTGCAATTTTCACACAGAATACGCACGAGTCGCTGCGCGAGCACAGCCTGAATCGAGCTGGCGACGAGGAAAGGCTTGACGCCCATGTCGGTCAGTCGGGTGATGGCTGACGGCGCATCGTTGGTGTGCAGTGTGCTGAAAACCAGGTGGCCGGTCAGTGCGGCCTGAATGGCGACGTCGGCGACTTCCTTATCTCGAATTTCACCGACGAGCACGATGTTGGGTGCCTGTCGCAGCATCGCGCGGAGCACCTTGGCGAATGTCAGGCCGATGGTTTCATTGATCTGGCACTGGTTGATTCCCTTGAAGTTGTACTCCACGGGATCTTCCGCAGTGATGATTTTCTTGTCAGGTCGATTGAGCACGTTGAGTGCTGAGTAGAGCGTGGTTGTTTTACCTGATCCGGTTGGCCCGGTGACCAGGAAGATGCCGTTGGGACGACGGATCACCTTGTTGAACAAATCGAGTGTGTCGGAGCGCAGACCGAGGTTTTCGAGACCCAGCCGAACCGAATCCGGCCGGAGAATACGCAGCACGCAGCTCTCGCCGTGATACATCGGACAGACTTCAAAACGGAAGTCCACCCATTTGTCTTCGATCTTGAGTTTGATACGGCCTGACTGCGGAATGCGCTTTTCCTCGATCTTCACGCCGGCGATGATTTTCAAGCGAGCGACCACCGCGCCTTGCGTGCGCTTGGGTATGCGGTCACGTTCATGACAGACGCCGTCGATGCGATAGCGCAGACGCACACGGTCGGCAAAAGGTTCGATGTGAATATCGCTGGCACGCATACTCACAGCTTCGGCGATGACCTGATTGACCAATCGGATGATCGGGGCGGCATCGGCCTCAGTGGCGGTCTCTTCTCCCGCGTCCTTGTCGATTGACGCGCCGGCATCCAGCGATGCGCCTCGATCCACCGAGGCGTCCACGCTCAGATCCTGTGTCAGTCGGTCAATGCTCGCCTGTGTTTCGCTGAGCACGCGCTCGATGTAGTCTCGAATTTTCTTCTTCGACCCCAGCGCGGTGTCCAGCTCACAGTTGAGCCGGAATCGCAGATTGTCGAGCGTGTCAAGATCCATCGGGTCGTGGATGATGATCTTGAGCCGGCCATTTTCCTTCGACATGGGCAGTACGAGATACCGCTTGATCAGATCACGCGGCAGCAACTGCATGTTTTCCTTCTTGACCGCGTCGGGCAGGTCAAGGTCGATGTATTCCATGTCGAACTGACTGGCTAGTGCCTTGGCGACGTCGGTATCACCCACGTAGCCAAGCTCGACCAACAGCTCGCCAATGCGCTTGCTGCGCTGACCTTGCTGAATCTTGAGCGCTTCATCGAGCTGCTGCTCGGTCAAGCGGCCCCATTGCCTGAGGATTTCACCGAGTTTCCGGCGGGTGCGGGCCATCAAAACCTCGAAGGTGTGTCGTTATTGATTCCCCGGCGGGGAATGACACAGGCGGGTGAACGCACCTTTATTATCGCGGCAGCTTTACATTTAGCAACCGAACCGCCCGCAGAATCGCGCCGGAGCACGAAGCGGCTCTCGTCGCAATGGAATTTCTATGATTCTCAATATCTTTGCAATCATCAGGCCGATCACGCTGCGACATCCTGATGGCCGTCCGTGCTCTGTCGTGGTTGGCCGCAGGTGGGGCAGCAGTTGGTCTTCTCCAGCTTGCCCAGGTAACTCATCAGCGTTGAGATCACGGTGGCGTGGCTCCACGTCAGGGGTGAAACCGACAACGGAGCGTTGGTGTTCGGATGAACCTGCTCGGCGAGTATCCCTGAGGGCAACGCATGGCTTGCCGCCCAATCGAGGATTGGCAGTGCCTCCCGCAACTCGTCCTGAGTTCTCGCCCGAGCGATTTTCCAGTCCGCCAGCCACAAGGTGCAGATGAACCACGGGTTGCCAGGCACCTGATTGAATTCGGTGGTGACTGCCTGGTAGTAGTCGCTTTCATAGCGTGCCAGCCCGCCGACATCGGTCTTGACCCATAGCCGCGACTCGATTGCTCGCATCGTCTTTTCGACGCGCGTGTCGTGAACGTCCAGCAGACCCATGGCGAAAATCGCATACATCGAGCTGTCAATCACGGTGTCGCGTTCGATGGGGTGTTCGCCGGAGTCCACTGCACCCTCAGCCTGATCGGGCTTGGGAGCGCGGCCGGCCATGACTTCGGCCATCAGCCGCGCCGTGCGGTCGTGATCCAGAGGTACGATGCGGCGAAGGAACCGATCATGTTCAGCCGACCAGAAGTGCGAGCAAAAAGCTTCACGCACTTCGTTAGCAGCGGTCTTGTAAGTCGCAGCGCGGGGCTTATCTCCGAAACAGACCGCGAACTGATGAGCTGCTTCGAGTCCCGCATACACCGTCGCCACGGTGAAGGCGTGAATGCCCCATCGCTCTTCCCATAGGTCGTAGCTCGGCAGCGGCAGGTGGCTGTCGGGATCACGGAAACGCACGAGAAAATCCGCGGCACGAGTGATGAGATTCATCCACAGCGGCCTGACAAACTCAATATCCCGGTAACGAACAAAGTGCTTCCACAATGCCCAGAGCACTAGCGCGGTCTCGTCCTCCTGAATGGGCAGTTGCGGCTTACCCATGCTCACCCACGGATGCCAGCTTGAGGCGGGGCTGCAATCGGGGTTGTATTTATGCAGGAAATAACCCTGCTCGGTGATGATCTTGGCACAGAGTGAATAGAACGAACGCGCCACATCCGGGAATCCCGCAGCATCGAGCGACGAGGCTACCAGAGCGCCGTCGCGAGGCCAGAGATAGCTGTACGTGTCGCGGCTGAACTGCATGATGTCCGAGTCGTTGGCTGCGATGATCGCCCCGGTGATGTTGTCGATCTGCGTACGAACCACCAGCAGCGAGCGTTTGAAAAGATTCACGACGGCTTCGGTTGGCCCGCCGGTGCCCGATTCGGGGAAATCTGATTTCGCAGCACCGACCCACAGCCGCCAATACGACGTTGTGCGGTTGATGACACCCTGCGGCCCTTCACGGTGCAGAAAGCGATGAAGTTCCTCGATGTCGTCGTATTTGTAGCCCGCTCCGATGACGAGATAGGCGATGCGCTTGGCGTTGGGCCCCATCGCCAGCTGGAGCATCATTGTTGAGTCCACCGCGCCCTGAGCGATGCCGTTGTTCCCCAGGTGTCCGTCCTCTGCATCGCGCCAGGTGCCCTCAGCACCCTTGAAGCCGGCGGTCCCCGTTGCGTATTCGTCGATGCGTTGCTCGCCGTCCGCATGCCAGGTCGCCATCAGATAGCGATTCGTTCGGTAGTGGATCAGGCAGCGCAGTTGCGGGTCGAAGTAGGCGGTGTCTCCGACCTTGGTCCCGTACATATTGAAGTCATGATGATGAAAGAGGTGTACCTCCCGATCCTGATCGGTGAGATTCGTGACCTCAATCCGGCGGACGAGAATCGGTCGGTGAAAGTCCACGACATCGCAGCAGCGCAATTCGAGGCCCATCTCCTCATGCGTAAGCAGGGCATCAGTGGCGAGCGTATCCGGCTGGTAGCGCAACTGAATCCGCCAGCCTTGGTTAGTCCAGAACAATCGCCGCTTTCGTCGATCGGTTTCGGAGCCGCGAAGTAACTGCGACCACACGCCGAATCGGCAAGGCCCCGCCCCGGCGTGGTTTTCCTGGCCGACGTGAGGGAAATATAAGTCACGAATCTGATACGACTGGTCGTAGGTGACCAGCATCTGACCATTACCAACGGGTATATCGCGGGGCATTCCTTGCTCCTGGGGACGCGGCCGTTCCATACCGCCGATAACTGCACGACGGCCGCACCTGCGTCTGGATTTATCGGCCAGAAAGGGGGGTGGTATCTAGGAAGTCCGGCGATTAGCAAAGTCGTGGTAAATGTTGATCGCTATTTGTCCTGCCCGTCGTCCACCGCTATTCTTCGCCCCGTGGAAATTCGCATCCGACACATTTCCTGCCGAATTGTTGTGCATTCCATCAGACCGGAGAGGGTCGTCGTGTCCTCTGCCGGGAAGCACGATCGCTCGCCGTTCGTTGAAGTCACGATTGAAGATACCGATGGTCGGCGAGGTTACGGCGAGTGCGCCACGATGGCACTCTGGAGCGGCGAGACGGCGGAAGCGGGTGTCTCGATGATCGAGCAACTCTTTGCGCCAGCGTTGATCAGCAGGAGTTTCGCTCATCCTCGTGAAGCCGTAGCCGTGCTGGACCGCCTCTGTTACGGCGCACCATTTACCAAGTCCGGCCTCGACACGGCCATGTGGGATTTGTACGCCAAGGCACAGAACCGCCGTATCGCCGACTTGATTGCCGATCGAAAAGTGGTTGAGACCATCCCCACACGATCGAGCGTGGGATGTTACGACGTGCCCAATACCGTGCGGATTGCGCGGGAGTTTTGGAATGCCGGCGTCCGCACGCTCAAGTTTAAGACCGGAGTCGCGCAGTTTGACGACGTGGCGCGGCTCAAAGCGGTGCGCGATGAGCTGGGCAGCGCTCCGGTTTTCACCATTGATGCCAATGGCGGATATCCAAGCGAAGACGCCGCGGTCCGTGCCATCGAAGCGCTGCTGCCGTTTAATCTGGCACTGGTGGAACAGCCGACCCCGCGTGAACGGATTTCCATGCTTGCGCGGGTGCGCAAACGCATCGCGCCGGTGCCGATCCTGATTGATGAGGGGGTTTTCTCTCCGGCGCAGCTTGACGAGGCGATAGCCCTCGATGCGTTTGATCTGCTTTCGATCTATCCCGGAAAGAATGGCGGGTTCACACACTCGCTCGAAATGGCTAACACCGCAGCCAAGGCGGGGAAATACTGCGCCATCGGCAGCAATCTGGAAACGGATCTGGGACAGGCCGCGATGGCTACGCTCGCCGGCGCACTGAGTGCTTTTCCCGTACAGCGTCTTGCTTGTGATTTGCCCGGCGCGATGTACTACGGCCAGTCGTCCACCACACCCGCACTGACTTTTCGTGATGGTTGTGTGGAGCTTCCGCGAGGTGTCGGTTTTGGCGTGGAGCCGCGGCGATGAGTGACTCCTCATTTCGCTATCCGATCATCGACAGCCACGCGCTGTTGGGTGCCGAATATCCCTACACGCTGACTGTTGACGAGTTGCTCCGCCGAATGGACGCTCACAATGTAGCGATAGCGATCGCCCGGCCGATGGGGGATGAACTGGTCGTCAACAACCGATCCGGCAATGACCGGTTGCTTACCGCCAGCCCGCGCATCAAAGCATGGGTGACGGTGAATCCCTGGTATGGCAACGCAGCCATTGAGGAACTCAAGCGTTGTCGTGATCGCGGTGCTGTCGGGCTTTTTCTCAATCCCGCGCGACAGGGATTCATGCCGATTGAGCCGATTGCCCAGGCTTCGATCACCTTTGCCGTTGAATCCGGTTGGCCGGTGATGTTCCACACCGGAACCTACTGCTACGCTGACATTCTGGCTGTCGGTGAAGTGGCGCGCCGCCACCCGCAGGGACGCTTTGTCGCCGGGTGGACGGGCTTCACCGATATGTGGTTTGAGCTGCCCATGGTGTTTGAAAGCGTGACGAATCTCTGGCTGGAAACATCGATGATCTGGTCCAGTGCCTTGGCAAAGATTCTCAAATCGCATGGGCCGGATCGCGTTCTTTTTGCCGGCGGTGAACCGCGAAACTCATACAGCACCGTACTGCGTGCCCTGGAGCGGCAGGGCATCACCCCGCAGCAACACCGCATGATCTTCTTTGATAATGCAGTGAGATTCTTCAGGCTCAACCCATGAAGATCATTGATTTTCATACTCATTTCGCTCAGCACTGGTTTCAATCGCCTCTCCAGAGCGAGCCGAACTTCATGGGCACGATGGACCGCCTGGGGATCGGGATTTCCTGCATCTTCACACTGATGGGTTTCTACGAGCCGTGCCCGCCGCACAACGATTTTCTGGCGGCTGGCGCGGCGAGACATCCGCAACGGCTGGTTCCGTTCATCACCGTTGATCCGAAACTCGGTAACCCGGCCATCGAGGAGCTTGAGCGTTGCCTTGCCAACCCTCTCTTCCGTGGAGTGAAGTTTCATCCGTGGTGTCAGGCATTCGCACCGTCGATCGTTAAGACGACCATGGTGGAGATTTTGAAGATAGCTGCGCGTCACGACCTGCCGGTGCTGTTCCACGACGGCACGCCGCCTTATTCGACGACGTTTCAGATTGCCGAGACCGCACGCTGGGTTCCTGAATGCAAGGTTGTGCTTGGGCACTCCGGGCTGGCTGACTATGTGGTGGCCGCTGGGCAGCTCGCCCGTGATATTCCGAACCTTTATGCGTGCCTGTGCGGTCCCAAGGTCAGCGATCTCCGCTACCTGGTGGATACAGCCGGGGCGGAGAAAGTGCTCTGGGGTTCGGATGGGGGGCTTGATGAATGGCAACTCGTCGCGGAACGTATGGACGACGCGACGCAGGCAGGGCTTGATGCCGATACGCTCGATCAGGTGCTGTACCGCACCGCGGCAGGACTGTTGCACCTTGACCAGAGGCCGCTAGCGCATGGCTGAGGAAAAAGTTCATCGTGTTGCTCTGATTGGTTGCGGCGACATCGCCCAGACCGGCCACGTGCCGTCACTGCTGGCGCACAAGCGATTCAAAATCGCCTGCCTCTGCGACAATCGACCTGAACGAACCAAGCTGCTTGCCGCGCAAGCCGGCGGTGTCGAGACATGCAACGATTACCGTCTCCTGCTCAACCGTAAGGATATTGACGCGGTCATTCTAGCTCTGCACCCGGAAGTGAGCGTCGATGTCGCCATCGACTTTCTTCGTTACGGCAAGCCGGTGCTTGACGAGAAACCCCTGGCAACCAATCTCAACGACGCCAAGAGGCTCATCAAAGTCGTCGAAGAGAGCAAAGGGGTTTATCAGATCGGTTTTGTGTTCGGCTACGCGGACCCGATTCATCGACTGGGCCAGATGGCACGGCAACTGGGCACGCCAGCCCTTTATCGCGTCGCGCTTCGTGATGAAATTGTGGATCGCTCCAACACGGAGCACTTCAACCGCATTCAGCAGATTCTCCGGCATAGCGCGGCGATTACGCATGAAGGTTCGCATGTCGTCGATTTCGTCAAACACTGGAATGCCTCGCCTTACACACAGGTGCAGGCCCGTGCGATCAAGACGGAACCTGATTTCGCCGGCCCCAACGTCTGGCTGGCGCGATACGACATGGCTGATGGTTCGGTGCTGGAGGTAGAGGTCGCGTGGTTTTTACCGGCATTTTTACCCTGTGAAGTGTCCATCGAAGCTCGCGGCGGTTCGTTGCGCTATGACCTTTCCGCGGGGATGGGAGAGCTGCGCACGCGGAATAAGGTGGAACCATTTCAACTCAGCCCGTTATCGCAGCCGTGGGCGCGGCAGCTTGACGGATTCGCCGCATCGATCGATGCGGGTCGATCGCTGACCGCCCCGATCCAGCGCGGTTGGGATGCACTGGCGGCAACCACGGCTGCGGAGGAATCCGTTGCGACCGGCCAGCCGGTTGCGGTGCGGAGTTTCGAGTCTCAACGTGTCTGAGAATAATCCAGATGATGTTGCCGTCTGCTGTGAAGGCCCATTGATACCCGCCGGGAGTGAGTGAGTTGATGAGAGGAGGTCATCCACTCGCGACTGGTTTTCAAAATATGCTAAAGTTTCTCCTCTTGGAGCTGCGCCGCGTTGCGCCTCGGATATATTCTCATGGCCAAAATCACGATCAACGGAAAAGAAATTACTTTTGAGCCGGCCGCCAAAGGCGAGCGTCCCAAAATGATCATGCAGATCGCGCAGGAGGCGGGATTTGACCTGCCTGCGTATTGCTACCATCCGGGCCTCTCGATCGTGGCGTCCTGCCGCATCTGCCTGGCGGAAATCGCCCAGCCGAACCCGAAGAACGACAACAAACCGGAACTGACTCCGTTTGGTGCGCCGAAGCTCCATCCGACCTGCCAGACACCCGCTGCGGACGGCATGGTGGTTTACACCAACTCACCTAAGCCCATCGCCAATCAAAAGGCGGTGATGGAATATCTGCTCATCAACCATCCGATCGACTGCCCCGTGTGCGATCAGGCAGGCGAGTGCTATCTCCAGGATTACAGCTACAAGTACGGTCGGAGCGAGTCCCGCTTCAGCGAGTCCAAGGAAAAGAAGCCCAAGAAAGACATCGGCCCCAATGTCGTTCTCTATTCCGATCGCTGCATCATGTGCTCACGCTGTGTGCGCTTCACCAAGGAAGTCAGCGGCACCAGCGAGCTTGGCGTGATGGGACGCGGCAGCAAGGAACAGATCGACGTCTTTCCGGGTAAGCCCCTGGCTAACGAACTATCGGTCAACGTGGTTGACCTCTGCCCGGTAGGAGCTTTGCTCGACAAGGACTTCCTCTTCGCGCAGCGGGTGTGGTTCCTCAGCGGCACACCGAGTATCGATGGAGTCACCGCCAGCGGCGACAACATCCGCATCGATCACAACGAAGGGCGGGTGTACCGCTTCAAGCCGCGGACCAACCCGGCGGTCAATAAGTGGTGGATCAGCGATGAAGTCCGCTACGGCTGGAAGTTCGTTCACCGCGAGGATCGGCTGCGCAGTCCGGCCCGCATGCAGTACGGTTCGCAGGTTGAGTGCGACTGGAGCCGCGCCTACGACGAGACACGCGACAAGCTCAAGGCTGTGGTCAGGGAAAAGGGCAACGGTTCCCTGGCACTACTTGTAAGCCCGATGCTTTCCTGCGAGGAGGCTTACCTGTTGGGCAAACTGGTGCGCGGATTGGACCCCAACGCGGTTCTGGGTATTGGGCCGATCCCCATCAGCGGCACCGACAAAAAATTCCCCGGCGGCTACACGGTTTACGCGGAGAAATGTCCCAACAGCCGTGGTGTCCGTCGAGCATTGGAATTGCTCACCGCTGCCGGAGGCGGGTCGGTCCTCAAGTTTGAAGAGTTCATCGCCAAGGTCGGCGACAAGGCGACCAAGACCGCCGGCGTGATTGTGACCGGCAACTACGGCAGTGCCTGGACGACCAAGGAACTGACCGCCGCGGTTGCCAAGAAATCCCTCATCCTCATCGACACTCTGCCGAGCGATTTATCCGCAAAGCCGGATGTGCTGCTGCCGGGCGCGACGTGGGTGGAAAAGGCGGGTACCTTTGAAAATGCGACGAATCGTTTACAGAGCTTCGAGCAGGCAATCCCTGTGATCGAGTTAGCCAGAAGCGAAGGGCAGATCGCGCTCGATCTGATGGCGGCGTGCGGTCTGGCATCTCGCACGATTTACGATGCAGCCAAAGTCCGTGAAGAGATGGGCGGTGTCTTTACCACCGAGGTACACCATCCCGTTGCTGAGCCGCAGGAACAGGCGAGCCTGGAATACGTGGAGCTTTGACCCCGCCCTTGTCTGTGTGCGGAGAGAGAGAATACGGAGCGTGATGAGTTCTGCCGGTTTTGATTTCAGGACCTCGTCTCTGCACGATCACGCCCGGCTTTGAGGAATCCGCGACACTCATGCCGACGACCTTGACAGAACTTGCGAAGCAGATCGGTGCCGCCGTTCGAGGTGATGGCTCTCTTTCCGTCCGGAGTTGTGCCGGCCTGGAAGACGCCGGACCTGATGAGGTGAGCTTTCTCTCAAATCGCAAATATGTGAAGCTGCTCAGTGCCAGCAAAGCCGGAGCGATCATCGTCTCCGCCGCAGATGCCGATCAAGCCGGTGAACGTACGCTGCTCGTGGCGGATGATCCCTACTTTGCTTTTCGACAGGCGGTTGTAGCTCTGCATGGCTACCGACAGCATCCCGCCCCGGGGATCAGTCCGCAGGCTTACATCGACTCGACGGCGCAGGTCGGCGAGCTTTGCACAATCAGGCCGTTCGCTTACATCGCCCCGCGCGCTCGCATCGGTAATCGCTGTGTGATCTATCCTCACTGCTACATCGGCAAGGATGCGGTTGTCGGCGATGACTCCGTGCTTTATCCAAACGTCACCATCTACGACAAGTGCGAGCTGGGAAACCGTGTCACTCTGCATGCCGGCTGCGTCATCGGACAGGATGGCTTCGGCTACGCGACACACAAGGATGCACGGGGTGAAGTCGTTCATCACAAGATCCCGCAGGTGGGAAATGTGGTGCTCGAAGATGACGTGGAGATGGGGGCTGGATGTACGATCGATCGCGCGACGGTCGGATCGACCCGGATCGGTCGCGGCACCAAGTTCAGCGACCTGGTCGCCATCGGCCATGGCACGAGTGTGGGACGGCATAATCTGTTCGTCGCGCAAGTCGGCCTCGCGGGTTCCACGCAAACGGGCGATTATGTCGTGATGGGCGGGCAGGTCGGCGTCGCGGGACACCTCAAAATCGGCGCGATGACCAAACTCGCTGCTCAATCCGGTGTGATGACGGATCTTGAGGGCGGACAGGAATACGGCGGGTCGCCGGCGATCAAGCTCGGCGAGGCCAAACGTCAGGCACTCGCCGCGATGCGCCTGCCGGAGATGCAGCAGGAACTCCGCAAACTTCAGAAGCGTATCGCTGCATTGGAAGAGCAACTCAACAAGCGCTCCGCGACCTGAAGCTGCTTACTCACGCAATACGTCTCGGTCGGAGGCACTCTGAAATCTGAGCGGAGCGGCAAGCACTCACGGAAAGCGTGCCTTTATCGTTGCGATTGGGTCACCACCGCGATGGTGCTGCCGGGCACCGGCGCAGGTTGCAGGTAGGAAAAGCTCGGCGTTACCACCACGTCCGGCTCACGCCGTGAAATACATCCGACAGTAGTAGTCATCATCGCAATGACCAGCACGACCCAGGCGGCTCGTCGGTTCATCACAAGGCTCCCGTGCCTCCACGGGAGTCATCGGCATAGCCATCACGCGGTGCGCGTGTCACTGTGAGCAACGACGGATTTTCACAATCGCGCGTACCGTCCGTATCGTCGGTGCGGTTGATGACGAGTAAGGCAACCGTGGCTGTCAGGGTGTGGATGTAGGGTGCGTTGCAGGTGCTGGATGTGTCTTAGGTATGGAGGCCGTTCCCCCGGCCGATTCCGGGCTGCCTTTTTCGGTAAAGCCCGCCTCCCGCATTGCTTTGATGACTTCATCCGTGATTTCGCAGTCGTCTGCGATGTACATCATGCCTTCATTCCCTTCCATGACGAGGGTCATGCCGTGTTCCTCCGCGATGCGTTTGGCGAAGGGCCGAACATCCGCGCGGAGCTGTGCGGTGAGGGTCTGGCTCAGGGCGGCCATTCTGCTCCGGCCGTTAGCCATTTCCTGTTGAAGCCGCTGCTGAAGTTGTGTATCCAGATGTTGAAGTCGCTGCATGTCGTCAGCAGTGCTGACTTTGGCACGTTCAGCCTCCATTTGTCGGCCAAATTCCTGTGCCATCGCCTGGAGCTTGGCGGTAATTTCCTGATTGGCGCTGTTCATCGCTGCCTGCATGATTTTTCCGCGACCAATCGAGTCAGATACTTTGAGGATGTTCAGCACCGCCACTCGACCGGGTTCGGCATGGGCGGAACCTTCATTACCTCCGCATGCGGTCAGGCCGCAGAGGGCGATGAGCAGAAGGGATGAGATGGTGATGCGCAGCATGTCGCTTCCTTTCACGAGGCAAGTCCCCGGTTTCGTTGTAGGATAGAGTTCGTCGCGCCGGATGAGCAAGTGCCGCCGCAACTGAAAATCGCCATGCGCGCTGGAGACAAGGATGTCGGCAGGCGCCGAATCACAGCTTGGGCTTTTCACGCAGGACATGGCCGAACCATTCCCGGAGGTGGTTTTGCGCTCTGTCTCGAAGTCGTTGACGCAGACACGGCCACGCGACACGCGCTTGTCTCTCTGCGTTCTGGGCAGCGGGTCGGGTGGAAACAGTGCCGTTTTGCGGATGGAGGATCAGTTGATCCTCATCGATGCGGGCTTCGGGCCGCTGACCACCACACGCCGACTCATTCAGGCGAAAGTGAGTCTGGATGCGGTTCGCGCTCTCTGTCTGACGCATCTCGACCGTGACCACTTTCGACCTAACTGGATACCAACGCTCATCGGATGGCGGATCAAGGTCTATCTGCACCGCTGGCACGCGGAGGAGTGGGCACAAATCCCCGGCAGCGATGAAATGCGCAAGGCTGGACTTCTTGAGACCTTCAGCGACGAATCATTCGAGCCGATTCCCGGTCTGGCCGTCTCGCCGATCCGGCTGGCGCACGACACCAAAGGCACCAGCGGCTTCCATATCGCTTCATCATCGGGATCACTGGGCTACGCTACGGACCTTGGGCATGTTCCCGGTGAATTACTGGAACGCTTCACGGGTGTGGATCTGCTGGCTATTGAGAGTAACTACGACCCTCCGATGCAGCTCCACAGCAATCGTCCGTTATTTCTCAAACGTCGGATCATGGGACAGGCCGGCCATCTATCCAATCAACAGTGCTATGAAGCGGTCCGCGAACTGGTACGCCGTTGTCCGCGAGGAGTCACACCTCGACATATCGTGCTGCTGCACCGCAGTCAGCAATGCAACTGCCCGGAGATTGTGAAGCAGGTGTTCGCGCAGGATGAACGGGTCGCGGCGCGAGTGACGCTATCCGAGCAGCGACGACGAACACGCTGGTTCACGGTTGCGGGTGATTCGCCGTCGTCACGCAGCGGACAGATGCACCTGACGTATTAACGTGCCGCTTAGCTGCGATGTCATCAGCGATGACCGTGGGATCGTCCCGCTTGTGAGCGCAGCAGTTTCAACCCCTATGGCACAGGCACGGACGACAGGTCGCCGTGCTCCACATGGTCTGCGTTCTGCATGATCTCGTTTAAGCGTTCCTCAAACCGGAATGACGCAGCGTCGGACTCTCGCATGGTGAAGATGTCGTTGGGGTTCCGGTATGTTCTGGAGTGCCCATCGAGATAGAGGATGTTGACCTGCTTGTCGTCGTGATTCGTGCGGTAGGCGTCGGGAAAACTGGTGATCAGAGAATTGGAATCCAGCGCAAGCGCGCGAGCGGGCTTATCGAGGGAGTTTCGGCCCAGATCATCAATTTTCCCCGGACCCGGCGCACCGCCGCCCGACAGCCCCGCGCCTTCGTCGAGTTGCCGATAGAGATAGGACGAGTAGGCGTGGTTGACGGGGCTGCCGATACGGGCCATTTCCTGAACGGGGTCGATGGTGTCGTCGCCCGGACAGAACATGGCTCGTTTGTCTTCCAGGTACCCCTGCAAAAGGGTGCCGTGTGCGCCGTAGTTGGACGGTTGAATCCAGATCCGGCTGTCGGTCATGTTCGGGTAGGGCACGCCGAAGTCATTGTTCAGCGAGTCGGGGCCGCGCGGAATCAGCGAGCGGTAGTCCACCGCGTAAGCAGCGATACCGATACCCAACTGATGCAGGCTGCCGCCGCAGAGTGTGAGCCGTGCGGTCTTTCTAGCTGCGCTCATCGCTGGGAGCAGGATGCCGATGAGTACCGCGATGATGCTGATGACAACGAGCAATTCAATGAGCGTAAAGCCAGGGTTGCGACGACGAAGCATGGGATTGTCCGGAAAGCGTGTCAGTTCGTGCGGTCAGCATCAATAGCGGCAGAGTTCATGCACTCGTACACAATAGGTCGTCTGATCCGGGCGGGTGAACGATCCTGCATCTACGCCGTGGCGATGGGTTGTAACTGCGTCTGGATCATCACCTGATAAGTACTGCATCGTTGCAGGAGTTCCGCGTGGCGGCCCTGATCCACAACTTTGCCATCGGCCATGACCACAATCATGTCCGCGTCCACGACCGTGCTGAGGCGGTGGGCGATGATAAAAATAGTTCGTCCACGATGCAGATTGCGTATCGCCTGGTTGATCTTGGCCTCTGAGTCAGCGTCGATCTGGCTGGTGGCTTCGTCGAGAATCAGAATGGTCGGATCGCGCAGCGCAGCACGGGCGATGCTTAGCCGCTGTCGTTGCCCGCCTGACAAACCGCTGCCGTCTTCACCCAGCACGGTCTGATATCCCTGCGGCTTGCTGAGAATGAACTCCTCCGCATGAGCGGTGCGAGCA
Source organism: Phycisphaeraceae bacterium (assembly GCA_020851465.1). NCBI lineage: Bacteria > Pseudomonadati > Planctomycetota > Phycisphaerae > Phycisphaerales > Phycisphaeraceae > Phycisphaeraceae bacterium. The sequence goes on along the minus strand of JADZCR010000003.1, from coordinate 200,919 downwards.
GCGGAGATGATCCGCTCATTTGATTCAAACCGGCGGCCATAGGCGATGTTGTCTGCGATCGTGCCCTCGAAAAGCACGGTCTGCTGCGTCACCAGAGCCATCTGCTGACGAAGGCTGCGGAGATCGGTCTTGGCAATGTCCTGGCCGTCAATGAGTATCCGCCCTGAGGTGGGTTCAAAGAGACGAGGCAGAAGATTCAGCAGCGTCGTTTTACCTGAACCGTTGGCCCCGACGATGGCGACGATCCGGCCATAGGGGATGGTCAGACTCACACCGTTGAGTGCATCACGTGTCTGACCGGGATAACGGAAGTGGATGTCTTCAAAAACGACGCTCTGCTGGTGACGGGGCAGCAGAGGTAGAGATTTATCAGCATCAACGCCGGTAGGCTCGACCGGGAGATTGACCACGTTGAAAATGCGCTCAGCAGCTGCAGCCGATTCGTTGAGTTGATTGTTGAGGCCCGCAAGCGGTTTGAGGCTGCCTGCGCCGGCCGCGAGTAACGCCAGCACGGTGATGAGCACCTGCGGTTCGAAGTTATGCCGGAAAACAACCCACGCTGCGACGCTGGCCGCGAGAATCATGCCGATGATCGAGAGCGTATCCACAGCCGGGCCGGCGAGAGCCTTTGCCTGACGCATCCTGATTTCCTCGTTGTACAGCGCGCGATTCACCTGGCGAAACCTGCGTCGTTCATAGCCCTCCGCACTATGCACCTTCACCACCATCAGCCCGCCTAAAGCCTCCTTCACCGCGCGGACCATGTGGGCACGCTGGAGCATCGCCCGCTTAGAAGCACGGCGGATGCGCTTGCCCAGCTTGCGCATCAGGATGCCGATAGGAGGAGCTACCACCAACCCCACCAGAGTCAACTGCCAGTTGAGGATCAGCGCCACGAGGATCGCGAAAAAGCCGTTGAGGATCGCCGATGCCGTTTTGTCCAGCAGCGCGAGATAGCCCGCACTGAGGATGTAAACGTCGTTGTTGATCCGTGAAATGTGGTCCGCAGTCCCCGTGCGGAGCACTTCCGTGGTCGGGCTGTGGATGAGCCGACGGAACATGCGGCCGCGCCATACCAGCGACACGCGGCCGACGATGGTGACGATGCTGAACTCGTGGATATATCGCCCGATACTGCCGATCACGGTGAGCAAACCAATGATCATGAGAACGATCAGAAACCCCTGGAAGCGGTCGTCGGGGACGATTTGCGCCAGTACAAGTGCCGCGTCACGCAACGGGCCGATGGCGTTGGGCTTGTTGGCGTATTTTTCGAGGAGTCTCGGAAGGGAATAACCCTCGCCGAGGAAAAAGTAAACCATCGGCAGCACCATGCCTAGCCCCGCGCCGAAACACGCCGCCGACAGCAACGCGCCGCCCAGTGCCACGCCTAGCTGCGGCTTGTACCCCAGCAGAACTTTGGTGCTTTTCCAGAAGGGGTCACGCATGCGGGAGAGTCAGGTTAATAGGGGTTGCCGATTCGTCTCCCCGTACACGGATAGGGGAGTGGTTGGGTGCGTGTTCATGCTCTGATTGCCAGCCACGGATCAACGATCAACGATGTCCGACAAGGAATGACATTTCCTTCAGACATCGGTTGCTGACAACTCCCCGAAACTCATGCGGGGTGTTTGCGCAAGAGGTCAAGATACTCGAAAAACTCCGGGAACGTCTTCTCGACGCAGGCGGGATCATTGATGACGACGCCGCGTGACCGCAAGCCGACGACGGCGAAACTCATAGCCATGCGGTGATCGTTATAGGTGTCGATCGCCCCCGGCTTCAACGGGCCGTCGGGAGGCTCGATATAGAGATCATCTCCTTCGACATCCACCGAGGCACCGAGTTTGGTCAGCTCATTTTGCAAAGCTGCGAGCCGGTCGGTTTCCTTGACGCGGAGATTGCCGATATTTCGGATTGTCGTCGGACCACGAGCAAACAGTGCCACCGCCGCGAGTGTCTGCGCCATGTCAGGCATGTGGTTGAGATCAATGTCGATACCGCGCAGAGCCTCGCCTTCCGGCGGGCCGATGACGGTAATGAAATCTCGGCCGTACAACATCCCCGCACCCATCTGCTGAAGAACGTCGGCAAACCCTACATCACCCTGCACGCTTCCCTTGCCCAGTCCTTCGATCGTGCATCGACTGCCGGGAATCACGGCGGCTGCGGCGAGGAAATAGCTGGCATTCGACGCATCAGGCTCGATGTCGTACTCCGTACCGCGATAGGTTCCTGGCTTGACATGGATGCGAGTGAAGTTCGGATCGACTTCGACTTGTCCGCCGAATCGCTCCATGGTTGCCAGCGTCATCTCTACGTAAGGCCGACTGGTCACGGGGCCGTTGAAACGCAGCGTCAGGCCGTTTTCACAATACGGACCAATCTGGAGGAGAGCCGAGAGGTACTGGCTCGAAAGCGTCGGAGCCATGAGCAGGTCCGCATTGCGCAGGGCTGAGCCTTTGACACGCAGCGGAGGAAAGCCGGACTGTCCGAGATATTCCACGTCGCCGCCGATGCTGCGCAGCGGATCTACGAGTTGACCGATTGGTCGCTGTCTCATGCGTTCGATGCCGTCGAGAATGTATTGACCTTCCCGTCGGGTGGCGTCACGGCTGGTCCCCAGACAACAAGCGGCGGTGAGGAAGCGATACGCTGTGCCTGCGTTACCGAGGTTTAATTCCGCGGTTCGGGCGGGAATGGAACCGCCTCGGCCACGAATGACGATGCGGTCTTCCTCCTCGACATGCTGCGGGGCAAAACCAAGCCGCTCCAACGCATCAAGCATGCGGCGGGAGTCATCCGCCAACAACGGCCCGCGCAAAATCGATTCCCCTTCCGCCAGCGCAGCCAGCAGCAGCACACGGTTGGTCAGACTCTTTGATCCCGGCGGCCGAACCGTAGCGCGAAACCGGGTGATGGGTTCAATGGAAAGCGATTTCACGGCGAGATTCTAAGGACTATCGAGCACGCAGGCATCATCTCGTATCGGCGATCAGCAAAACTTCTGCAAGCGCGAAGTGTTTACCGTCCCCAATCAATTCAATGGGTTACTTCTGCTTTCGGAACACAGCCACGATGTTTTCGATGGGAACGACGAACAAGCGGTTGTCACCCTCGAAATCGACGGGGATGGCATCTTTGGGCGAAAAGAGCACACGGTCGTATTGGGCGACGGGATAGTTTGAGTCCTGTGAAATCTCGGCTGACACTGCGACGATCCTGCCCGTCAGCGTGGGAATCTCGATCTTGTCAGGCAGGTGGATGCCGGACTTTGTCTGCTTTTTATCCTCATCTTTGCGCAGGAGTACCCGTTTGCCGATAGGCTCGACGGTTTCGAGAGTTTTGGTTGGCTTGACTGATTCATTCATAGACATCGCATTGTAGCGGAGACTTTCTTTTCTCTCCCGAAGCTGTGAATGAGGCGAGCGAAATTACAACCCATCGCTGTCACGAGCGGCGGTTTAGGCAGCTCTTACCGCTTGCGTTCCCAGACCAGGTGTGACAGTTCGGGGGCGATGAGCTTTTCCATGGCGAGCCGCACAGCTTTGGTCGATCCGGGCATCGCAAAGATCAAGGTCTCACCCGCCAGCCCGCCGATTGCCCGGCTGAGCATGGCCGCTGCGCCCACCTGCTCCCAACTGAGCATGCGAAACAACTCGCCGAAGCCGTCCAGTTTTTTGTCGATCAGTCGTTCGACCACTTCGATGGTCGTATCTCGTCTGGCGATGCCGGTTCCACCCGTGCAGAGGATCGCATGGATTTCCGTCCTGGCAAGCCATGCCCGGAGTTGCGTGTCGATTTGAGAGGGTTCGTCTTTGACGATGGCGTATTCCCCGATCGCATGACCCGATGCCTCGAGCGCAGCACGGATCGTCTTGCCGCCCTCGTCGGTTGCTTGGTTCCGTGTGTCGCTGATCGTGAGGATTGCGCAGGTAGCGGACTGGCCTTTGGCTTTTTCGCGGTGTTCCTGGGTGGACATATTTTCCTTCGCCGGTGATCGCTCCCCTGAGTCAGGGAGCAACGGCTACTCTCCGTAAGGCCCCATCGCGTCATACACCAGCCGACAACGGCTCGGTGATCGGCCGTGCTCATCAAAAATCATCAACTCATTCACCCCGTCCGTTTTGAGCCACGGTTCGGGCAGATAGTATCGCTCCTGAGGCGGTACGGATTGGCCTCCTTGAGTGGCCACGAAGTATCGTCCGAGGTTTCGTCCATTCAAAAATATCTGACCCTTGCTCAAGCCCGCAGGCTCCAGCCAGAGGGGCGTCACAGCACTCTTGACGCGGAACTCCGTGCGATACCAGCACGGCCCGGATGCGCCTTTCTTCCCCTTGCCGAAGTCATCCGCCGCAGGCGGCTCCCACGGCGTGAAAGCCCATTCTGCCTCATCAGTGAGGTTGGTCGCGGTATCGTAGAGCGTGACGTGATCCAGCACGTTGACTTTGCTTTCCCATTTGGAAAAGAGAGCCAGTTTCAGCTCGTTCTGTCCGTTGCGTAAAACCTCAGGCGCGATCACATGCCGCAGCCGCCCGGAGCAACAGCCGTTGTCGTATCCAGCCACGGGAGTGTCATTGACGAGCACCAATACCCGCATCGGCAGGCCGTTGATATCGAGCACCAGCGGCTTTTTCGCTGCCTTGAATTTCCACGTGAGCGTATCGGTAGGGTTTTGCTCTCCGCGCCGGGCGAAGGTGAAAACACCACCCAGAGCGAACAGATCAGGCGTTCTTGACGCAACAACCTGCGGTTTACCCAGGCGGATCGGGCGAACTTCATAGATGTCGCCAAAGAGTCCCTTCTTTTCACCAAGCAACCAGCCGAAGCAGTACCTGCCGAGATTATCCGCCAGCACTACGGTGGTTTTGTCGAGTTTGATATTTGTCGGGTTCCACTCAGCTCCGGGGCCGGCCCCGATGACGCCATCGAGTTTGCCGTGAGTGAAGAAATGCAGCCGGTCACCGCTGTGCGGGGCGAGTCCGGATGAGGTCGCCTGCGCCGACTTTCGGGTAAGTCGATACCAGCCGTAACCAAAGTTCTGTCCCAGTGATTCGAGGCTCGCGGGGCCGTCGATGAGTTTGAAATCTTCCGAGGCTCCGGTGATCAGGTGTTGAAGCGACGCGGAGGACCACTCGCCTAATTTCGGAGCTGCTGCGGTCTTCTCGACTTTCGGTGTGATCCGCTTAGTGTCGCCGGCCAGCGAGATCATCGTCATCGACGCCCAGCCTTCTCGCGGTAACGGAAGATTCTTTTCGTCCAGCTCCGCAGCACCGACCACCAGACCGGTCGGCAGCGGATAGGCGGCATCCACCTGCTCTTCGTTGAGAACGACGACCGTCCAGTCTTCATGCCGTTCAACCAGCGGCGAGTGACCCGAAGGCACCTTCACCGTAAGAGGAGACTCATTGATGGAAATCAAACCTTCCGCGCCGGCAGGCCCGAAAAGCACGAGCATTTTCTTTTCGATGATCGCCCACGGCCGGAGGTTGGTATGCGTCAGGCGTGATGTGCCGTCGAGATTCGCATCGACAACGAACCACGCCACGCGATCACGTCCGAGAGGCACGTTCAGCGTCAGGCCGTTGGGCAGCAGCATTCCGACGGTTTGTCGCGTCTCGTTCCTGCCCTTGAACAGAAACACAACCTGCCCCTGCGGACCCTGTTGATGGACGACACTCAGCGAATGGTCGTCATCCGTCAAGGCGAACGCTGCATGAGTGTGTTCAGCGTTGAAACTCGCAAAAACATGACCGAAGTGGGAAGCAAAGGTGCTGATACGTTTAGCTGCGTAATACTTTTCGCCTCGCCCGCCTGCTTCGCGCAGCGGGGCGTCATAGTCGTAACTGGCGGTGAGGTACGCTCCACCCGGCAGGCTGTCGCCGCCGAGATTTCGTCCACCGTAGAAGCCGAAGTTCGTCCCGCCGTGGAACATGTAGAGGTTGTATTGCGCGCCGCTGGCGAGAATCTGAGCGAGCCGGTAGAGATTCCATTGCGCATCGAATCGGGTGTGGTGTTCCCGGCCCCAGGCATCAAACCAACCCGGCCAGAACTCCGTCACGATTCGTGGCGCAGTCGGCTGGATCAGTCGCAGTTGACGCAGGTCAGCCGCGAGATGTTCATTCGCGTTCCAGGTGTCGATCGTGCCTTCCACACGCTGCCACAGATTGTTGCAGGCGTTGATCGGCACATCGCAGCCGCTTTCCCGCAGATAGCGCACGATCTCGCGGAGGTAACTATCAGCCTGCGCGGGGTTGTGGCAAAGCCATTCATTTTCGGCCTGCACCATGATGATCGGCCCGCCGCTGCCGCTGGTACGGCCGGCCGGCATTGATGATTGCTGAAGATCTTTGACCTGTTCAAAGACTTCGCCGAGATAGCGTGCGCAGGCTTCAAGAAACGGGCCGTTGGCTTCGCGCAGCTTGATCCCCTCGACCTTGTGCAGCCACGCAGGCAGGCCGCCGAAGTCCCACTCCGCACAGATGTAGGGCCCCGGTCGGAGAATGCAATACATCCCTTCCTCAGCGATGAGTTTTACGAATGCGCGGAGGTCTGCATCACCCTCAAAATTAAATACGCCGGGCTTTGGCTCATGGACATTCCAGAAGCAGTAGGTCTCGATACAGTTGAGTCCCGCCTGCTTCGCGGCGCGGATGCGTGATCGCCAAAGCTCGTGCGGAGTGCGCGTGTAGTGGATGGCTCCACTGACCAGCCAGATGCGCTTGCCGTCAACCTGAAAGCTCTGGCCGTCAAAACTTACGGTTGGCATGGGTACTCCATTGAAAAGAAAATCCGGGTTGTCTTACGATTCTTGGTCATGAAAATAGGATGTCCACGCGGGCTTCGCAAAAAGGGAGCAGGCCTGTGCAGAGCCGGAGAGATGCGGGCATCTGCCATTTCCACACTCCGGGCCGGGTAGTTCAACGCCTGTTGTGATCGTCGTTAGAATGACTCAATGCGACGTTTCGTATTTGTGCTCCTTGCATCGGCCATCCTGATTCTTCCGAGCTGTGAAAACGCGCGGCAGACCGCGATCGACCGCGAGGTCGAGCGACTCCTGAGTCAGGAGAGGGAATACTCACTCGGTCCCGATCAACCATACGACCGCCGACCTATTCCGGATCGCGTGGTGGATGATCGGGGAGGCAACGATCAATACCGGACAAAGCTCAAATCGCGCAATCCGTTGGCCGCTGACCTACCCGCCAGACCTGCCACCACCAGGCCGTCCACCCGGCCGGCAACCCAGCCATCGACCGAAGCGCCGGCGGATGCGATGTCGCTCAATCTTGAGCGTGCGCTGTCTTACGCCATCGCCAACGCGCCGGAGTACCGCAATCGCAAGGAGGAGCTGTTTCTCGCATCGCTCAACCTTCTCATCGAAAGACATCTCTGGGGTCCGCGCTTTTTCGACACCATTACTGCACAGGCCCGCGGCACGCCTGAGAGCGGTGACCACGAACAGGCAGTGGATCTGATCAACTCTTTCGGCGTCACGCAGCGACTGCCTTACGGCGGATCGGTGTCCGCCGGTGCACTCGTGACATTCACCGAGCAGTTACGGCTGGCGAGTAACAACGACACGCAGACCGCGCAGCTTTTTCTGACCGGGAATCTGCCGCTGTTGCGCGGCGCAGGTCAGGCGGCACGGGAAGACCTGATCCAGGCGGAGCGCAATCTCGTTTACGCCGGTCGCGCCTTCGAGAATTTCCGCAGGGAGTTCCTTGTTGATATTTCGACTCGGTATTACGATCTGCTCCGCAAGCAGAGCGAGATTCAGAACGTCCGCCGCCAGCTCGAAAACTTTGACTGGCTGGAGCGGCGCACCGCGGCATTCGCCCGCGCCGGACGGATTGCCGTTTTTGAGGTCCAGCGAGCCGAACAGGAATCGCTCTTTGCCCGCAACAATCTCATCATCGTCCGCGACCAGTACACATCCCAGGTCGATGCCTTCAAACTCCTGCTGGGAATCCCCACCGATCAACCGCTGATCATTGAGCCTTCCGAAGTTGTGCTGCCGGAGCCGGCGATTGATCCGGAGGAGGCGGTGGCATCCGCGACCAAGTACCGGCTTGATCTGCAAACGCTCAGCGATCGTGTGGACGACGCACGGCGGCGCATCGATGTGGCGAAAAACACGGTGCTGCCTGATGTCAACCTTTTTGCCGATCTCCGGGGCAACACCGATCCGCTCAAGCGTCGTCCCAATCTGAAAATCGACGCGGGCGCGAGCACCTACGCGGCAGGGGTGGAAGTCGGCCTGCCGCTGGACCGACGGATCGAAGAACTCCAGGTTCGTCAGGCGACGGTGGATTATGAACGTGCTGCACGGACCTTCACACTTGAGAGCAACCGTGTAGTGCTCGATGTGCGGCAGAGTATTCGTGCCATCGAACAGGCGCGACTGTCGCTGGAGCTTCAGAGCCGGAACATCGAGGTGGCCGACCGACGATTGCGCGGTGTGCTGCTGCGGCTGGCGACACTGGGGCCGCGTGACTTCATCGAAGCCCAGGATCGCCTGCTTCAGGCGCGTAATCGACGCGACCAGGCATTGCGTGATTTGCGTGTGAGCATCCTCAATTACCTGCTCGATACCGGGCAGATGCGCATCACCTCGGATGGACATTGGCAGCCGCCGGGCAAACTGGTGGTGACAGCCACTGCGGTGCAGGAACAACAATCAGACAACCCACAGGCGATTGATCCGGGTGTGCCACAGATCGATCCTTGAAAAGGGGATGCCATCCAGCGGATCGGGTGAGGTTGATCCGTTTATCGCTCAAATAATTCGGTTTTTGCCTACGAATGCGGCCGTCCAGCCGCTATGAGAGAAGTAAAGCGTTTGCGTAATATCCGCCCGATTGAGTCGTTGTGCCGACTAAAATGAAAATAGAAAGATTTGGTTTGTCATGACTGCGATTGATCGTAACTCGATGGATGTTTCTACCCGCCGAAAACCCCGTCTGCTGTGGGTTGCCCTCGCAGCCGGTGCCTTGGTAATCGGTCTGGCGTTGGTGATGGGAATTACCCGATCCGCCGATGCTCCGAATGCGACACCTCTACTAAGCGGCAGCCCGACGTGGTTTGAAGTGACCCGTCGTAGTTTTGATTTGACCGTGATCGCCGCCGGTGAACTCGAAGCCAAAAAGAAGGTGGATGTTAAATCCGAGATCGACGGCACGGCCACCATCGAAGACATCATCCCTGAAGGCACGCGCGTCAAAGCGGGTGATACGCTTGTGAAGTTCGCGGATGATGAGATCAAGACGAAAATCGAGGAAGAACTCCTGAGTGTGGAAAAGGCGTCCGCGGAAAATGTCGCCGCGGAGCAGGCACTGGCGATCCAGGAAAATGAATCAGCCAGTGACATCAAAGCGGCACAGTTGAAGTTGACACTGGCGGAGCTGGATTTCGCCAAATGGCAGAAGGGCAGCGACCCGCAGCAGCAGCGCGATCTGACGCTGGCCCTGGAAAAAGCCAAACGCGCGCTCGACCGCGCCAAAGATGACCTGGCACTGTCAGAACAGTTGTTCACGGAAAACTTCATCAGCAAAAACGAGCGCGACGATGACCGCACCAAGCTGCTCGAAGCAGAAAGCGATCTGGCCACTGCGGAATTAAACGTACAGGTTTATGATTCCTTTACCCGTCCGAAAGAGGAAAAGCAGTTCACCTCTGATGTGGAGCAGGCCCGCGCGGAGTTGGAGCGAACCAAGCGAAAAGCTGACAGCGATTTGGAACGGCTGCGCGCCGATTTACAGAGCAAGAGCCGCAGTTACAAGATTCGCGAGGATCGCCTTGCGAAATGGCGTGACCAACTCACCAAAACGGTCATCAAGGCTCCCGAAGACGGCCTGGTGGTTTATACGACCTCGATCGGGCCGGCTTGGCGTCGTCAGTCGCCGATGTCGCAGGGGCGGCAGGTTCGTACAGGCGAGGCGATCCTGATTCTTCCCGATACGCGACAGATGGTCGCTGCGCTCAAAGTCAATGAAGCCCTCATCGGTAAAGTAAAACTCGATCAACCCGTCAGCGTGACCATCGACGCTCTGGGCCCCAAGCCGCTCAACGGCGTAGTAAGCCAGATCAACGTGACGGCGGACGATGGCGGATTTATGAACCCCGACCTGCGTGAATACGTGGTGCGTGTGGATTTGCCGCCGAACATCGAAACACTCAAGCCTGCGATGCGTGCTTCAGGGCAGATAAAACTTGGTAAAGTCGAAAACGCCATCACGGTGCCGGTGCAGGCGATTTTCTCCGAAGGATCGGAGCGGTTCTGCTATCTCCCCGACGGCCTCGGCGTGCGGAAGCAGCCGGTCAAGGTCGGCCGGGCGAGCGAGGTTTTCGCGGAAGTGACGAACGGATTGAACGAGGGCGACCGCGTACTGCTGCGCAAACCCGGTGCAGGTGAAATCAGGAAACTGTAAAGAACGGGATGCCGCAGATCGGCCGCAGCATCATTCTGCAATTCTGAACCGAATCCTGCATCGCCCGTCACATCAGTTCCGCAAAGAAGTCGTTGCCCTTGTCGTCCACGATGATGAACGCGGGGAAGTCCACGACTTCAATTTTTCGGATTGCTTCCATGCCCAGCTCTTCAAAGTCGATCAGTTCGACCTTTTTGATGTTTGTCTGCGCGAGGATCGCAGCCGGCCCGCCGATCGAGCCGAGGTAAAACCCTCCATGTTTTTTGCACGCTTGGGTGACCGCCTTGGAGCGATTGCCTTTGGCGAGCATGACCATACTGCCGCCGTGGCTCTGGAACAGATCAACAAAGCTGTCCATGCGCCCCGCGGTGGTCGGCCCGAATGATCCGGTCGGCATGCCTTCCGGTGTCTTGGCGGGACCGGCGTAATAGACGGGATGATCCTTGAAATACGACGGCATTGGCTGGCCGGCGTCGAGCATCTGCTTCACTCTCGCGTGTGCTGCATCGCGGGCGACGATCATTGTCCCCGTCAGGCTCAGGCGCGTCTTGATGGGGAACTGACTGAGAATCTTCCGAACCTTGTCCATGCCGATATTCAGGTCGATCTTCACGGGCGGCGCAGCTTCCGGGGCATGAGCGGGAAGATATTTGGCCGGGTTGACCTCAAGCTGTTCGATGAACACACCGTCGCGGGTGATCTTGCCTTTGATCTGACGGTCAGCCGAGCATGAGACCCCCAGGCCGATGGGACAACTCGCCGCATGTCGGGGCAGGCGGATGACTCGTGCATCGTGGGCGAAATACTTTCCGCCGAATTGTGCGCCGATGCGCGATTCCTGTGCGATTTTGAGCAGTCGTTCTTCCCACTCACGATCGCGGAATGCCCGTCCGCCGGCCGAACCGGACGTGGGCAACGTGTCGAGGTATCGCGCGGAAGCGAGCTTCACCGTTTTGAGATTGGTTTCGGCACTGGTTCCGCCGATGACCAGTGCCAGGTGATAGGGCGGACACGCAGCCGTGCCGAGATCTTTGAGCTTGGTCTTGAGGAACGCGGTCAGATCAGCTTCGTTGAGTACCGCCGGGGTCTGTTGATAGAGATAGCTCTTGTTGGCTGAGCCGCCGCCCTTGGCCATGAACAGGAAGTGATATTCGTCAGCGTGGTCTTCGGAGGTGTCGGCAAGTATGTCGATCTGCGCGGGAAGATTGGTCGCGGTGTTTTTTTCCTTGAACATCTCCAGCGGCGCAAGCTGTGAATAGCGCAGATATTTTTGCTGGTAGGTGTCATAGACGCCTTCCGACAAAGCATTGGCGTCATCGAAATCAGTCAGCACCGCCCGGCCTTTTTTACCCATGATGATCGCGGTACCCGTGTCCTGACACGAAGGCAGTTGACCGGCGGCGGAAATGATCGCGTTCTGGATCTGCGTGTAGATGACGAAGCGATCATTGTCCGAAGCCTCTGGATCAGCCAGTTCGTCATGCAACTGCTGGAGATGTCCCGGACGGAAAAAGAAAGCCATGTCGATGAACGCCTGCTTTGCCAGCACGCGCAACGCTTCAGGCGCAACTTGCAGCAACTTTTTGCCGTTGACGTTGATTTCCGCGACGCCTTCGCCGCTGAGCCGGCGGTAAGGCGTGTCGTCGTGTACGAGCTGGAATGTCGGTTCGTAGGTAAAAGGCATCGCTGTCCTCAATGTAGTTTGCAGAGGAGTAAATCGAATCCCAGAGAATAACCTCGCCTTGAAGGCGTTGCATCATCAACAGCGATGGTTGTCTGGTGATGCGTCGCTGGCCGTGCGGTCGTCGAGCAGGCGGGCAAGCGCTGCGTGTTACACCGGGTAGTCCGGCTGCTGCTGCCAGTCGAGCTCATAAGTGCCCGGGATGCCGTGGTACTCGCGTGGGAAAACGTAGTCCTTGCGGAGCGGATACCCCTCCCAGTCCTCAGGCAGGAGAATGCGACGCAGATCGGTGTGGCCGGGGAAGGTGATGCCCATCATGTCGTAGGCTTCGCGCTCATGCCAATCCGCGGCAGGCCAGAGGTCCATCACCGACGGAATCACCGCGACATTGCGATCCACGTACACCTTCACCGCGAACCAGTGCTTGTGCGTCATGGAGTAGAGGTCGTACACGCAGCAAAACTGGTTGTCCGCCACGTAGTCCACCGCTGAAATGCACGCGAGAAAGTCAAAGCTCAGCTCAGGGTCGCGTTTGAGCAGCTCGGCGAGCTGTCGCCACGCATCGGCGTTCACATGCACGCGCGGGTGCTTATCCTCCGGGAAGGATTTGGTGATGGCTGAACCGAGCGAAGCGGTGAGCTTGTCGATGATCTGGGCTGGAGTCATAGGCATCCTCAATGAAGCCGGGATTCTAACGGATTTACGGTGCGCGTGGTCGGCATGATAGTGCCAGTCGCTCCCAGCCGCATCAAAATCGAGACGGTACAGCAGCGCTAATATCGCGGAATGCGCTCCAGCGTTTGGGTCGCGGTGCGGCGCAGCAGGTCTGACTCGCTCTCATCATTGGCGATAGCTGTGATTTTTGACCGTAAGAGAGCATCATCCCCCTTCAGGAGATGATTCCCTGCTGCGATTAAGGCATTGCGTTTGAGCTGGGCGAGTTTCAGCCGCTTGAGTGCGGACCGCTCAAACGCCCGCTGTCGATCCTCACTTGACCAGTTCAACACATCCAGGAGCGGCAGCGAAACTCGACGAGGTTTGTACGCAGGATGAGGGGCCTGCTGCGCGAGAGGATCAATCTGGGCATTCATCCCCGAAGTACGGTCGTGTGCAGTGTTCGTTTCCGCTTGATTGAACGGACACACTTCCTGGCAAATGTCGCATCCTGCGATCCAGTCACCCATTGCTGCTTGCAGGTCAGCCGCGATCATTCCACGGTGTTCGAGAGTCAGGTAGCTCACGCAGCGCGAGCCGTCCACGCTATACGGTGTGATGCATCCGGTCGGGCAGGCGTCGATGCAGCGCGTGCAGGTGCCGCAGTGATCCGCCACGATTTTCGGCGGCGCATCAGACGGCTGGAGCGGCAGCGTCGTGATGATCTCGCCGAGAAAAAAAAACGAGCCGAGCCGTGGGTGGATGAGCAGCGTGTGTTTGCCGATCCAGCCAAGTCCCGCGCGGTGGGCGTGCTCACGATCCAGCGTCGGCGCGGTATCCACGGCGGTTCGAAACGTATGATCCGGCCAGCGTGCTCGCAGTGCGTCCGCCAGTTCGTGCAGGCGTTTTTTCATTACCCGGTGGTAATCATCGCCATGCGCATAACGGGCGATGCGGCCAAGGGGTGCCATCACCGGATCGCTTTCATGGCGGGAACTATGCGTCGTCTGGTCCCCTGAACCGCGTCCCGCATCGGTTGGTGAGTAAAGATCTGCGACGCAGATGATCGACTTTGCGCCGGGGACCAGCACTGCGGGATCGACGCGCTTCTCGACATCCGCAGCGAGGTAGCTCATTTCGCCGTGCTTACCTTCCGCAAGCCATTGACGCAGATATTCCTGATGGGGGCTGCTCCGGGCCGGTGCGATGCCGATCATCGCAAAACCCAGCGATGCTCCGAGACGGTGGATCGCCTGAGCACGCGGCGCGAGATCATCAGTGAACGCAGCAGACATGCGGAAAGTTTAGCTGTTGTGTTTGTAGTCGTGATTTGCGAGAGGAATAGGGCGGTGAAACGGTTGGAAAATGTTTGCGATGGAAATTTCGATGGTGATGCGTTGGCACCGTCGCATAGGCTTCATTACAATGCCGCGCTTACCTCAGGGGGCGATGCCCCGCGCGGGATCTGCTCATGCCTTACGACCTCAAGCCGCTGGATGTGGACATCGAGACCACGCCGTATCTCGACGCCGACGCCGCCGCCCGTGCCGCGGGGGATCGCTGGACGCTGAACTTCGGCCCGCAGCACCCGGCAACGCACACGACGCTGCGCATCGTCTTGGAACTGGACGGCGAACGCATCGTCCGGGCTGTCCCCCACATCGGCTATCTGCATTCAGGCTTCGAAAAGCTCGGTGAACATCTCGACTACAACCAATACGTCACCATCGTCAGCCGGATGGACTACATCTCGCCGATCGCCAATGACATCGCCTGGCACGGCGCAGTGGAAAAACTTTTCGGCGTGGATATCACCCCTCGATGCAAGGTGATCCGCACCATCCTCGCGGAGCTTGGCCGGATTCAGAACCACCTGCTCTGCGTCGGTGCCGCAGCACTCGATCTGGGCGCGTTCACTGCGTTCCTCTACGGATTTAACGAACGCGAACGCATCTACGACATCGTCGAATACATTTCCGGTCAGCGGTTCCATCCCGACTACACCAGAGTCGGTGGCTTGATGCGCGACCTGCCGGATGACGAAGTTTTCAAGCGGATGGTCAAGAAGTTCATCCGTGAGCAGGCACCGCCCGCCGTCGCCGATATCGAGGTGCTCCTCAATCGCAATCGCATTTTCCGTGACCGCACGGAAGGCATCGGGGTGATCAGCGAGCAGGATGCGATTGCTTGGTCCCTTTCAGGTCCGGTCGCCCGCGCCAGCGGTGTGCGCCGCGACGTGCGCAAGGATGAGCCTTACCTCTGCTATGCCGACAACTGGGACGGTCAGGGGGCCGAGGCGGTGAAGTTCAAGGTGCCGATCATGACCACCGGCGATGTGTACGCCCGGTACAACGTCCGCCTGGAAGAAATCCGGCAGTCAATCGCGATCATCGAGCAACTCATCGACCGCATCCCGCCCGGAACGGCTGATGTCGTTCCTGACGCCAAGCTCTCCCTGCCCGAGAAGACGCAGGTGTACGGCTCGATCGAGGGATTGATCCAGCACTTTGAGATCGTGATGTGGAATCGCGGCTGGGAGGCACCTATCGCTGAGGTCTATGCCGCGCAGGAGACCGCCAACGGCGAACTGGGTTACTTCATCGTCGGAGACGGTAAGCCCCGGGCGTGGCGGGCGCGGACTCGACCGCCATCGTTTATCAATTACGCAGTGTTCCCCAAACTGATGGAAGGGCACCTGCTGGCGGACGTCGTCGCAGTGCTGGGTAGTCTGAATGTCATCGCTGCGGAACTCGACCGTTAAAAGGAAAGGCTGTCTGTCCGTTTGCCAATTTCAGCCGCGATGCGGATTCGTCGAACGGGTCCGTGACAATGGGCCGCACGCAGCGAAAAACGTGAAGACGACAGTGGAGCGCAGTAACTCATGGCTTGGATCGTTAAAAACTCCGGAGGCATGACCATCGAGCGGCGGGAAACGCCTTACCTCGATGATGCCCTTAAGCAGAAACTCGAAGCGGAACTGCTCCCGCGTTACCCGACCAGGCGGGCGGCGACGCTGCCTGTCCTGCACGCTGTGCAGGATCAACACAACTGGCTGCCGTACCAGGCGATCGAGGAGGTCGCGGCCTTTCTCGGTTTGCAGGCCTCGGAAGTGCTGGACACCGCTACGTTCTATGAAATGTTTTTTCTCCGGCCCAAGGGCAAGTACCTCATCATGCTCTGCCAGTCGATCTCGTGCGAACTGATGGGGCACAATGAGTTGATGGAGAAGATTGAGCGGAAGCTGGGAATCCACGCTGGCGAGACGACTGAGGACGGTCGTTTCACGCTGATGCACGCCGAGTGTCTCGGCTCGTGCGGTACGGCACCCTGCGGTCTGATCAATGACCGTCTGCATGAGAACATCACCGCGGAGAACTTCGAGCGGATACTGGATTCATTGACGTAACAGGCAGAGTTCCGCATGAGGTGCGGGACTTTGAGGGCCGCGTGTATGACGTGGTTCGAACAATTTTGCCGCAATATGGGGCTGATGCTGCACAACATTCGGCATCCGGAAGGGCCCCGCGATACGCAGACGACGGTCAAAAAAACCGTGGAAGAAAAAAAGCTTGACGAGACTACAACGCTGCGTCGAACCGTGATCGAGGAAGTTGAAGTTCGCAAGTCGCGGACCACGGATGATCCATGATCGACTTGCCGCGACGTTGGAAACTCGGAAGATCGGAAAACTGACCATGCCCCTTGCCGAACCAGTCCTACTTAAACGCATCCCCACGCCACCGGCGGGAAATATCCGTGACCGTCGGACGGTTTCGTATGAGCAGTTCGTCAACACGGGCGGGTATGCCGGGTTGCATAAAGCCCTGGCGATGGAACCCAAGGCTGTCATCGACATCGTCAAGGGCAGCGAGTTGCGCGGGCGCGGCGGCGCGGGCTTCCCCGCGGGTCTCAAGTGGAGCTTTCTTCCCCCGGAAGACGGCAAACGGCGGTTCCTGACCGTCAATGCGGATGAGTCCGAGCCTGGCACGTTCAAGGATCGGTTGCTGCTCGACTTCGATCCGCATCAGGTTCTCGAAGGCATCGCCATCTGCATGCACGCATGCAGACTCGACACGGCTTACATCTACATTCGCGGCGAATATCACCATCAGGCGCGTGTTCTCGAAAACGCTGTCCGCGAAGCCTACGCGAATCGCATCTTCGGAGCGGGTTCCGTGCTCAAGCAGATCAATGGCAGTGACCCCGAATGCTTTGTGCATCGCGGTGCGGGAGCGTATATCTGCGGTGAGGAAACGGGCCTGCTTGAGTCGCTGGAGGGCAAGCGCGGCTGGCCTCGCATCAAGCCGCCGTTTCCCGCGGTGGCGGGGGCGTTCGGCCGGCCGACGATCATCAACAACGTCGAAACGCTTGCGATGGTCGGACCGATCCTCGACAAAGGCGCGGACTGGTTCAAAACCATGGGTAAAGGCCGCGCTGAAGGCGTCCCGGTCACGGTGCCCGCATCGTTTGGTCCGAAACTTTTCGGAATCTCAGGTCACGTGAATACGCCCGGCGTCTATGAGGAAAACCTCGGCCTGAAAATGTCTGAGCTGATCGAGAAATACGGCGGAGGGATGCGGGGCGGCAAGAAGTTCAAGGCTGCCATCCCCGGAGGTATTTCCATGGGTGTGCTCAGCACCGATCAGTATCACGCTGAACTCGATTTCGACATCGGTAAGAAATACGCATGTCTGGGGCTGGGGACTGCGGGCGTCATCGTGATGGATGAGGACACCGACATGGTGGCTGTCGCGCGGAACATCTCGCGATTCTTCGCGCACGAGTCTTGCGGTCAATGCACGCCCTGCCGCGAAGGGACCAACTGGATGTTCAAGATGCTCACCCGCATCGAGCAGGGCGACGGCACCACCAAAGACCTCGATCTGCTGTTGGAGATCGCCGGCTCGATGGGTGCGATGCCGGGCACGACGATCTGCGGTCTGGCGGACGGGGCGAACTGGGCGGTACGCACGATCCTCAATAAATTCTGGGGTGACTTTGAAAAGCGAGTTAAAAAAGAACGCTATGTGTCGCTCGCGGTTGTGGGGGCGGGGCATTGAAAACCCGGCAGCCCGATTTGCTTGTCACTCCGTGGTCGCATGGAGCGGTGTGGTGTGAGTTTCCCTCGTTGATCCTGACGATGGAAATGGCGCGCCGCTTGCCCACTTCTCGTCTGTGTGCGGGAGAGGGAGCCTGACCGGTCTGCAATTCACTCATGGATCCCCAAGAATCCAATCCAACGATTTTTCAACGCCTCAAGCGTATCCTGATCGGCAGGGCTAAAAACCCGGAAGATCAGTCGCTTTTCCATCACCTGTCGCTGATCGCTTTTTTCGCATGGGTGGGGCTGGGGGCGGACGGTTTGTCGTCCTCGTGCTACGGCCCCGAAGAAGCGTTCATGGCTGTCAGCACGCACCCTTACCTCGCACTCTTTGTCGGCTTGGGTACGGTGGCGACGATCTTTGTCATCTCGACAAGCTATTCCCAGATCATCGAACTCTTCCCCAGCGGCGGCGGCGGTTATCTCGTCGCCACCAAACTCCTCAGCCCCAGCCTCGGCGCGCTGTCGGGCTGCGCGCTGCTGGTGGACTACATCCTGACCATCACGATCTCCATCGCCAGCGGTGCGGATGCGCTGTTCAGCTTTTTCGATCCAAGCTATTCGATGTTCAAGTTTCCGACGGCTCTCGTCGGAGTCTGTCTGCTGACCCTGATGAACGTGCGCGGGGTCAAGGAATCGGTCCTGCCGCTGGTGCCGATCTTCCTGGTATTCGTCATCACCCACGCCTTCGTCATCCTCTACGCGATATTCACTCACATTTTTCATTTCGATGACCTGGCGCGAAACGCGGTAACGGATGTCGGGCAGGCGTGGCGTGATAATGGCGCGGGCTTCATCGGCGTTTTCGTGCTGCTCAAGATCGTGCTCAAGGCATACAGCATGGGTGCCGGTACGTTCACGGGAATCGAGGCGGTGTCGAACGGTCTGCAGATTTTCCGGGAGCCTCGCGTTCAGACCGCCAAGCGCACAATGCGGTACATGGCCTTCTCCCTGGCGGTCACCGTCATGGGTCTCATGATCGCCTATCTGCTCTACGAGGTGCATGAGCATCATGTGGAGGGCAAGACGCTAAACGCGGTGCTTTTCGAGCGGTTGAGTGCCGGCTGGGGATACGGTCCAAGCCGGACCTTTGTCTTTGTGACGCTGCTGTCGGAAGCGATGCTGCTGTTTATCGCAGCGCAGGCAGGATTCATGGACGGGCCGCGTGTGTCGGCGAATATGGCCCTCGACTCGTGGCTCCCCAAGCGGTTCGCCACGCTGTCTGATCGGTTTGTGACGCAGAACGGCGTGCTTTTCATGGGTGCAGCCGGCGCGCTGGTCCTGTTTCTGGCGCACTCGCTCGACCCGCAGGGCGTCGTGCGGTTCCTTGTCGTGCTCTACTCGATCAACGTCTTTATTACCTTCACCCTCTCACAGGCTGGCATGGTCCGGCACTGGTGGCAGGTGCGCCGCAGCGATTCCAACTGGAAACACAAGTTCCTCGTCAACGGTGTGGGTCTGGTGCTCTGCGCCGGGATCCTCATTTCCATCGTTGTGATCAAATTCGCAGCCGGCGCGTGGATCACGCTCGCCATCACCAGCGTGCTTGTCATCGTGGTTATGGGAATCAGGCACCACTACCGCAAGACCGGAGCACTGCTCAAGCGGCTTGACGGCCTGGTGCGCGTCGCCGAATCAACCCCTGCCCCGGTGTCCAGCGATGGCAAACCGGTCGTCCCGCCGGCATTTGATCCATCCGGGAAAACAGCGGTCGTTCTGGTCAACGGTTTCAGCGGTGTCGGGCTGCACACGCTTTTCTCGATCGTCCGTCTGTTTTCAGGAATCTTCAAGAACTTTGTTTTCGTGCAGGTCGGCGCGATTGATGCCGGCGTGTTCAAGGGGGCCGCGGAAATCGCAGCGCTGAAAGAAAAAGTCGCCGACGACGGACGGCGATACGTGGACTTTATGCAGCAGAACGGCTTCTACGCCGAAGCGGTCTCAAGCCTCGGCGTGGACATCGTGCAGGAAGCCGTTGACCTGGCGCCGAAGATTCTCGAAAAGTTTCCGCAGAGTGTGTTTTTCGGCGGCCAGCTTGTGTTCCCCAATGATTCGTGGTTGATTCGCTTTTTGCACAACTACACGGTGTTCGCGCTTCAGCGAAAGTTTTACCTGCGCGGAATACCATTTGTCATTCTGCCCATCCGAGTCTGATTCATGACGGTGAGGAGTTGCTGATGAACACCCATCCAGGCCGATCAATCTCATCCGCCCCGAAATCCGCTTCCCGACTTTCTTTGTCAATGGTTGTCGGCGGTTTGTTGCTGGCACTGCTGGTCGGCTGCACCGATATGCCCAAGGTCAGCGATGAAGATGTCAAGGAGCTTCAATACAAACCGCTCCGTGATTTGCTGGAAAACCGCAAAAAGGGACCGACCTATCTCCTCGATCCGAGAATTGAGGATCGTTACGCCCGCGGCCATATCCACGACGCGGTGCATATCCCGATCCGTGATTTGATCCCCGGACATCCTGAGTTGGCCAAGGCACGCAACATCGTGGTGTACGGCACGGATTTCAGTGATGCGGTCGCGGTTGCGGCGGCCAAGAAACTGATGGCGATGGGCTACATCAACGTCTTTCTTTTCCGCGGCGGTGTGGAGCTTTGGCGGGCGGAAGGCGGACGAGTCGAGTCCACCACAGCTCCGGCGACGCAGCCCAAAGAAGAATAAAGCTGCATTACCGACTCGCTTTTCCCGCAAGTCGGATCGTCACCTGTCGCAATCGTGTTGTTGGAGAGTGCGCGAGTCGCTTGTTGATTCAAGGCATCGCGTGAGAAAAGTCATCGTCATCGAGTACAGCCGGCACGAAGTCGGAATTCGGTAATTCCAGGGCGTGTCGTTTGTGGATTTCTTTTCTTGGATTGGGCGCGATCAGGCCGGCACCCAGGCACGCCAACCCCGCCAGGATCACGACGAAGCGCATCGGGCCGGTGGTCAGCGTCACGAGTCGAGTCTTGATCGGCTGATAGACAGGCGTGTTCACTCCCGGCTGGGGCAGCGGCTGGTGGAGCATCTGCTCGATCGTCGGAATCTTCGCCTGCCAGACCGGGACCGCAGTCGTTTGGCGGCCACGGATTGAGGCATTCGTCGCCCTTGGCTGTGATACCAGCGGCGTCGCGCCGACGGGCTTCAGATGTAGATGGTAGAACGCCAGCCGTTCAAGCAGCACGGGGTCATCGGTTGCCAGTGCTTTATTGAAATCACGATAGTTGTTTGCCTGTTGTTCGAGTTTCTCCGACTGCATCTTCATCAACTCACGCTTCCAGGTCAGCTCGCGGGTTTCAAGCCACGAGGGCATGAGTACCGCAGCACCGACCATCAGCATGCCTGCGGAAATCAACAGCAGCCCGGGCACCGGGGCCAGCAGACGGTCAAACCAGTCGGTAAGCGCGGCAAACATCGTGGTGGAATTATCGGCACACGCTGCCGTGCTCGATGAATCTCCGATGGCTACAATTCCTGCCTGTCCGGGCCATGACTGTATGGATAACCAAACACCAGCAAAACCCGCAGCTTCGGACGGCCTGAGCGTCTATCTGGAGACCTTCGGCTGTCAGATGAATGTGCTGGATACTCAGCTCGTTCGCGGTCAGCTCATGGCCCTGGGCTATCGCTTTATCGACGACTGGCAGGCTGCTGATGTCGTGCTCTACAACACCTGCTCGGTACGCGAGCAGGCGGAGAACAAGGTTTACTCCCGCATCGGTGAAGTGGGGCTGCTCAAACGCGATCGCCCCGAAATCATCCTCGGCATCATCGGCTGCATGGCGGAACGAGACGGCCTTGACATGGTGCGCAAACATCCCCAGGTCGATCTGCTCTGCGGACCCGGTGAGCTTGATAAGGTGCCGATGCTCATTGATAACGTGGTGAAGACCAACTGGGAAAAGCGAGGCGGCGTACGCATGGCGCAATCGGCTCTCCAGGGGAATACCCACCGCCGCTCATCCACGCTTGCTGCAGCGGAAGATCAACTGGAAATGCTGGACTTGTCACGGTCGTTCAGCCCGGAGGAGTTTCACGGTTCCGCTTACGTGCGGATCACGCGCGGATGCAACAAGTTCTGCACCTACTGTGTCGTCCCCAACACGCGCGGTGCGGAGGTCCACCGCCCGCCTGACCACATCATCGAAGAATGTCGCAAGCTGGTTGACGCAGGCGTCGTTGAAATCACGCTGCTCGGTCAGACGGTGAACCATTACCACTACGACCACGCGGCGGCAGTGGTGGTCAACGGCGTCCAACAGCCGCAGATCGGCAGCGTGGTGAGTCAGGGTGCGGGCCGAGGTCATGCCTCCACGGTCGGAGCAGCGGACGTGACCTCTTTCGCCAGACTCCTGGCGCGAATCCATGACGAAATTCCGACGCTTGAGCGTCTGCGATTCGTCACCAATTTCCCTCGTGACTTTGGTGATGACATCCTCCAGGTGATGGCGGAGCGGCCGCGTATCTGCCGCTACATCCATCTCCCCGTACAGTCCGGCTCGGATCGCATCCTGAAACTGATGAATCGTGGCTACACCGTTGCGGAGTACCGCGAACTGCTCAAACGGGTTCGCCGTTACCTGCCCGATGTTCAGTTGGCGACGGACATCATCTGCGGCTTTCCCACCGAGACGGAGGAAGACCACCGGGCGACGGCTGAACTGCTGCGCTTTGGTCGATTCAAGAACGCCTTTATTTTCAAGTATTCACCTCGCCCCGGCACCGCAGCCATTGATCGCTTCGATGATGATGTCCCCGATGAGATCAAGAAGCTGCGAAACAACGAGTTGCTCTCGATTCAGAGTCAAATCAGTGCGGAGGTTCACCGGGAATGTGTCGGCCAGACTGTTCGAGTATTTGTCGAGTCGGTAAGCGAGAAGGAAAAGCGGGCCCGTGATGCCGGCCATGGCGCGAGCGTTCTGCTCGGATGGGAACAACCTGCCACCCAGCTTACGGGACGAACCGACGGCGATTTGATCGTCTGCTTTGAGGGAGATGATTCGCTGGTTGGCTCAATCGTCGAGGTGCGGATCGAACGGGCCGCGGCTCTCACGCTGTTCGGGACGTTGTGCAACAAAACAGCGGAAGTCTGACGTTAAGCATTTCACGCAGCAATTCGATGGGTGAGTCGAGACGTCCTTGTGCCCGGTTGAATGTCGTGGTTTTCCCCGTCGAACCAGAGAACAGCACTTTTCCCGTCCATTGGTTACGATCCGCATCCCGCTGAGGGAAGGCTTAGTCCGCGACTTGTGGTAATTGCTCTCTCGGCAGGCGGTTGCGATGATTTTCCGACTTGAGCATGCGTGGTTTGCCTGAGAACGGAAAACTTCATCCGACCGGTACGAAAAATCTTCTTGTCTCGCGAGAACGATACCCCATGACGATCCCATTGATTGATGCCCATCTCGACCTCTCATGGAATGCGCTGGCGTTTGACCGCGACCAGACCGCTTCCGTTGATGCGCTGCGTAAGCGTGAGGAAGGCATGACGGGCAAGTCGCGCACGCGTAACACCGTGAGTCTGCCGGAAATGCGGCGAGGTGACATCGGCATCTGTCTGGCGACGGTGCTCGCGCGGGCCTTGCCGGGTTATGGCGATGATCTTTCGGACGCCAACGTCTCGCCTCTGGTGATGCGCAAGCGTCAACCGACGCTGCTGCGTGAAAACCTCGACTACGCCAATCAGGAGATCGCCAGCGCAGCGGCGCGTGGACAGGCGGCTTATTACCAGATCCTCGAATCGCGCGGTCAGGTCAAACAGATCCGCGACCGCAAAACGCTCAAGTCTCACTGGGCAAAGTGGGTCAAAGCCCGCACACCCGCCGCACGAGCCAGGCTGCCGATCGGTTACATCCTCAGCATGGAGGGTGGTGATCCGATTCTCGATCCCAAAGATGCGGAATACTGGTGGCAGCAGGGCTTGCGAACCGTTTGCCTGGCTCATTACGGCCAGAGCGCGTACGCCATGGGTACCGGCGGCGATGGACCGCTTACCAAGCGCGGCCGGGAACTGGTGAAAAAACTCGACAAGCTCGGAATCATTATCGACCTCGTACACACGGCAGACACAGCGTTATCACAGATTCTGGATTTGTACGGACGAGGCGTGTTTGTCAGCCACGGCAATTGTCGCTCCCTCGTACCCGGCGACCGACAAATCAGCGATGAGCAGATCAAAGCCATCGCCGAGCGGGGCGGGGTGCTGGGTGTGGTGATGGACTGCTGGATGCTCATCAAAGGCTGGAAGCATAGCGCCGCGGTCAACCCGACTGTCACACTGGAGAATGTGGCTGACCATATTGATTACATCTGCCAACTCACCGGCTGCGTGGATCACGCCTCGATCGGCAGCGATCTCGACGGCGGGTTTGGCACGGAGCAGTCGCCAGCCGATCTGGGGACGATTGCAGGCTTGCAAAAGCTGGAGCCGATCCTGACCCGGCGCGGTTACAGCAAGGCAGATGTGAAAAAGATTTTCCACGGCAACTGGTTGAGATTTTTCGGAGAGATGTTGCCGTGAATGCAGTCAAAATCGGCGATAGCTCCGAGCGGATCGGAGCGGGGCGACTTTATCCGGAAGCCCTCGAACGGACGGTTCCTCCGCGATCCGTCTTCCTGTTATCATTGGCGATTCTTGCCTTGGCGCCCTCGGAGTCGATTCGGTGGTAGGACAACCCGGCCCGCAGACCAATCACGCTGACGCCCCACCGGGCGGCGGCGCGCCATTGGCAGCGGCCCATGCCGAGTATCGTCAGGGTAAACGGGTCATCGTCGCGGTGCGCGGCGTGACACGCGAATATCGCGTCGGCGGTGAAGTCGTCCGTGCGCTGGCCGGCGTCGATCTGGACATCTATGCCGGCGAATACCTCTCGATCATGGGGCCTTCCGGCTCAGGCAAGAGCACGCTCTTTAACATGATCGGCGGACTCGACACGCCGACCACCGGCAGCGTTACTGTACAGGGCGTCACCATTGCGATGCTCTCTCGCGTCGAACAGGCGCGGCTGCGGAATCGCTGCATCGGTTACATCTTCCAGAGTTACAACATCATCCCGGTCATGACGGCGCAGCAGAATGTTGCGCTGCCGATGCTGCTGGGCGGCATGTCGGTCTCTGATGCCAGCGCCAAAGCCGCGGAACTGCTCGAAGCCGTGGGGCTGGGCCATCGTCTCGACCACCGCCCGGACCAGCTTTCGGGCGGACAGCAGCAGCGGGTGGCGATCGCGCGGTCTTTCGCCAATGATCCGGCGATCATCCTGGCGGATGAGCCGACGGGGAATCTCGACACCCGCACGGGTGAGGAAATCATCGACCGGTTGAGCAAGCTCAGCCGTGAGCGGGGGGTGACGATCATCTCAGCCACGCACGATCACAAGATGCTCAACGTCTCCGATCGCGTGGTCACCATTCGCGGCGGAAAAATCGACAAAATCGAGCTGCGCAGCGAGCTGGATATTCAGATCGGCAGCATCGGTGACGCGGGCGAGGCCAGCAGCGGAAAAAAGAACGGTAGCGGAGGTGGCCATTGACCTCCACCCCGCACCACGGCGAGGCATTGCATGGCGACGCGCTGCTTGGGCAGTTGCGCCAGGGCTGGAAGCCGCTGCCCAACAAGACCCTATTCGCGCTGGCGATGGGCGGGTTGAAGGTGCGCATGATGCGATCGGTCGTCACGATGCTCTCGATCGTGCTGGCGATTGCGTTCCTCACTTACACGGGGCTGACCAACTACCTCACGCGCAATCTCGCCAACGGCGTCGATGCGCTGGCGAAATACGATCCGATCGATCCGGCGAAAGTTCGCGCTACCAGTGCCGCCATCGCCGGCATTGATGTGGTCGATGGCATGCCGCTCGAAGATCAGCGGACGCTGGCGAAAAAACTTGCGATTGATGACATCAAAGCCGCATCGGATGAAGTGTTTACGATTCCTGAGCTGATCCGCAATGCGAAGCTCGCCAGAGATGCCGCGGATAAAGCCGTCAAGGATCTCCAGGCCGACAAAACCACGCTGCCGATCGACCTCGTCGGTGCCAACGAACGGTTGGCCGCAGCACAGAAACTGGTTGACGATCTCGAAGCGAGGCGGCGAGTTCTGGAAAAGACAATCGACTTCGGGACATGGATTCGCGAAGGCAAATCAGAACAGGCGCAGGCGATGCCGGCCCAGCTTCGAGAGGCTTTGCTGGCTCGCTATCGCGGTCTGGCGGAATCGCTGCCGAACCCGGAGCGGCTTACTGATACCGACTTTGAGCACCTCGATCTTCTTCTCCCGCTGGCGTGGGCCAAGGGCGGTTCCGACGAGGATCGGCAAACGGTCGGAATCGCACTGAAGCAGGAGCACCGCAAGCGAGCCGCAACTGAGCTTCGCAAGCTCCTCACCGGCGCGGGTGTCAACATCGCCAAAACCCGCAGCGGCAATCCGATGGACACCTGGCTGATCGTCATGGCCATGCTTACCTGCGCGGTGGGTATCGCCAACGCAATGCTCATGAGTGTCACCGAGCGATTCCGTGAGATCGGCACCATGAAGTGTCTCGGTGCGCAGGACAATCTCGTGGTCAAGCTGTTTCTGCTCGAATCCGCGTTTCTGGGCATCATCGGTGCCGCACTGGGGATCGTGCTGGGGCTGATAGTCGCGTGGCTGGCGGCTGTGCTGCAATTTAAGGGCTATGGGATCGAATACTTCCCGATGGCGCAGAGCCTGACGGTTATTCTGCTCTCCGCGCTGGGCGGCATCGTGCTGTCCGTGGTGGGGGCGGGATATCCAGCCTTTGCCGCGTCACGAATGCGGCCGGTCGATGCGCTGCGGGTGGATGAATAGGAAATCGTTTGCGATTCAATGATCGCAATAGACTTTTGACAGCATGAGCGAGACGAGCGCAACAACATCGACGACGACCAAAGCGAGTGACATCGCACGCGATGTCGTCGTGCGCACGCTCGGCGTCAAAAAGGTGTACCGCATGGCGGATCAGGAAACCCACGCTCTGCGCGGTGTGGACCTGGACATCTACCGTGGGGAATACATGGCCATCATGGGGCCGTCCGGCTCCGGCAAGAGCACGCTGTTCAACATGGTCGGCGGGCTTGACAAGCCGTCCGAAGGGATGGTGTTTATTGATGAGGTGGACGTCGCGGCCCTCGACAGCTACGAGCTGGCGTGGATGCGATGCCGGAAGATCGGCTATATCTTCCAGTCGTTCAACCTCCTGCCGACACTCACCGCTCTCGAAAACGTGACCATGCCGATGGTCTTTGCCAATGTGGATCCCGACGACGCACGGGAACGCGGATATCAGCTATTGCAGAAGGTCGGCTTGGGCGAGCGATGGAGCCATCGGCCGGGCAAGATGTCGGGCGGCCAGCAGCAGCGTGTGGCCGTCGCACGGGCGTTGGCGAATAATCCCGCCATCGTTCTGGCTGACGAGCCGACCGCCAACCTTGACCTGAAAACCGGGGCTGAGATTATCGCCATGCTCAAGCGGCTGTCGCATGAAATGGGGGTCACCGTGATCAGTGCGACGCACGATCACAAGATGCTCGACATCTGTGACCGTGTGGTGTGGATTCGTGACGGACGGATCGAGCGCATCGAAAAACGCGAAGATCTGAACATCCAGGTCGGCAGCATTGATGGGGAGAAGCACTGATTTTTTTGCGGAATGACGAAGTACGAATGAGCAACAAGGATTCAACATCGGATGTCCGATTGGCGTGGCACGCTTCCCGCAGGCACGCCGGTTTTGCTCATGGGACATTCATCGTCCGCATGTGGTCTCTGCTGGCGGTGATGGCTGCGATCTGCCTGACCGCAACAACCGCCATCGCGCAACCTGCGGCCGCTCAACCCGCATCCGAGGCGGCTGCGTGGAATCAGTTGGAAGCCTTGCTCAAGGCGGCTCCCAGCCGTGCAGTCGGCCAGCCGGGTAATGAAACAGTTGACCGCATGATCCGCGATCGCTTTGAGCAGGCGGTCGCGGCGAATAACGACCCGCGGCAGTTGACCGATGCGATGCAGGCGATTGCTAAGTCCGATGCCGCCAGCGAAGCGTTTTCGCAGGCTCGGCAGGCAGCCATGGTCGTGCCGGAAGCGCAGGCGGGCACGACCGGATCGAGTGCGGCGTTGCTACGCTCGATTCTCAAATCACCCGGCCCGCTTACCCTCGCGCTGGCATTGCTGACCGGGCTGGTTGTTTTCACGTGGCGACAGCAGAAGCGCCGCTCGTTACTTGCGGTGGGGACCGTGTTGGCGTTGCTGACGATCTCCGTTCCGATCACAGCATGGCTCGGTTCCAGTTGGGTGCATGAAGACGAAAAGCCCGGCTCCACGGGTACGCAGGCCGGGCTTGAAGCTCGCGCCAACGAAGCCGCCATCAATGCGTGGAAGGCCGACTCGGATGCTGCCAAAGCCGCCCGCGGACTTTGGCAGGCTGGTCGCATTGTCTATCCCACAGCGGTCTTCAAGCCCGGTGCCGCACAGTTAACCGTTGGCGGCCAAACCGTTCCTCTCTACCCCTTCCTGCCCAACCTCGTAGATCCCGGCAATCTCCCCGAAGCTGGATTCACTGGTCCGCTGGTCTCCATCGGCAAAGGCGGTCCGGAGGAGTTGACCCGTGCAGGTAAGTCGATCCAGGGCAGCGCGGTGCTCATCGAGTTCAGCAGCGAACGCCACTGGCTCGATGCAGTCCAGCTTGGGGCGAAAGTCGTCATCGTCGTCGAACCGCCGGGTAACGCCGCGATGACGATGACCGAAGCGGCACTCAAGAAGACGGAAACCCCGCTGAATGTCCCGCGATTTTTTGTAAGACGTGCGGATCTGCAAAAAGTGCTGGGCGGAGCTGCCGTCCCAGGCATGGAGAGTGAGTCGAGTGCGTCGGCTGCGGCTCCTTCGACGACCCAGGTGACGATTACGCGAGAGCCGGGGCGATGGGAGCGGCAGGAAGTCGCCACGGATTGGCTGCTGGTTCCCGGCAGTGAGACAAAAGCCGACGGCACCCCATCCGACGCGACTCCGGTGCTCATGCACTTGCAGGCTTATAAGGACAGCAACTCCGCGGTTCCCTCGCTGGCACCCGGTGCGCAGAGTGCTGCTAATCTCGTTTTGATCCTGCGGCTTGTCGATCACTTTGAAAAGCATCCGCCTCGCGTCCCGGTGCTCATCAGCGTGGTCAACGATCACGCCAACGCATTGCTCGGCGAGCATGAGTTCGCACATTTTGCGTTTGGTGATGCGGCATCTGTGGTCAATGAGCTGCGGCAGAATGTCAACAGCATCGAATCCGCGTTGGCGCGGGCCCGCTTCATTCAGGAGGAGTATTCCAAGCCGATCAACGCCCAGCGTGTCGAGGAGATTCGCAACACGGAGCGCAAGATCGCAGCCGAGCTGCTGCCGGTCAAAAAGATCGTGCAGGACAAGCTGAGCCTGATGCGGAACCTGGCGAGGGAGGATCGCAAGACGCTCCAGATGAAGCTCGATGCGGATAAGAGCGCAAAGGAGGGTCAGCCGCGTCTGACCTCGCAGCAGCGGACGGACATCGAAGCGGAGATCGACCGGTTGGACCGCTACGCGGTGGTGACCAACGACGTCAGCAAGCTTTTCAATAAGTTCGGTAGGCCGGTGAAATATGACGACCTCTCCGCGGAGCATCATCAGCGGCTGGCGGAGGTCTGCAGAGAAATTTCGGAAACCGCCGGTCGTGACGCGGTGGAACTGGAAAAGGCACGCAAGCGATACCTCGCCAACCTGTCATTGCGTCGGCGTCTGCTGTGGCTGCAATCGCCCGTCAAAGACGCAGATGCCGATGACATCGATTCGGTGCTCGCAGCAGAGTACCGACCTCTGCCGGCGACGATGTTTCTCGGCTTTGATCTGGCATTCGGCAATGATCACGTCGGACTATTCCACGTTGGAAATTTCCGCAGCGAAGACGCCAGCGATACGACTCCAAACCTTGAACGTGTTCGCCTGCTCGCCAAGGAAACCATTCAGGTCGCCAACGATTATGCCCGTTCCACAGGCAAGCCGAACCTGCTGACCGACACCGTGCGTGGTGCCGGCGGCCTGCCCTGGACGACCTACCTCGGCGGTAAGTTTGCCCTCGCGACGGATGTAACTTATCCCTACCGCGTGCCGGCGATGTCGCTGACTTCGGTGCGCGACAGTCGCCCGTATGCGTTCACCCCCAGCGACACGATTGATCGGATCGACCGCGGCAAGTTCGACGCGATTATGTCGTTCGTCGAAGCCTACATCCCCCGATTGATCGATTGGCACGAGATTCCCAATACGGTTCGGGCTGCACAGGGGAACTTCCAGCCGTTGACGGTTGCGGTCGATGTAAAGCGTCACGATCAGTTTGCGGTGCAGGTTCCGCAGACCCCGCTTCCCGGCGCGATTGTGACGGTATCGCCTGCGTTACAGAAATTGCCCAACAACGCCATGACGCTCGGCCAGGTAAGGCCGTTTTATGTCGGTATCGCCGACAGCCGCGGAGCGTTGACGATCCGAGGTGCAGCCTTCCGCAACGCAGCACCGCAGGTCTTCGCATATGACAAGGATTTCCGCCACCTGACGGATGCGCTCGATTGGGGGGACTGGGAAAAGCGGATCGGCTCCACGTTTTCCGCAGCTAATACCACGTATTACCTGACACGGGTGCTGGTTGCTGCCGCGTTTGAAAAAGTGGACCTGATCGGCCTGACGCAGCCTCTGACGCTGACCCCGCTGGCAAGCGTGAGCATCATCGACGCGGGACAGGACAGCGCGCCGACTCACTTTGGGGCCAGTGGTGTCAAGGCGGATCCGATCGCGCGTGCCGTGCCTTTATCGCTTGACGGTACGGGCAGCATCTTTGTTGAGAAGCGAACGCTTTTCAAACTCAAGACCGGCAGCGGGATCGTGCTCAATGTCGATCCCAACGGAACCCCTGAGGAGCGTGAGAAAGGACGCGGTTTCCAGCCCACGATCGGGCGGCTGCCTAATGTGGTTCTTCAGTCAGCGCAGGACATGACAAACCTGACGACGGTGCGTCTCGACAAGCTGACTGCCCGCGGCGTCAAGAACGAAACAGCGGACCTGTACAACAACGAAGCCGCCGCCGCGATCGAGGTCGCCAAAACCGCCGCTGAGAAAGGTCACAACACTCAAGCCCTCAACGCTGCCGAGGTGGCTCGCGGCCTGTCATTCCGCGGCTACGACCGAGGTAAAGCGTCGATCAACGATCTGACCAAGGCGGTCGTCATCTTCCTGGCGCTGGTTATTCCGTTCTGTGTATTCATCACCAAGCTGACCTCGCCGTTTACAGACGTGAATCGAAACCTCGCGATGTTCGCAGCGGTGTTTACGATCATGGCTCTGGTGCTGCGATTTGTTCACCCGGCGTTCCAGGTCGCCGAGACGCCGGAGGTGGTGATCCTCGCGTTCATCATTCTGGGGCTGGCGGGGTTCGTGGCCACGGTCTTGATCGGACGATTCAACACGTCCATGACGCAGGCGGTCGAAGAATCACAGCTCACCGAATCAGTCGAAGCTCCGCAGAGCCGTCTCGCGGGTGTGGCGTTCATCGTCGGCGTCAACAACATGAAACGCCGCCGCATCCGCACCTCGCTGACGACAGCGACGATCATCCTCGTCACGTTCACGATGCTTTCGGTAATCAGTGTTGGGCAGGACATCGAACCGACGGTGGTTCGGATCGGGCCGGGCACGCCGTACAGCGGATTCGTTTTCACGCGATCCGGTCTGTCAGCGATTGATCCGGTTCAGATGACGCGGCTGAGGGCACACTACGAGGGCAAGGCGACGGTCGTCGCCCGCGCGTGGACGCAGCGGCTGGGTGTGTTTGGAGAGTACCTTGGCTATGACCTGGTGCCGACTAAGCAGGTAGTGGGCGCAGCCGTCCCGCATCTGGGCGCGAAAGTGCTCGTGGGCATGGAAGTGAATGAGGACGGCCTCATCAGCCGCATGCCGATCACGACAGGGCGTTGGTTCTCAGCGAATGCTGCTTCGGAGATCATCCTGTCGGAAAGTGCAGCATCGCTGCTGGGAATCAGCAAGAGCAACTTCACCTTGGAAAACGGCGAGCCGCGCCGTATCCGCGTGCAGGGTCGTGAGGTCGATCTGGTCGGCCTGCTGGATGACGCTGCACTGGCGAAGATGCGAGACCTTTCCGATATTCCGCTGCTGCCGATGCTTTCTCAGGCGACGCAGGCGAACGCAGAAAAAGCCAATCAAACCCTGTCCGCTCAGGAAGCGGCAGGCACGGCTGTCCTCGAAGGCGGCAGCCTGCTCGGTGTCGGCACGAGTATCGCCCGCACGGTGGACGTGGCGTTTGTTCCCATCGAGTTCGCCCGATCCTTCGGTGAGGCTGACTATCGCACGCTGAGTGTGAAGTTTGAAAGCAACGATCAGCGTAGCGCGGAGACCGCAGCATCTCAGGCGTGGCAGGAAGCAAAGAGCCTCATCCAGTTCCAGCAGGCACTGGTTTCGGTCGGTCTGTCGGATGCAATCACCGATGGAGGGGCCAGCGACACGCAACGAAAAGTAGAGGCGGGTCAGTACACGATGGCGTCGAGCACCTCGACTCAGGTCGGCGGTGTTCTCAAAATCGCTATCCCGATCATTCTTGCCGCCACCATTATTCTCAACACCATGCTCGGCTCGGTCATGGAACGACGGAGAGAGGTGTCGATCTACAATGCGATCGGCCTGAACCCCGGCCATGTCATGGTCTTCTTCCTCGCCGAGTCGCTGGTATTCGGTCTGGTCGGTTCGGTCGCCGGCTATCTGATCGGCCAGACGCTGAGCCTCATCATCACACACTTCAATTTGATCAAAGACCTGAACCTCAACTACTCGTCGCTGAGCGTCGTGCTGGTGATCTTCCTGACGATTGGCACGGTGCTCTTGTCAACAATCTATCCGGCGATGATGGCTGCCCGCGCCGCGGTGCCCAGCGGCCAGCGACGCTGGAGCCTGCCTCAGCCGATCGGTAACGAAATCTATGTGCAGTTCCCGTTCAGCTATGACGGCTCGCGCGTGCTGGGAGTGTGCGCGTATCTGCGTGATTACATGAAGCAGAACTCGGAAGCCTCGACCGGACAATTTCTGGCGAAAGTCGGCGCGGTCGGACGTGTGCCTGCGCCGGCGGGACACGCACTCGCCGACGGGCACGACAAGGCCTACTGCATGATCTTCGACATCGCACCGGCACCGTTTGATCTGGGCGTCAACCAGAAAATGGAGGTTTACGCCTACTTCGATCCGCTGGTCAAGTCGCATATGCTGGCGGTCCATCTCACGCGACTCAACGGTGAAATGGGTAACTGGGTCGCGGTGAACCAGCCGTTCCTTGAATCACTGCGCAAGCGGCTGCTGGGCTGGAGGTCGCAGAAGGCAGCGACTCAGGAGGCATACTTCCACGAGGGTGAGCAGATGTTCGCCGATGCGGGCAACCTGCCGGTGGTCGGTGGCTCACCTGATGCCGCGGCGTCGGCGGGGGGGAACGCTTAATGGCGACATCCGTCGAAACATCTTCAAGCGAAGAAACCAGAAAACCTCTGTCCACCGGGGACAAGGAACTGGAGCTTTATCGCAATCTCATGCCTGTCCCCGACCACTTCGAGGATGGGTTCGGTATCAAGACGGTCATCGGTGCGCTCTTCCTGGGCTTCATCATGGTGCCTGGGTCGATCTATCTCTCTCTCTTTGTCGGTACGGGTCTGGGGCCGGCGGCGCAGTGGGTTACCGTGATTCTCTTCTCCGAGATCGTCAAGCGATCCATGAAGAGTCTGCGGCAGCAGGAAATCATGGTGCTGTTCTACATGACCGGCATCACGGTCGGCGGGGCGGGCGGCGCAGCGCAAGGATTGCTCTGGAATCAGTATTTCGTCCGCTCTCCCGAAGCAATCTCATTCGGCGTCGCTTCGGAGGTTCCCAAGTGGGTTGCACCAGCGGCGGAATACATCGACCTCTACGGCAGGACCTTCTTTACTCCCTATTGGGTCATCCCGATCCTCTTCATGGTCGGGATGATGCTCATCTCACGCATCGACCAGTTCGGTTTGGGTTACGCGCTCTACCGCATCACCGCCCACGTTGAAAAACTGCCGTTCCCCATGGCCCCCGCAGGCGCGATGGCGGTTACCGCGCTGGCGGAAACCCGCGAAAGCTCGCAACGCTGGCGCTGGCGGTGTTTCTCGCTCGGCGGTGTGTTGGGTATGGCGTTCGGCCTGATCTATCTGGGTGTGCCGGCGATCACCGGAGCACTCTTCGCCGATCGCGTCACGATCATCCCGATCCCCTGGCTTGATCTGGGCAAGTCGATGAGCACCGAGTCCTTCCTGCCGGCGGTACCCATCAACCTGGTCTTTGACCTGACGCTCGTCGTCACCGGGTTTGTCGTGCCGTTCTGGGCGGCGGTCGGCGGCTTCCTCGCGTTTCTCTCGACGGTGTTGATCAACCCGATGCTCCGCAGCAACGGCATGCTGCCCACATGGCGCGAGGGTATGGGCGTCGTCGATACGAACTTCAGCAACATGCTGGATTTTTATCTCTCTTTCGGCATCGGGCTGATGCTGGCGATCTTCATCGTCAGCGTCATTCCCATGCTCAAGCCGATGCTCCGCGTCTTTTCTGGCTCACCCAAGCCTGTCAAACGTGAACGGCTGAGCTGGGGCAGTGTGTGGCGCGTCCTGCGCGACCGCAGCAGGGAACGCGGCGACTTGTCGATCCTCACCTCGCTGTCGATCTATGTCTTCAGTACATTCACCTACATCGGCGTCTGTCTGCTCATGATGCCCGGTACAGCCGCGAATAACTATCAGGACCGCTTCCCGGCGGGGTTCTTCCTCCTGTTTGGGTTCGTCTATCAGCCGATCATCAGCTACATCAACGCAAAGCTCGCGGGAATCGTCGGCATGTCGGTGTCGATCCCGCTCGTGCGCGAAGCGTCATTCATCCTGTCGGGATACAAGGGGGCGACGATCTGGTTTGCGCCGATTCCGCTGAACGACTACGGCGGGGCGGCCAGCGTCTTCCGCGCGGTGGAGCTGACCGGCACGAAAACATCCAGCCTCATCAAGACGGAAATCGTCGTGTTCCCCATCCTCATCATCACCACGGTTCTCTTCAGCGAGGTGATCTGGCGGATGGCGGCGATCCCCGGCCCTTCGTATCCGTACACACAGGAGTTCTGGCGCGCCAATGCATTGCAGTTCAGCCTCACCGCCACCTCCACGCTCAGCGGAACCAGCGCGTTCCTGGAGTCGATCAAGTTCAACATCATCGGCATCGGCAGCGCTATCGGATTGACGGCGTTTCTCTTTCTGCGCTTCCTTAACGCGCCGCTGTTCCTGGTGTACGGCTTCGTGGCGGGGCTGGGACAGACCACACCCGGCAGTGTGATACCGATCCTGATCGGGGCACTGTTGAGCCGGTTTTACTTTGAGCCGAAGTTCGGTCAGGAAAAGTTCAAGCGTTACGCGATGATTCTCCTGCCGGGCTTTGCGGCGGGCGTCGGTCTCGTAGGTATGGCGGCGGTCGCCATCAATCTCATCGCCAAGAGTACGACGACACTGGGTTATTAAAGGACGGAAACCCCGCAGACCAGCGGGACTCTGTGGAATGAGCCAAACCACCTACCATCGCGTGGATACCGAGAGACTTCAGCAGAAGTCGGAAGCGACCGTCACCGCTGCGCAGGCCGGCGACGCGGCACGCTTTGGCGTGCGCTGGCTCATCGTTCCCCTGAGTGTTCTGCTCTGCATCGCTCAATCCATCCTCACGATCTACGCTTCCAACGTCCGCATGATGACCCTGACCGACACACTCATCCCCACGATGGCGTTCGGCATCCTTTTTCTGCTCGTGCTGCTGGGTAATCCGCTCCTGGCTCTTTCCCGCGTCAAGGGTCTCGTCGCGTTTCTCATCATCAGTGTTCTGCTGGCTCTGAATGTGACCGCCAAGATGGGCGGGCTGGATCGATTCGTCACCTTTGACGGATTCTGGAACGGCGTACTGACGCTTACGGTGGTGACGCTCTCGGCTGGTTTCGTGCTTTCACTGCTGCGGTTGATCGGCATGCGGTCGTTCAACCGTCCGGAATTGACCGTCCTTTTTGCGTCGATGCTCGTCACCGCGGGTATCTCGACCTTCGGCTTGACTGAGCAGCTCATTCCGCTGATCGCTACGCCCGCCAATCCCGCCGTCAACACACCGCAGAAAGGCTACGACCAGAAGCTCTTCCCCAACATGAAGAGCGAGCTGTATATCCAGGATCAATCCGCTGTCGAGGTCTTTCGCATCGGCGTTACGGAAGATGAGAACGGCCACTCGCTCCGTCCGCCGCGCGATGAGGAAGGCTGGTTTTCCTTCATCAAATACTTCGGACGTGTGGCGACCCTCGTGCCTTGGAAGGCGTGGATCGGTCCG
The DNA here is from genome assembly GCA_020851465.1 of Phycisphaeraceae bacterium. Classification (NCBI taxonomy): domain Bacteria; kingdom Pseudomonadati; phylum Planctomycetota; class Phycisphaerae; order Phycisphaerales; family Phycisphaeraceae; species Phycisphaeraceae bacterium. The sequence goes on along the minus strand of JADZCR010000003.1, from coordinate 164,636 downwards.
CTTTCCTACTGGCTGGTCTTTGTGATCGGCTGCTACGCGCTCTTCTACTGTCTGACCTATGTCGTACTGGGCTACTGGTCGCAGAGAGAAAAACTTATCTTCCCTCTGGCCCGACTGCCGGAGTCGCTCCTGCCCGACGAGCAGGGCAAATACACGATACCGGGCATGATGCGCGGAGCGGGTTTCTGGCTGGGCTTTGCGGTCAGCTTTCTCGTTCTGGCGTGGAATGCTTCGGTGTCTGCCGGCTGGGTTGGTGCAGCCGACTGGGCACTGCCTCTGGGAATGAGCCGGTTCGCGTTTGATGCGAAGGTCGCAGGCACCGCATTGGAAGGGCTTGGGTCCGACATTGATTTCGGCCTGCGGTTCTTCATCATGTTCACCGCGATCGGCATCGCGTTTCTCCTGCCGTTGGAAATCAGTTTTTCCGTCTGGTTTTATTGTCTCTTTGGCCGCCTCATCATTCTGATTGCGGTGTGGATGGGTTATGGTCGCAACGGCGGCGACTTCCCCAGCAACTGGATCTGGCTCAATAACCCCGTGACCGCACAAGGCGGCGGGGCTTTGTTCCTCTTCAGTGCGATCAGCCTTTTCAAGTGCATCAGAGACTACGTGCGACTCTCCGCCGGACGAAATCTGGCGGACAAGGTCCGCATCGGCCTGCCCGTCATTGGTATGGCGGTATCACTGCTCGTCGTCACCTCGTGGCTGGCGTGGAACCGCATCGGCTTTGGATGGGCGTCGCTGATCATGCTTTTCATCACGCTGCTGACTGTCGGGCTGATGCGCATTGTCGCCGAGGGCGGCGTGTATTGGTTCCAGTCGCACACCAGCTTTTTCCATGTTTACAAGATGACCGGACTGGGCGCGTGGCTTAAGCCGGCACTGCTGGGGCCGATCATTCCGATCTACTCGGTGATCTTCCTGGACACCAAAACATTCATGGCTCCCAACCTGCTCAACGCAGCCTCGCTGCGGGCCGATGTCGGAGCCAGCCGCACCAAGTATCACACCAGCATCGTGCTGAGCATCATCGCCAGCGTGGTCGTGTCGCTGGGCTTTGCGATCCTGCTGGCGCATGTCCGCGGAGCCAACGCCATGCACTCGTGGTTCTACGCGGACGGTCCGATCTACATGATGGACATGGCCCGTGATGCGACCACCGATGTCGCGCAATTCAATCCCACCACGACGGTCTGGTGGGGCATCGGGGCGGTGTGGGTCGCGGCATCCATGTATCTGCGAACCTGGCTTTTCTGGTTTCCCCATCCGATCGGCTACATCATGCTGATCAACCCGCTGATGGCTCAGCTCTGGTTCAGCTTTTTCCTCGGCTGGATCGTCAAGAAAGTCACCGTGCGCTACGGAGGTAAGGCGACCTTTGACCGCGTGCGCGAAGTATTCATCGGGCTGATCCTCGGTGAATTGATCGCGATTTTCTTCTGGGCGATGCTCTCACTGGCCCTGGGAATCAAGGTCAGCGGCATCACGTTGAACCGGTATTGAGGACTGATCGGTACGGCTCCGATCACCGCCCTGATGAGGCGATGATAAAGCAAGCGTGACCTCCTCCTCTCCAACACCTTTACACCGGCCGGCACCCGCGCCGGGTCTGCGCCCGCTGGGATGGGCGGGCCTGCTGACCCATGTTCCTGATAGCTATCGACCGCATCAGATCGCAGGCGACATGCGGAAAGGGATGATCGTCCTCGCGGATGATGATCGTCCTCGCATCGAGATTTCCTGGGAGCGGCTGCGCAAGCCCGCCGACGGCGAACGGATGCTGTGTCGCCGCTTTGGTTCGCGGGCGGAAGCTGCTGAAAAACTGCACAATCCCGCTGCCGCGCCGATGATGCTCCTGCGTGATGCCGACAAGGAACGTGACCGCGCGATCGCTTATTTCCCAGCGACGCAACGTGTAGTCGAAGTGCTTTATCTGCACGGCAATTCCCGTGAGAATCTGACAATCCGTCAGGAGACACTCAGCGGATTGGTCGATCAGCCTGCCGACGGCGATCAGCGGTGGGCTTTTTTCGACGTGAGTTTTATCGCTCCCGCCGGCTTCCTTTACGCGGAGGCAAAGCTGAACCTCGGCGACATGGCGGTGACGCTCAATCGCGGCACGCAGGAGTTCAACGCCCCGTCCGTCACGATCCGACAGATTTATCCCACGAAACTCGCGCTGTCGCGGTTTCCGCTGGAAAAGTGGCACGAAGATTACGTGCGGTCCCTGCGTCACCTTTACGCGGATCAGGGCGCGGGCTGGTTTCGTCGCGGCAGCCCGCAAAAAGCAGCGGTCCGCACGCCGCGCGGCGTGGGCTTCGTCACGCAGGCGAAACTCCGACCGGCACTTCGACCCTTCTACTGGCGTACGCCGCGCTGGATGCGATTCCTGACTCTGCACGATCAGGATACGGATCGGTTACACCTGCTGCGGGCGACGGGTAACGATCCAAATGACACGCTGTTGGATTCCGTGACAGCGGGTTTGCAATGGGCGTGGAAAGGTTGAAGGTCAACAGCGTTTTCGTTGGCGTGCTCGTGACGGATCAATGAGCGATGCTATCGAGTCAAGGCGAAGTGCGCGGGATGGCGTTACACAAAACTGTCGTGAGTCGGTAGTGTGGATGAATGGCAGCACGGCCTCCCAAACTCACCCGCGAACAAGCGATGCGCGCCCGGCCGGTGACGGCACGCATCATCGGGCGTGAGCCGCTCGAAGGCGGCGGTGAGCGGCTCACCGTGCCCTTTGTGCCCACGGGTTTTCAGAAGTTTTTCTTTCGTCAAACCCAGGGCATGACCCGGAAGTTTGATCTGGACGCCTTCGGCCTCGAAGTGCTGGCGATGTGCGACGGACAAAAGAGCGTGCGTCACATCGTGGACACGTTCGCCAGGAGACACAAGCTCCACCCCGCCGAGGCCGAGCGCGCTGTCACGATGTTTTTGCAGACGATGATGAGAAAGGGACTGGTGGCGATGGCGGTGGAGTGAGCGTCGCTGACGTTTACTTGAGGGGTTCCGCCAGTGCCTGCGGGAAAGTGACTTCGAGCCAGGTCGTGTCCAGGTCGAATTTCGCCCTTGCTTTATCGAGGTGGGCGGGGATCAGCAGCGTCTCCCCGCGTGTGAACTCGACCGCTCCCGCGCCGTTGCCGGGGGTGATGGTTCCCTTGCCTTCGAGCACGATCCACACCGCCGGCTGGTCATACGGAACTTCCTGTTCATACGACTCGGTCATGCGGATTTTTTCGATACGGAAGTGCTCGCAGAGCACGAGCCGACTGACCGTCGTGAACATCCCCGCGACGTGGGATCGCTTTTCAAACTGCCGCACGTCCGGCGGCCCGAAGTGGATGCACTCCATCGCCTGTTCGATGTGAAGTTGGCGGCCGGTTCGTCCCCAGTCAAACACGCGGAATGTCGTGTCGCTGGGAGTCTGCACCTCCGCCACCAGCACGCCTGCACCCAGAGCATGACATGTTCCGCTGGGCAGGTAGTGGCAATCACCGGCTTTGACCGGAACCTTAATCAACGTCTGCTCGACCGCTTCCGATGTGCCGCTGGCGATGGCGGCACGAAGCTGCGCTGGCGTCACGCCGGGTCGAATCCCTTTGTAGATGGCGGCTCCGGGTTTTGCGTCGAGGATGTACCAGGCTTCACTCTTGAGGTACGCATCGGTATGCGATTCACACCACGCAGTGCTTGGGTGGACTTGCACTGAGAGGTTATCGCCGGCATCGAGAAACTTGATCAGTACGGGGAAGCCGCCCTCGGCGTCAGGCTTGAGTCGTCCGAGGAGGTCTGCGCCGTAGAGCTGCATCAGATCGTGGAGTGTGCGACCGGCGAGCGGACCATTGCGGACGATTGAGCGTTCCGCCGCTCCGCCGCCGCCGGATACCGAAGTGGTCGCCAGATCGGCGAGTTCCCATGACTCACCGATAGCCGTGGCGGAGTCACCCGGCAGCTTTCGTCCCAGTTTTTCGAGGGCGCGACCACCCCACACTTTTTCTTTGTAAATGGGTTCGAGCTTCAGAGGATAAAGCAGAGGGCGGTCGGTCATATTGGCGGTGTCTCAATCTCGCAGTTTGGCCCGGTCGAGGCTTCACGCGATTTCACTAATCGGCGTGCGAAGCATATCTCTTTAGTTTTACAACACTTCCAGAGGATGCTCAGTTCTTGATTTCGGCAAACGCGCGTCGATAATGATATAGGTCATCAAGGAGGTACAGCCATGCTCAACAGCACGAAGCTCAGTATCGCGGTCGTGGCGTTTGCCGCAACTATTGCGTCACCCGGCTTAGTTACCTGTGCCGATGAGGCTCGATTTGGCGGAACGGCAGGGCGACTTGAGCGCGTCTCAAACGTGGAGCGATCTGACATCCGCTACATCGAGGCTGCGCCGCTGGTCTATCGCAGCTCGTCAGGCACGGAGGCTACACGCCGTCAGCTCAGCCCGGAGGTTTCCAAATACCCCGTTCTCGCATCCTCGGACTCGCTGCGCGGCAACAAACCTAATCCGCCTGTCGTCACCACGCGACGTGTTTATTACAACCCGTCTGCCAATACTTCGGCACGGTCATCGACGACTAATGCAACCCTGGCGAATTATGAGCAGCTTCAGGTCGTGGATTCGCGGCCGATCGATGCAGCATCACCCGCGCCTCTCCCGTTGAACGAACGGTATGAAGGCACCGATGCAGTCAGCCCGCGCAACGAATCCGTGCGGACCTACTCCAACAATCGCGCCAGTGAGGCGTCGTATCGCATCGGCGTGGGGTACAGCGATTACGGCCACCGCTCGCGGACGAGCGTCGGATTCTCATATTCGAGCGGCTACTCACGGTACTACCGCAGCGGTTACTACGGATATCCGGGCTATGGTTATGGCTACGCGCCGGTGTACTATCCCGCCTACTGCCCGCCGCCGGTGGTCTATTATCGCCCGTACTATGGCGGCTACTGCGGGCCGAGGTATTACCGACCGGCCTATTGCGGCCCGCGATCAGGATTTTACTTCTCGTTCCGTGGTCGATTCTGATCGATTGCATCAGACGAAAACGGTTTCCTATCCAAATCGCGCTTGGCGAACTGCGGAATCAATCCGAGTCAGTTTCAGTACGTCGGCATGGATTCGTCGTTGATAGGCGATGCGGGTGTTCATTTCCCTTGATACAGACGCAGCGGTAAACTGAGATATTCATGTCGGCGGGGGCCGACACCCCTTAGGGAGTCTGCGTGTCGAGTCTGAACCAGATGGTCAGCCGCGTCCTGACTGCCGGAACTCCCGTTGTCCGCTTGGATGACGAGGCGTGGAATACCGCACGGGTTCGCACCGGGGTGGCACTGGGGATCGTACTCACCATCGCGTTGTCGCTGCGGGTCTGGGGAGTCGGGTTCGGGCTGCCCTATCTCTACCATCCGGACGAGCCGAGCAAGATTCGCACGGCCATCAAAATGCTCCATTCCGGGGATCTCAACCCGCATTATTTCAAGAAGCCGACCCTGCAAATCTATCTCACCGCCGCAGCCGGAGAGGCGTATTACCTGTTCGGGCGGACGGCAGGCTGGTTCAACGACATCAAAGACATCCATCAGACGGTCTGGCTGACCGGCGGCGTAGGGCGGATCGACACGCCGGGCTTCATTGTGATCTCACGGCTCATCACCGTGGCGTTCGGCGTCGCAAGCGTGGGCATGCTCTTTCTCATCGTCACGCAATTGACGCGCGATCGCACCATCGGTCTGCTGGCAGCGGCGATGCTTGCTGTCTCCCCATCACACGTTGCCTCAAGTCGCTACATCCATCCCGATGTCGTGATGCTATTTTTCCTGCTGGTCGTCGTCTGGGCCTGCCAGCGGATCCTTGCGCACGGTCGATGGCGTGACTACGCGCTGGCGGGGATCGCCTGCGGCCTGGCGACCGGATCGAAATACAACGGCTTCTTTGCAATCGCGCTGCCGATCATCGCCTACTTCGTCTCCGACAAGTGTGAGCACAACAAGGACTGGAAGCTCGCGCTGACTTTCGTGCTTGCACCGCTGGCGTTCCTTGCGACGACGCCTTACTCGCTGATCGACTGGCAAACCTTCATCGGCAACATTCTCATCGAGACGATCCACTACGCCAACGGCCACCCGGGGATGGAAGGCGGTGCGCCGCTGTGGTACGCGCATTATCTCCTGTTCTTCGAGGGGCCTATCGCCGTGCTGGCACTGGTGCAGATGGCTCGGTGCCTGCGTCGAAACAGGCGCGAGCCGGCCACGATGTTTCTGATGTTGTTCCCGATCATCTATTTCGTCATCATCGCCAGCGTGCCGGTGCGAAATGAGCAGACGTTGCTGCCGGTGATGCCGTTCCTTTGCATTTTCGCAGCTATGGGATTGGCGGATTTTTTCCGATGGATGACGCGCCAGCGGAATGAACGGGTTTCCATCGCCTTTTCCCCGATCATGGGTCTTGTCGCCGCCGCGCTGCTGGCATTGCCTCTGGTTCGTGTCGTGCAGGCGAACGTCCGGCTTACCACGACTGACAGCCGGGAGACAGCACGAGACTGGCTGGAGGACAACATCCCTCGTAATTGCCGGGTGGCGGTCGAGAGCTATTCAGCTTTCATCGATCCGGCTCTCTTTGACGTCCGGGCGGAGCGTTTTCTCTGCGTCCACGATCCGCAGTGGTACTTTGAGCAGGGGGTGGAATATTTTGTTTTTGGTGAGCCGGCGTTCGGCCGGTTTTTCACCGACCGGCAACGATACTCCGAAGAAATCGCCGGTTACGAAAAACTTTTCAACACGCTTACGCTGGTCAAGTCGTTCAACGACGGCGGGTACGAAATCCGGGTTTACCGCAGTCCGCAGGTACGTGCGCCGGGTGCTCGTCCCGCAACACGGTGAACGATCCGTGACGTCTATAAGCCGTACTCACGCCACCGTCGCCCGACGAGTTCCTTGATCGCCGGCGACATTTCCAGCAACCGGGGCCAGTTGCGGATCGCGTGGCCGTTGACTTCTTCACCCTTGATCTTGGCTGTCGCGTCGAAGCCGATTTTGTGTCCGGCTCCCAGCCGGGGCGCAGCGTGGTCGAGAATGTCGAGCGGGCCGTTGATGATCTCGATGTCGCGTCCGGGATCGCAGTTGGCCGCCAGATGAAACAGCACGGCGTTCTGATCGTGGACATCGACGTTTTCATCAACGACGACGATCATTTTCGTCCAGGCCATCTGTCCCGCACCCCAGATCGCGTGCATCACCCGGCGTGCCTGTAGCGGGTATTCCTTGCGGATTTTCACAAAGGCGCATGAGTGGAACACGCCGAACATCGGCAGGTCATAGTCGATGATGTCGGGCACCAGCGTTTTGAGCAGAGGCAGGAAGATGCGCTCCGTGGCCTTACCCATGTAGTAATCTTCCTGCGGCGGCAGGCCGACGATCGTTGTCGGATAGATGGGATCTCTGCGGTGCGTGATGGCTGTGACGGTGAAGACCGGGTAGCGGTCGGGCAGCGAGTAAAAGCCGGTGTGGTCGCCGAAAGGCCCCTCAAAAAACTCGTGGTCAGCGAGGAGCGGTTGGGGAGCTGGGTTCAACGCTGATACGCGCGGATCGTAATCCGGCGGACCGCACTCCGTACTCACAAAGCCCTCGATGACGATCTCGCTATTGGCCGGCACATGCAGATCGACCGTCTTGCAAGGCACTACCTCGATGCCCCCTTCGTTGAGAAAACCGGCAAAAAGAAACTCCGACACGCCGGGGGGCAGCGGTGCCGTCGCCGCGAAAGGCAGCACGCTTTCGCCGCCCAGCGCGATTGCCAGCGGCATGGGTTTGCCTGCTTTCTTCCACGCCCGCCAATGTCTCGCGCCGTCGTGGTGCATGTGCCAGTGCATCGCGGTGGTATTGCGCGTCAGAAGCTGTGCGCGATACATGCCGATGTTGCGGCTCAGGCGTGGTCCGTCCACGCCCGCGTCGTCGGGGTGGATGGTGTGAATCCCGCCGAAGGTGATGTATCTGCCCTGTCCGGGTTGCTGAAGGCTCTGCGGATAGCCGAATCGTGACGGGTCGCCGTCGTCCGGCCAGCACTTGATGATCGGCAGCTCAAACAGGTTCACTTGCTCGCCGGTCTTGACGACTTGCTGACACAGACCGGTGCGCACGAGACGCGGCGTCAGTGAGGCGAGCTTTGCCAGCTCCATGCCCTTTTTCACTTTGTCGAGGATGCCGCTGGGCGGTTCAGGTTTGATCAGGCGGCCGACTTTTTCCGCCAGCCCGTCAAACCCGCCGTCCTGCTCAACGCCCAGAGCCATCTCCATCCGGTGATATGAACCGAACACGTTGATCGCCAGCGGCATGGATGCGCCTTCGACAGTTTCAAAGAGCAACGCCTTACCGCCCAGATGTGCGTGATTCGGATCGTTTTTCCGGGCGTGCGGACTGGTGTGCGGTGCGGCACTCTTGCTCACGCGGTCGGCGATCTCGGTGATTTCGAGCATCGGCGACACGCGAGCCTTGACACGGTGCAACTCGCCTGCTTTTTCAAGGGCATCCAGAAAATCACGAAGGGTCGGGTAGGTGGCCATCGATGTTTAATTCCCGCTTCCCGTTCTTTCGGGATCGTACTTCATCCACAGCGCAATCGTGATGATGAGCAGAATTAGAAACTTACTCAGCAGTCCGGGCATCAGTGCCCGAGTTCTTTGGAACGCTTCTCGGCTGACTTGATCGCGTTGACGATCACGTCAATGGATTTGTTGCCGTCCATGTGTCTGGTTGCTGCCTCGGTCGTCCCGCCGGGGCTGGTCACTTTACGTCGCAGGTCGGCTGGCGACTCACCTGATGCCGCCAACAGATGGGCCGCACCGAGGATCGTCTGACGCACCAGCAGCGACGCCTGCCCTGCAAGCCCCAGCTCATTGGCGGCACGCTCCATCGCTTCCGCCAGATAAAACACATAGGCCGGTCCCGACCCGGAGACCGCCGTGATCGCGTCGAGTTTTTCTTCTTCCACCATGATCGCTTGACCGCCTGCGGAAAAGAGCTTCATGGTCAACGTCTCGTCGCCGGGCTGGGTCTTTCGGCCAAGAGAAATCCCCGCCATGCCGTAGCCGATCATCAACGGGGTGTTGGGCATCACCCGGACGATGCGGTTCACACGTCCGCCCGCGGAGGCGATGGTGTCGGCGAGTTTTGTCGTCGTCACACCCGCCATGATGGAGATGAGCACTTGATCGGCTGTCGCGTGGCTCGCAAGGTCGCTGGCTGCCTGCGTCATCACCTGCGGTTTGACCGCCACGAGAATCTGTCGTGATTCCTTAATCACTTCCGCGTTGGTCGTCACCGCACGGATACCCAGTCGCGTGAAAACCTCCCGCCTGACGTCGCTCGGATCGGATGCGATCATCGCCCCGGCCGGCAGCACGCCCTTGTCGATCGCAGCCCTGGCGATCGCCTCAGCCATGTTGCCGGCGCCTAGAAATCCCAGTTCGTAAGCCATGCCTGATGATCCTTTACTCAGCGGGTTGATCCGCTGCTTGTGCGGAGCCATGCGTCTTGAGCCACTGGTCGCGGGCGTGTTTCGCCTCGACCAATGCTGTCAGCAGGTCGCGGTCGTTTCCGGTGGCGATCCAGTCGCGCAGCCGTCCCAGTTCGAGCTGGTAGGCGTCGATAGCCTTGACAATCGCTTCACGATTGGTGGCGAAGATATCCCGCCAGATTTCCGGGTCACCGCTGGCGACGCGCGTCGTATCGCCAAAACCCGTCGAGGCAGCCTGCATTCCCCCCTGACGGCTGGCGATCGCCACCAGCGCCACAGCCGCGGCGTGCGGCAGATGACTGATCCGCGCGACCGTCCAGTCGTGATCGGCGGGGGACATCGTGATGAGTCGCATGCCCAGCCGTGACCAGAGTTGACGTACCGTTTCCAGCGCGTCGGGGTTGGTGTCGGCAACAGGGGTGATGACGCAAGGTCGATGTTGAAAGAGATTCGCCGTCGCGTGTTCCGGCCCGCCGCGTTCCCCGCCAGCCATCGGGTGCGAGCCGACAAATCGTGACGCATGTCGCGCCAGTCGTAGCGCAGCCTCGCGGCAGACGACCTGCTTAGTCGAGCCTACGTCGGTGATGACGAGATTCGGATGAATCGCAGCGGCGATTTTGTCCATCCAGTCACCGAACGTCGCCACCGGCGAGCAGAGGATAATGAGCTGGCTATCCGAAACGGCACGGTTGATGTCAGCGGTGATGTCATCCACGCACCCGCGTTGTCTGGCCTTTTCCAGAGTTTCGATCCGCCGGCCCAGACCCAGGATAGTCCCGGAAAATCCAGCCTGCTTGAGTCCCAGACCGATGCTTCCTCCCAGCAGGCCGACGCCGATAATCGCCACCTGCCGTATGGAGCCGAATTGTTCCTCACGCTGATCCATTGAGCGATTAAAATAGCAGGGAATAGCGTCGAAGGCAGAAGTACGAGGAAAAGCCCTGTTTCGGAGTGACCGGAAAGCCAGAGGACCGACCTGCCGCGGCCTCGCACATTCAAGGATGAAACCCATGACCGCGTTGAACAGCTACACCGGCACCTACGAGCTGGAATTTGAACGGCCGCTGATCCAACTGGAAAAACAGATCGCGGAACTGGAGACCCACGCCGACGAGCAGGGCGTTGATATCGCCGCTGACCTGCGCAAGCTCCGGCAGAGCCACACCGGCATGCTTAAAAAAATATACGCCCAGCTTACGCCCTGGCATACGGTGAAAGTGGCGCGACATCCGGGACGGCCGCAGGCGGTCGATTACATCCGTGCCTTCGTCAAGGATTTCTGCGAGCTTCACGGCGACCGCCATTTCGGTGACGACCCGGCGATCATCACCGGTCTGGGTCGCATCGGTTCACAAAAGTGTCTCATCGTTGCGCATAACAAGGGCAAAGACACCAAGGAACGCATCGCATGTAACTTCGGCATGGCGCACCCGGAGGGGTATCGCAAAGCTCTGGCGAAAATGAAGCTGGCGGAGAAGTTCGGCCTGCCGGTGGTGACGCTGGTGGACACCGCCGGCGCCTATCCGGGCATCGGTGCCGAGGAGCGTGGTCAGGCGGAGGCCATCGCGGTGAATCTCCGTGAGATGAGTCGTCTTCGCGTGCCGATTGTTTCGGTTGTGGTGGGTGAGGGCGGTTCAGGCGGTGCGCTGGGTATCGCTGTGGCGGATCGTGTCGGCATGATGCAGTACGCCTGGTACAGCGTCATCAGTCCCGAAGGCTGTGCCTCAATCCTCTGGAAGACCGGCGAAGCGGCATCGCAGGCCGCCGAGTCGCTCAAGCTCACTGCGCAGGACAACCTCCGGCTCGGTACGGTGGAAGATGTGATCGAGGAACCCCTGGGCGGCGCACACCGCAACCCCGATGCCGCCGCCGACAAACTCGAAAAATGGATCATCCAGTCGCTGCGTGACCTGACCAAACTCAAGTCGGACACGTTGTTAAAGAAGCGATTTGAGCGTTTGCGGGATATGGGGCAGTTTGAGGAATCCTGAAAAATCGCAGCCGCTTCCGATCCTTGTAATCCACAAGACCGTCATCGTCGTCCGCTCAACTGCCGCCGCATCCTCGCGGCAACTTCCGTGAACGAATCTCATGGCTATTCTCACGCACGGGTCCGATCTCACGCTCGCGCCGACGATTCGCCCGGTGGTCAAACAAACCGACGGCACCGTTCAGACCGCGCTGACCCGACTGGCGGAAGGGGGCTTTCGTGCGGTGCAGCTTGATGCGACGTTGCCGGGTGTTCGCTCTCGTGATCTCGATGTGCGTGCCCGGAAAGATCTGGCTGCGCTGCTGACCCGTCGCGGCCTGAGATTGGCGGGACTGGATTGCTTCGTGCCTCGGAAGCATTTCGTTCAGCCGGAAAACGCTGACCGCGCCATGGCTGCACTTCTGGCGACCATCGAGCTGGCTGCGGACCTGGGCCGTGTGCCGGTGAGTCTGGCTCTGCCGGTCGCCAATCTGGCGGAAGACATGCGGAAGGCGATCGTCGAGGCAGCGGACGGCCACGGCATACGCCTCGCCGTTCACGCGGAGGACAGCATCGACGACCTGCTCCAATGGACGGACACCACCGATCAACCGGCACTGGGTATCGGCCTTGATCCCGCGTCTGCACTCGTTCATGGTCGAGAGCCGGCAGAACTGGTTCATCGATTGCGACGCAGGCTGGCCGTGGCGCGGTTGAGTGATGTAGCAGGCAGCCGTGCATCGGGGGAGTCGGAGATCGACACCAGCGGCTTACGCAGCACGATCGGCGAGGGTGATCTGGATGTGATCGCCTATCGCATCGCACTCGATCTGGCGGGCGGACGCACCGGGCCGGTAGTGCTCGATCTGCGCGGCATGGAAAACCCGCTCGCGGCTGCGGCTCAGGCGAAAATCGTTTGGGAAAAAGCAGCATTCACGACCTGACGCGCACCGCCACTCAACGATTCGCGCAGCATCATCCAGCCGCAAAGGTGCCGATCATCTCCGCTTCATCCGGCAGTTCCGACGACATCACGCCGGCTTGGGTGCCGGCTTGGAGGCAGCGGCGGCCTGACCTTTGTCCGGCGAGGTATGTTGCAGGATCAGGCCGATACATGCGGGCACAATCATGAGCAGCGGCAGAACCAGTGCGTTATGACCGAAGTTGTCGGTCAACGCTACCCGGATGTCCTTAACCTCCGTGAGCAGGCAGAGCGCTCCGATCAGTGCCACTGTCGCGCCGCTGACCGAGGTGAAGAAGACGATGGCGACCTTGAAGAGTACGAACGCAAGCATGCCGCAGATGATGAGACCCATCAAAGCTCCGACCCAGCAGAGTTTCGATGCATTGGCTGCACCGCCGTTTTCCGCCTGACCCGCTGCGGTTGCCGCGATCGCGGTCCAGGCATTGGCGCCCAGAAATGCGCCGGCGATGCCGCCCATGATCGCCACCGCGTACTTCATCAGCGGCCAGCAGATGACGGCAAAGAGGGCAGCGAGACACCCTGAAACGATCGGTGCTGCATTCATGTGCCGTGAGAGCGCGTAGCCGACGATACCGCCGACCGCCAACGCGAAAATCACCGTGACCACCTTGTAGTATTTCGCTCCCTGGAAAAGGCAGAGCAACCCAGCCGCGAGCAGGATCGCGCCCCAGACCAATGAGAGGTTTTGTACGTGGCGCAGCAGATCACCCGGATTGGCGAGCGTGTCGATCCGCGAGAAAATCTGAGTGAGGACTTCGAGAAACCCTTCTGATCGGGGTTGGCTGGCAGCGAGAAAGAGCATGATGGACTCCTTATGAGATTGGACGGGCTTTATGAGCCTGTCGGCGAGGCTGCCGTCAATGCGTCCTTACCCGGTCAGCACGCCTCACGGCTCAGCTTCCCGACGCACATCCGGCGGCGAAGTCACTTATCGGCTTTGCGTCGCGAAAGGGTCCACTGGAGCAGGACACCGAGAAGGGTTATCAGACTCAGCGTAAGTGCCGCGACCCGCGGGCCGTGGGGAAGGTGGTCGGCTGTGTCGGGGGAATACAGTCGCAATAGCTGCCAGCCGGCCAGGACCATCGCCGCCGCACCCAGGAGCGAGGACTCAAGCGCCGCTGCCGTCAACGGTGCGAATAATCCGACGATAAATCCCACTACGCCTCCCAGCCCAGCGGAAGTCACGACGAGACGGCGACCGCCTGTTTCCAGACCGTCCCACCAGGCGCGGACCTCGTCGGCTTGTTGCTTATAGACTCCTGCGAGCCGATCGTGGAGCGATTGTTCCGTATCCGTGCGCGGCGGTTTGGTCAGGTCAACAAACTGATCCTTCACCTGCTGAGTTTCGACAGCAGGTGGAGCTGTTCCGCGCAGCATGAGTGCAGCCACGGGAAGCGTCGCCGCCAGCACAACCGCGAGACTCAAAGCCATGAATAGTCGGAAAAACCACCAGCCAAGCACTATACCCACGATGCCTCCGACGATCATCGCTGCGATCGCCAGTCCCGACATGCCCGCAGCCTGCACCAGCACGAACCCCATCGCGGCGCCGAGTGATCCGGACGTGAGGATACAGACCGGCTTGGCGAGGCGTCGCCCCATCAGCCAGAGCACCAGCCCCAGAGCCAGCACGATAAACAGCACCACCTGACCCACGCCAGGCATGCCGTCGAGCACGGTATGGAGATTTTGTGAGGGCATGATGATGCTGCTTTTGACCTGATATTGAGAGTGTATCCATCGCAGGCGGAGCATCGGACGAGCTGCGATCGCCGGGGAGCGGTCTTCTCAATCAACGATGCTTTTTGCGGAAAAGCCGCCTGCTGATGCACTCGGCTCGTTCACCATCCGCTGCGTCCGTGGCTGAGCCTGTCTAGTTATCGGAAAACACTGGGGATTCATCGTAAAACACGATCGCGGACGGAGGCGGGTGACGGCAGGGTGAGATAGCGTCTGATGCAGCGGATACGTCCTGTCGGGTCGCAGAGGTGCCGTGCGCTCTCATCAATCAAAAGCCACTCGCTACAATGCCTCCCTGAATGGATAACTCTGACGCGCAATCCAATCTCGCGCCGCTGCGCAAACGCATCGACCAGCTCGATCGGGAAATCGTTGACCTGCTCAATGAGCGGGCCAAGGTTGTCGTCGAGATCGGCAAGGTCAAGCGCGACGGCAAGACGCCCGTTTACGCTCCCGAACGTGAGCGTAAGGTTCTCGATCAAGTCCGCAGCTACAACAAGGGACCGCTGCCCGACGCTTGTCTTATCGCGATGTGGCGGGAGCTGATGAGCGGAAGCTTCGCACTGGAGCGATCATTACGGGTCGGCTATCTGGGCCCGCCGGGAAGTTTCAGCCACGTCGCCGCCCGGCGAAAGTTCGGTTCCGCGGGGGTTGAATACAACAATCTCGAAGACATACAGGCCATCTTTGATGAGATCGGCCGCGGTCACGTGGACCTGGGACTCGTGCCGGTCGAAAACTCGGAAATCGGCGGTATCGGCGAGACGCTCGATTCGTTCCTCGACACCACCGCGCAGGTGTATGGCGAGGTGCTCATCAACGTCCACCACAACGTGCTGGCGAACTGCTCGGTTGAGGAGATCAAGCGCGTTTACTCAAAGCCGGAAGTCTTCAGCCAGTGTCGCAAGTGGCTGGGTGTTCAACTGCGCCAGGCGGAACGCATCCCGGTTGCGTCAAGCTCCAAAGCAGCCGAGATGGCATCGAAGGAACCCGGAGCGGCGGCGATCGGCTCGACGCTGGCAGCCGAGATCTACAACCTCAAAATCCAGTTCGCAAACATCGAGGACAACCCCGCCAACACGACGCGGTTCTTTATCATCAGCCCCAACAGCGCCAAAGCCACGGGTGACGATAAAACCGCGCTGATGTTTACGACAGCTCACAAAGCCGGCGCGCTGGCGGAAGTTCTCGAAGTCTTTCGCGACGCGAACCTGAATCTGACGAACATCGCCAACCGCCCGAGCAAGCGTGCGAATTGGGAGTATGCCTTTTTCATTGAATGTCCCGGCCATCACACCGAGCCGCACGTAGCCAAAGCGATCGAAGCAGCACGCAAGCACTGCCTGCAACTGACGGTGCTCGGCTCGTTCCCGCGAGCCGATGAGATCGTTTAACGCTCGTTATCAGGTTGTCGCCGGGGGCCTTTGCAATACCGCAGCCGCGAAACGCAGGTGTCTGCTGCGAAGGTTGTTTTTTCATGCGTTGGAGAACCGCGCTGTTAAAATCCGGGTATGCCCGCTACCACCGCATCGACCTTTCGCGTCACCGCTGCCCATCGCCAACAACTCACTGCTGACGGATTCTTCGTCACCCCTGTGATCTTCGACGAAGCGACGATCGCCTCCGTGCGATCCGAGATGGAACGCATCTGGGGCGAGCAGATCGAGCAAGCTCAGCGGAACAATGCTGACGCGATCACGCTCGATCAGATTCGCTACCGGCCGTTTATCGCCCGGCTTCAGGAATACAGCGAACCCTGCGCTGCGTTTTGCAGGCACCCGATCATTCTCGACCTCTGCCGCGACCTCATCGGCCCGGATGCGGACATGACTTGGAACCAGACGATCATCAAGCCGCCGGCCAGCCGCGATCAGAAGTCCACGATCACAGCACGCGATAATGCCTTCGCCTGGCATCAGGACCAGTGGTACGCGCTCAAGGGTGACTACGCGAAAGACTCGAATGTCGATCTGCTGACCGCGCCGGGCAATGGTTTCACCATGTGGGTCGCTATTTCACGCACGACTGTGGACAACGGCACGCTCTGGGTCCTGCCCGGACGACATCGTGAAGGCTTGCTGGAGCACGAATGGAGTACGGAGAAACGCGAGTGGCAGGGGAAGTTTGACACCTCGTGGAAGATTCCAGCCGTGATGCGCCCCGGCCAGGCGTTGATCTTCGACAAGTATCTGCCGCACGGCAGCAGCACGAACGTATCGAACGAAACGCGGATCGCGTACCAGATCGGCTACATGGTGCCGGGATTGAAAAAGGGGCCGTCGCCGGATTTGGTGCCGGTGATGCGCGGTGGAGTGGGAGTGTGAGCCGCGGCTCAACAGGTCAGACGGCTATACGGGAAAAGACGCACCGGTTGTTATCCACCGGCTCCGTTGTGTTCCCATATCTTCGCCCCTAAACTTCATCGCATGAAGGTGTCGATTTTTATCACCTGTCTGTCGGACACGTTTTATCCGCGCACCGGAATTGCAATGGTCAAGGTACTTGAGCATCTGGGGTGTGAAGTGGACTTCCCGCAGGCGCAGACGTGCTGCGGGCAGCCGATGTACAACAACGGCTTCCACGATGAATCCCGCGAGCTGGCCAAGCGGATGATTCAGGTCTTTGAGAACTCGGACCACGTCGTCACGCCTTCCGGCTCGTGCGCCGCCATGGTTCGAGACTACTACCCTGAGCTTTTTCACGGCGACCATGCGTGGGAACACGACGCGCGAAAGTTCGCCGACAAAACCTATGAGTTCATCGAATACCTGGTCAAAGTGCTCAAGGTCGATCTGACGCAGCTGGGTGCCAAATGGAAAGGCAAGGCTACGTATCACTATTCGTGTCACCTGCGCGGCATTGGCATCACCAATGAAGCCGAGCAGATCATCCGGCAGATTGACGGTCTGGAGTATGTGCCGCTGGAAAAATCCGAGCAGTGCTGCGGTTTCGGCGGGACGTTTGCGATGAAGTATCCGGACATCTCAGGCACGATGGTGCGCGACAAGGTGGCGTGCATCGCGGCGACCGGCGCGCAGACGGTTATCAGTAATGATGCCGGTTGTACGATGAATATCTCCGGATCGTGTCGGCGAGAGGGAGCGGGCGTGGCGTTTAAGAGTCTGGCGGAAATCATCGCCGAGAGCCTCGGCCTGATGGAGCGGCACGACGATTATCTACATCCGGCTGGGCAGAAACCACGGACAGCCATTGCGGGCTGCGGCCCGATCAAGACGTGAACGGCTCGGATATGTGAATGATCCGGATGTGAAGGAGTTGCAAGGCGACTCACCTACGACTGATGGAATTATGAATCCCGCGTCTTTGCCCAAATCACCGCCGCCCGAACCGAAGGACGTACACGTATTACCCGGCCCGACCGATGGCTCCGCGTTCACCGGTGCCGCGATGGGGCAAGGCAATATCACCGAGATTCACGACACCAACCCGCTCGATGTCACGCTGCCTTACCACATGCAGCCGCGTGTGGAAAAAGCCACTCACGACGCGCAGCTCCAGCAGTTCGTCAACTCCGCCACTTTGAGCAAAGATCGCGCACGCAAGCGCATCTGTCTCGAAGCCTTTGGCGACAACTACAACCGCATGCGTGAGCTGGGCGGTCGGATCAAGCAGCACACGCTCGACCATCTCGATTACTACCTCGAACAATTCGTCACCAACGCCGCCGCAGCCGGTGCAAAGGTTCACTTTGCGGAGACGACGGATGAAGCGAACGGTATCTGTCTCGACATCGCCCGGAAGTGCGGCGCGAAGCTCTGCGTCAAGAGCAAGTCGATGGTCACGGAGGAAATGCACCTGCTGCCGAAGCTGGAGTCGATCGGCGTCGAGACAGTGGAGACGGACCTGGGGGAGTTCATCCTTCAGCTTGATAAGGATGCGCCGTCGCACATTGTGCAGCCGATGATCCACAAGGACCGCGCCGCCACCGCCAGAGCGTTCACACGCGAATTGCATGTCGAATACACCGAAGACCCCGGAAAGCTCTGCCAGATCGCGCGAAACCTGCTGCGGAACAAGTATCGCCAGGCGGATATGGGCATTTGCGGCGGGAATTTTCTCATTGCCGACACCGGCACCGTGGTGATCTGCACGAATGAAGGCAACGGCCGTCTGTGTACCAGTGCGCCGCGCGTGCTGGTCGCATTTGTCGGCATTGAAAAGCTGGTGCCCTCGCTGGAACATCTGGGCGTCCTGCTTAAGCTGCTCGCCCGCAGCGCGACCGGCCAGCCGCTGACGGTTTACAACCACTTCATGACCGGTCCCAGGAGACCTGACGAGCATGACGGCCCGGAGGAGATGCACATCATCCTTGTGGACAACGGCCGGGTGAAGACGCTTAAGGAGGAGACGCGCGAGATGCTGCGCTGCATCCGCTGCGGCGCATGCCTGAATACGTGCCCGGTGTATCGCAAGATCGGCGGGCACGCCTACGGGTCGGTTTACTCCGGCCCGATCGGAGCGATTCTGACGCCGATGCTCAAAGGTCTGGGAAATTACCCCGACCTGCCGCACGCCAGCTCGCTCTGCGGCGCTTGTTACGAGGCATGCCCGGTCAAGATCAACATTCCCAAGTTTCTGATCCAACTGCGACGGGATCAGATAAAACAGAAAATCACGAGGTGGCCGGATCGCCTGATTTACCGGGTGTGGGCTGCGACGCTGCGTAACAGCCTGACCTATCGCCTCGGCGGGTGGATGCAGAAATGGATGTTCCGTCTCCAGGCTCGCGGTAACGGCTCGCTCGGACGCGCAGGCAGCGATCCCTACGCCTCGCGCGGCTGGCTCAGCGATGCGCCCGGCCCGGTCAAGAGCTGGACCCGTGAGCGCGACATGCCGACGCCGCCGGCACGAAGTTTCCGCCAATGGTGGGATGAACACGAAAAAGATAAAAAGTCGAAAGAGGCCTGATTGCCCGGATCGTGGCGTGGAAGTCGAGCAACGTGATGAATGAGATGAAAGGACATTTGGGTGCCGATCCAGCTGAGTTCATCGCGAGGGTGCGTGCCGCGCTGGGTCGGAGCCGAACTGAGCCTGCCCCTCCTCCGCCTGCGGTGGATGAGACGATTGCGCGACTTGCGCGGCCGAGTGATGATCTCGTCGCATTGTTCGAGAAACGCGCAACACTCGTGGGCATGAAAGTGCGCCGGATCAAGTCCGCCGACCTGACCCGCGAAGTTCTGGCTGTGCTTGAAAGCGTTTCCGCTCGGCGCGTCGTGGTCGGCGTCGGAAGTCTTCCTCAGGCTCTTGGGCTTAAGGAGTCGATCCGACGCAAGGGCATCGAAGTGGTGGACTGGCAGGCTGCGCCCGGACTGGATACCCAGTACGACACCGATGCGGGCATCACCGATGTCCATGCTGCGCTTGCTGAGACCGGAACGATGATCTGCAACAGCGACGCCGGTCACAGTCGCGGCCTGAGTCTGATCCCGCCTGTCCATATCCCGCTGGTGCGAGCCAGCGATATTCTCCCTGACATGCTGGATTACTGGGCACGGATCAAGGGCAAGCGAGGAAGGGAACTGCCCAGCAGTATGGCCTTTATCACCGGCCCATCCAAGACCGCGGATATCGAAGGGGTGCTGATTACCGGTGTCCACGGCCCGGGCGCGGTGCATGTGATGCTGGTGGAAGACGCATGAAAACACGTCGCTGATCCGCCGGGTCAGCGGGTGAAATGACGCTGGCTTCGTCTGTTCACTTTTCCAGATCAAGTTCGAATGACACGACGCTGTTACCCAGTACGCCGTTGCCGTCGGTCACACCGATCAGCGTGCGGTTGCCGTTTTTTATCTGCGGCCCAAGGGCAAGGCCTTCGAGGTTACCGACCGAGCCGGACCAGAGCAGCATTTTTCTGACCGGGGTGAACTCCTGACCTTTGAGGCCCTGAGTGTTGCTGTTGATGTCTGTCGCGCCGGCAAAATCGACCAGGTAAATCCGCGACTCAAGCGATGAGACGATGCTTTGATTGAGAAACGACCGCTCCAGCACCAGCAGCCGTCCGTCAGGCAGCGCGACCAGATCGCTCACACCGCTACGGCTTTCAAGTTTGCCGACGCTCGGCACCGGCAGCAGACCGGTGGGAATCGGATCGGTCTCATACGCAAATTGTGAGGAGACCGCGTAGGTTTTCATGGCAGGAATGATCCGTACCAGCCGCACGATCGTGCCTCGCTCCTTGGTGGAAGTGTCGCCATCGACGGAAAGTGCTTCCTCGTTGGCGGTCCATATTTCCCCGCCGTCGGCAGTCATCGTGAGTGATTCGAGGCCGAGATTACCCCGCCGCTGCGCGAAGACGACCGGCATTTTTGCTCGTGCTGTGTATTGGCCGGTCTTGAGATCAAACTTGCGAATGTCCGGCGGTTCGTTTCCCTCGCCTTCCTGTGACAGCAGCACCATGTTTTTTTCGTGCGGGCTGACGGTGATGCCTTCAAAATCGAGCGATTGGTCGAGCGACAATCCGCCTGCGATGCTTGCCGACTGAATCTTGCCGTCTTCGTGCAGATTGATGCGCAATGCGACCACGTGGTTGGAATTGTCCATCACCGCCAGATAGCGGTTGTCCTGCATCCAGACGATTCCGCTGAGGCCCGTGACTTTGAAACTTTTTTTATTTTGATCGCGTGCGGAGGAGCCGAGCGTCACGGTGGAGAGATACTTGACCGAGGAGGCGGGTTTTGTGGTCTGCGCGGAGACGAAAGCCGGGAAGATCAACGCGAGGACGACCGCTGGAATGCAGCGATAGATCGTGCAGCGAGGGGGAGCATGCCGCATCGTCTGGACAATAGCCAATCGGTTGCAGGGGTGCGTTACTTGCCTGCGGAGTCTGGTGGTGTGTCGCGGTTCGAGCATTCGACTGCTGAATATCTCAGAGCATCCCAAGTCAACGGCTCAGCCCGACGGCGCAACTCAGATCATGCCTGACCAGTTCGCCGGGCAGAGCAGGACGGGCATGTCAGCCATGCGGATGATGTTACCCGGCACGTCGCCTGCGATGAGACGCTTGAAGACACCTTTACCCGTCAGCCCCAGCACGATCATCGTGCAGCTTCGGTCCTTGGCGGTTTTGATGATGGCCTTGGGCACGTCATCGGCAAAAAGCATGACCTGTTCGCAGCGAACGCCGGCGGCACGCAAGCCCTCGGTCAGCAGTTTCAGCGTCTGCTCACCGCGTTGTGTCGCGTCTGACTCATGCTCGTCCTCATCCTGCGTCTGCGCGACATGGGCGACGACTACTTCCGCGTCGAGCCGCTTGGCCATGTCCGCGATCGGCGTGGTCAACTTTTCGCTGGCCCACGGCGAACTTACAGCGATCAGGAGCTTGCTTCGACTCAAAGGGGCACTCCTAGTACTGATAAACGGATCAAGCCATCATGATAACGGGGTATCAAGCGATGAGCCAACGTCGGCCATTCTATCGGAGCCTGGCTGGGAACCAGCTTGAGGCGGTTGTCGATTTCGCTTGCTTGCGGCAAGAATCATTTCTTTGACTTCCCCGCACGGCATCTCTAGCGTTTGATGACCGTCATCGGTTCCTTGTCAGGAATGGGAAGCAACATGCCGCATCACCCGCAGCCCGCCACGCTTGGCCAACTCAGGCGTACACCGTACCGCTACCGGACGGTCAAGCAGGAGCTTCGTGACAACCTGATCGCCCGACTCAAAAGCAGCGAGCCGATTTTTCCCGGCATCGTCGGCTATCGCGCGACCGTCCTGCCGCAGATCATCCATGCCATCCTCTCGCGCCATGACATGCTGTTCCTGGGACTTCGCGGGCAGGCGAAAACACGCATGCTCCGAATGCTGCCCGACCTGCTCGATGAATGGATTCCCGTGCTGGCGGAACTGGAGATTCCCGACGATCCCCTCGAACCGATGACCGTGATGGGCAAGCGCGTCGTGCGTGAGCAGGGTGACGACGCGGCTCTCCGCTGGCTTCACCGTTCCGAACGCTATCACGAAAAACTCGCCACGCCGGATGTGACCATTGCCGACCTGATCGGTGAAATCGACATCATCAAACATGCGGAAGGGCGATACCTCTCCGACGAATCGACCATGCACCTGGGGCTGATTCCGCGCACGAACCGGGGACTTTTCGCCATCAACGAATTACCCGATCTGGCACCGCGCATACAGGTCGGACTCTTTAACGTGCTGGAGGAGCGCGACGTGCAGATTCGCGGATATCCGATCCGTCTGAGTCTGGATGTCTGCCTCGCCTTTTCGGCCAACCCGGAGGATTACACCAACCGCGGCCGGATTGTCACACCGCTGAAGGATCGCATCGGCTCGGTCATCCGCACGCACTACCCGCAGACGACGGAGGAAGCACTGGCGATCACCCGCGCCAATGCGTGGATCGATCGCGGAAAGTCCTCCGCAGGCCAGACGGAGCGCACTCGCACTCATGCAGCACAGAACGGCACGCCGGAGGTGGTGATCCCTGAATTCATGCACCGCATCCTGGAGGAAGCCGTCGCCCTGGCGCGCAAAAGCCCGCACATCAATCAGGCGTCAGGAGTCAGCGTCCGTACCAGCATCGCCTGTGCGGAAAACATGGTGTCGAGCGCGGAGCGACGCGGAATCATCACCGGCGAAGCGCGGGTCGTGCCCCGCATCTGCGATCTGCAGCATCTGGTCGCCAGTTGTCGCGGGAAAATCGAGCTGATGCTCGCCGAGGATGGACAGGGCGGCGAAGATAAACTCGTCGTCTCACTCCTGGGTGAAGCAGTCAAAGCCGTCTTCGATCAAATCAGCGATATCGACGACTACGAGGAAATTTCCGATCAGTTCAAGGACGGTCTGACCATCGCGGTCGGTGACGAAATCCCGGCTGCGGAGCAGGTCGCCAACATGAAACATGTGACCGGCCTGCACAAGGCCGCAGCGGACCTGGCCAAGCGGTTGAAGCTCGATGCCAAGGACGAACAAAACCTGGCGTGCGCCGGTGAGTTCATCCTCGAAGCACTGTACGTCAACAATCGCTTGAGCAAGAGCGCGACTTCGAGCGGATCGAGCTATCGCGGATGAGAGAAGAATCGAGTTGCTGAAATGAGCTACCGCAGCGATCACCGGCGTGATCGTTCACAACGTCAGGCACTCCTGCCGCGCACCAGTCCGACGAGTAATTCCGGGTCGGGTGAATGGCGAGACAGATGGCTGGATCGCGGCTCGGACATTGAGCGGCTGTTTTCTTCGCCGTGACCTGAATACCTGAGTGTCGGTCGGCCGCCTTTGCCGTTGGTAGAGGCCAGGCGCGCTGTCCTGACGCGCTCGCGATGGTTGAGCCAGAGCAGGCCGAGAATCGCGAGGTTGTAGAGAAAGATCATGCCGATCAACCCGTGCAGGGCGAACTCCTTAGGCTGCAAGTCGAGCTGATGATGGAAAAAGAACACATCGCCCCAGCGGTGCAGCCAGCGTTCGAGCCCCTTGTCGCCGAGTGTGGCTGCGAAGGGCAGCGAAGGGAAATCGACGCGCCAGAGACGGGGCATGTCGGGGATGATCGCCCACATGCCGCCAGCCGTCATAGCCAGCGGGATCCACTTCCAGCCTTTGCGGAAAATGGCGCAAGCGACGGCCCCGACGCCGCCGGTGCAGGCCATTCCGATCGCAAAGTGCATGGAGGTCCAGGCCATAGGTAATGCTCAGGCCGCGTGTTTCTGTCGCGGTGGAAATTCTTTCGGCAATTTTGAGGCGAGGGTTTCGCCGGATAACTTCAGATCGGAATCTGCCCGAAGTCGATCGACCCAGGTCAATAACTGTCGTGCTGCATGATTCCAGTGGTGATGAGCTTCGACCCATTTTCTTGCCGACTCGCCGAGCCAGATCGCACGTTCGGTGTCGGACCAAAGCCCGGCGATGGCGGCGAACCACTCCCGTGGCTTGTTGCAGACGATCACCGGTGCAAACTCCGCGCCGAAATCCAGACCGCGCACCGCCACGGGTGAAGCGACGATGGGTAATCCCATCGCGGCTGCTTCGAGCAATTTGTTCTTGATCCCGCCTCCGCAACGCATGGGCAGGACGGTCACCGCCGAGTCGAAAGCCAACTCACGAATATCAGTGACTTCTCCGATGACGCTCACCCCCGGCACACTGGCTAGTGCCGTGACGCCGGGCGTGGGATTTTTCCCTGCGATACGCAGCGTGGCGTCCGGGAAGCGTTGACGCAGCGATGGCCAGACCGAACGGACAAACCATGTGACGGCATCGACATTAGGCTCAAAATCCATCCGTCCCCAGAACGACAGCGAATGCGGTTGTGCCGGGTGGCGGTAGGGCGGCACGGATGCCGGTTGGAAATAGTTCAGGTCCACCCCGTTGCGGATGGTCACTGCGTTTTTGACGCCAGTGATTTCTTTGAGCAACAGCGTGTCGAGCGGGCTGACACCGATTGCACCATCGAGTCCGCGCGCGAAAAATTGTTCCAGTGCTGTATGCAGTGCGAGCGTGCGCATCCGAAAGCGGAACAGCCGAAGCGGTTCCCGACGCAGACAGGAGAGATTGAAAAAGACGAGTTCATCCGCGGCATACCAGACACGCTGCGGAGCATTGATCCGGTGCTCGTACTTCTCCTGTCGGCTGTCCGTCGAACTCAGCGTGGAGATTTCTGGAGTGCTTCGGACCTTCCGGGTGGACGGCAGACCGCGAAGCATCATCACGCTGTGAAGTCCGACGCCGATAACGACAGATGGGCGATGTTGTCGGACCAGGTCGATCACCCCCGCCAGGCGGGAAATCTCCAGCCCTTGATGGCTGGCGATTTTTTTTCGCATGATTGCGCCGGGTCCGCGCCAGTTGCTCTTGAACTGCCTGATCGATTCCGCTGACTCGTCAGGCCAGGGGAGTATCAGTCGTCGCAGATCGGGTGTGGCATCGATCGGTGTCGGCTGCATGCAGGCGACGCCTACGCGAATACCCAGACGCGCTGCCGCCAGCGCCATCTGCGCTCCGTGAATTTTGCATCCCTGATCCTGAGGCCAGAGCGCGGACTCGCTGACAAAGAGCACATCCACGGGAGATGGAGTTGCGGCCTCGGTCATGCGGCGGACCTCATTCCGCCGCTGACTTCGACGGCTGCTTCGGCGCATTGAGCGAAGCGTTCCGCGGTGTCCCGCCAGGTGAACCGGCGTGCGGATGCAGTGCCCAGAGCGATCAACTCATTTCGCAGCGCGGTGCTGGTCATCATTTCCGACAACCCACGCGCGATGTCGGCAAAGTCGTAAGGGTCCACGAGCAAGGCCGCGTCGCCGGCGACTTCGGGCAGGCTGGTGCAATCGCTGGTGAGTACGGGTGTCCGCGCTGTCCAGGCGTCGAGGATCGGCAGGCCGTAGCCCTCCGACAGGCTTGGAAACGCCAGAACATCTGCCGCGCTCAGGAGCGTCGGAATGTCCTCCTCAGGTGCGAATCCGTGCATCACGACGGAATGGGCGACGCCGCGAATCTGTGCGAATGCGCCATAGTCCTCGAACGATTTTTTATCGAGTCCCACGATCAGCAATCGCCACTCGTCCCGGATGGCAGAGGGGAGCTGCGCCCATGCCTCGATTAACCCAAGCGTGTTTTTCCTTGGATCCGCTGCGCCGAAATGCAGGACATACGGTGCATTGATCTCATAGCGGCGGAGTACCGGCATCCATTCGTGCTGCGGTACGTGTTTCATCGCGCTGTCGGCTGGCCAGGGATTAACGGTGACGCATGCCTTATCCGCACCGAACTCGGCGGTCAGTCGCTCCCGCGTGTAAGCCGACGGCGTGATGATCCATGCAGCACGACGGCAGGCGCTGCGCACAGCCGCCTCGAAGCGATGGACTTCTTCAAGCGGATGACTGTCCGGCATGTCGAGCGGGATCAGATCGTGAATGGTCACCAGCGCGGGGATCGGCAGCCAATGGGGTGAGGTGTTAGCGGGGCAGTGCAGGAGGTCCGCGCCGCCGCGCCACGCCGCCATCGGCAGGCGGACACGTTCCCATGCGCCGAGTCGGTCGCCGAGCATTTCAATGTGACGCGGTTGCGCGAATGGCGCGGGAAGCAGGTCGTCGTTGATTTCCGCTTCACGGTGAAAAGCGGTGACGCTCCACTGTGGTCGAACGGTCGCCAAGGTGCGGTAGAGGTCGAGAAGATTTTTTCCCGTTCCTCGTCGCTGACGGCGATAGATGGTGCGGGCATCAAGCGCGATTCGCATGGAATGGTCCCGGCAGACCAGCGGAGTCCCGGGTAGTTATCGACGCAATAGGGGCGCCAATTAACCAGCACAACCGTTACAGGCGGAAGTTTGGTGCAGACAGGTTGAGACTTCACGAAAGACTTGACATCCAACCGCAGGCGGGAAACGGTCAGGGCGTTTTTTTCACTGACTCGTTCATTATTTTCAACCGCTCACGCAAGGCTTTTTTCGCGGTCTTGAGCTGTTCGTTCTCGTCGCGTTCCTTGTAGTAATCGTCGAGCGGAAAACACCCGGAGATGATGCCGCTGCGCGGAGCTGTGGTGCAGTCGCTGAAGGTGCGGCAGAGGAGCTTGGCTTTGCGCAGTTCGCCGTATTCGAGCGTGTCGGCGGGGAGGTCAGGATAGGAGAGCACCATCCGGCCAAGTCCGACGAAATCCACCCAGCCGTCACGCACCACCGCCTGCGCGACGTGCGGGAGATATTCCTGAAAATAGGTGTAAGCGGTGCCGACCATCGGCAGGCCGGATACCGCCTTTTTCAACTCACGCACAACATTGACCTGACGCGCACAGCCGACGATCGGATCTTCCGGCGGCTGGTAGCCGTCGCTGGGCGGGAAAAACGCCGGCCTCTGAATATGCGGCACGTAGTAGGGACTTCCCGCGGAGATGTTGACGATTTCCACCTTCAACTCGTCACGCATCATGGTCAGGAGCTGGATCGGCTCGGTCAGGTCTATCTCCAGCGGGTTGTCACGTTTGCACCCAAAGCCGGCGTAAGGCAGCGCGTGATGAAATTCGTCGGGAATACCCGGCCCCATCCGGTCGCCTTCGCCGCGCAACGGATCAGGGTGATAGGGCGGCCGGTCAAAGATGGAAATGCGCACCCCGATGAGCAGACCGGGGCAAGCGGCACGGATGCCCTGGATGATCTCACGCATGAAGCGTGTCCGTCCCGTCAGGTCGCCGCCGTAGGGGCCGGGTCGTGTGTACGCGGACAAAAACTCGTGGCCGAGATAGCCGTGACAGGCCTTGATGTCCACGAACTGAAATCCGATCGCCTGCGCCATCTTCGCCACGACGATGTATTGGTCGATGAGCCACTTGATCTGATCGTCGGTGAAGACAACAGAGTCGTCATCCGGCTTGATGTGAAATTTTTTATCGAGCACCGGGTGGTGATAAGCGATGCGCGGCTCGAAACGAGTCTTGTCGTTGGGCTTGCAGAATCGCCCGGAGTGTGTGAGCTGAAGTCCTACGAGCAGGTGGTCGAGGCTTCCCATTCGCTGACGGTGTGAGGCCAGCAGAGCGTTGAGCAGATCCCGCATCGGTTCCTGATTTTCCGGGCGGTAGTAGAGCTGGTTCGGATTTGCCCGGCCGTCAGCCTGCACCGCGAAAGCCTCGCCGCCCCAGATCAGTTTCGCACCGCTGAGGCCAAAGTGTTTCCAGCGGCGCGTAGTGTGTTCGCTAGGCCGGCCGTCGGGCGTGCCGTCCCATCCCTCCATGGCGTGAATACACCAGCGGTTTCCGACAGTGAACGACCCAACCTTACAGCTTTGCGCCATCGGGGAACCTTGCGCAGCTGAAAGAATCCGATCATCGGTCGGCAGGTTGAGGGAAAGTTTGGTCAGTTGCGAGCGGAAGGCTGCCAGATCTTTGAACTGTGCGATGCGGGGAAACTGAGACATTCGCAACCTCGGTAAAAACGAGCGACGTGTCGATTATAGGAAAAACGCCTGAATCAACCCGTCTCGCATATGATGTGAGGTTCGGAAGCATCATGCCTCAGACCATCCTTGACCAACTCGACACGTACGGCCCGGAGCGTTGCCAGCGGCTCGATTACCAGCAAGCGGTCCGATACACGCGCGATCTGGCGAAGACGCATTACGAAAACTTCAGCGTGGTGAGCTGGTTTTTACCTCGGCGTCTCCGCGATGACTTCCGCCATGTTTACGCCTTCTGCCGCTGGGCGGATGATCTGGGTGACGAGGTCGGCGATCCGCGGAAATCGCTCGAACTTTTGGATTGGTGGCGGCGTGAGCTTGACGCCTGCTACGCCGGCGAGCCGCGTCATCCGGTGTTTGTGGCGCTGCAGCCGACGATCCGCAGACATGACATACCTCGCAAACCGTTCGACGACCTGATCGACGCTTTCAGGCAGGATCAGACAATCAATCGCTATCGCTCCTGGGAGCAGGTGCTCGACTACTGCACACGAAGCGCGGATCCCGTTGGCAGGCTCGTGCTCTACCTCTGCGGATACCGTGACCCGGAACGGCAGAAGTGGAGCGATGCGACCTGCACGGCACTTCAACTGGCTAACTTCTGGCAGGACGTGCGACGCGACATCCTCGAACGCAACCGCGTCTATGTGCCCAGTGAAGTCGCCAGTCGTCACGGTCTCGATATCGAAACGATGGTCCAAGCGGTGACGCTCGACGCGCCGCGAAACGGGCAAGCCCAGTGTGCCGCCTGTGACACCGCTTCACCGGGGATTCACGCGATCCTGCCCGCCTATCGAAACACCCTGCGGGAGTTGTGCGAGCGCACATGGCCTCTGTTCCATGACGGGCACAAGCTCTGGCCGCTCGTCGCGCCGGATGTCCGCGTGGATATTCAACTTTTCTCTCGCGGCGGCGAGTCGATTCTCCGCATGATCCAGCGGCAGGATTACAACACACTGGAACGTCGCCCCTCGCTCTCAAAGGTCGCAAAAGTCGCCTTGATGATGCACGCGGTGGCGGGAAAGGTTTTTTCCGGCTGGCGTGATGACGGCCAGCCGCAGCATCCCGTGGGGGAAGGGTCGCACGGATGAGTACCACGCGGGCGGAATCGTTGTCGGGAGTTGCGCCGGGTGTCGCTGCCCATGATGACGCGCTGGTGAAATCCTTTGCCCATTGTCAGCGGGTCGCGCGGACGCAGGCGCGGAATTTTTATTACGGCATGAAACTGACGCCTGAGCCGAAGCGGTCAGCGATGTACGCGATCTACGCATGGATGCGCGCTGCCGACGACCTGGCGGACAATGCCGCCCGCGGCCCGGAGACGCGAGCAGCGATCGACCGCTTTCACGGATTCACACACGATGCCCTGTCGGGCCGTCGTCCGGGCCGTGCCGCCTGGCGTGATGATGATTCCGATCATGCGACGATGTGGCCGGCAGTTGAAAAAACTTTGCGCGATTATCAAATCCCCGGCCGATACCTCGACGCGATGATCGAAGGGCAATTGCTGGATCAACACCAGAACCGTTACGAAACTTTCGCGTCGTTGGATGACTACTGTTACAAGGTGGCAGGTGTTGTCGGGCTGACCTGCATCACGGTGTGGGGCTATACGGGCGGTGATGCGACCTGTGAGCTTGCCAAGACGCGGGGACTGGCACTGCAACTGACAAACATCCTGCGTGACCTGATCGAGGACGCGCGGCGGGATCGGGTCTATCTGCCCGCTGACGAACTCATCCGGTTCGGCTACGAATCCAGCGAGGAATTCCGACAGGCGATCCTGCGGCAGAACGCTGACGATCGGTTCGATCGTCTGATGGCGTTTGAGGTGAATCGGGTACAGACCTGTTACGACCGTGCTGCGAGTCTGGAGAGCTTTGTTACTCCCTCCTGCCGGCCGACGTGCTGGGCGATGATGAAGATTTATCACGGCCTGCTGGTGAAGATTGCGCAGAATCCCCGCCGTGTGCTGACGCAGCGTGTGCGGCTGACCGGTCTGGAAAAGGCGATGATCGCCTTGCGGGCGACGTGGAAGCGAAAACGCGGAGATTGAGATGAACCGGTCGAGTAAAGCGATGGCCGACACGTCGGCACAATCAAGTGCGGCGTCGATGCACGGGATGTACGGCTGGAAGGGGCGTGGCTGATCCCGATGCCTTCATCGCAGCCGTTACAGACGACGTTGATCCTTGGCGGCGGACTTGCCGGAATCGCTGCCGCGGTGCGGCTTGCGCAGGCCGGCCGAGCTGTCACGCTGGTGGAGACACGCAAGCGGCTGGGTGGCCGGGCGACAAGTTTCGTCGATCCGACCACGAAAGAGACGCTCGACAACTGCCAGCACGTTCTCGTCGGATGCTGCACCAATCTGATGGATCTGTACCGACGGCTCGGTGTAGCCGATGCGATCGAATGGCACCGGCGGCTCTATTTCGCTCTGACAGATCGCAAGGGTGAGACGCGGATTGACCAGCTCGAAGCGGACGACCTGCCCGCGCCGCTGCACATGACGCGATCGATGCTGGGGTTTAAGAATCTGACGCTGGCGGAGAAGGTCGCCATCTCGCGCGGCATGCTTGCGATGATGCGGATGGGTAAGGACGGACGTGAGGCTCTTCATCATGTCACCTTTGCCCAGTGGCTTGAAGCGCAATCGCAACCGGCCGGTGCGATCAGGAAGTTCTGGGCGGTCGTGGTGATCAGCGCGATCAATGAGCTGCCTGAGCGCATGTCTGCGGGCTACGCGATTCAGGTTTTCCAGGAGGCATTTCTTTCCAATGCCGGTGCCTACGTGATGGGGCTGTCCTCGGTGCCGCTGGTGGAGTTGTATGGAGCCGCGGAACGATTGATCGCTTCAGCAGGCGGTCGGGTGATGCTGGGCCGCAGCGTCGAGCGATTGTATTTTGACGGTCATCGCGTGACGGGGGCGGAGCTGGATGGCGGCGAAAAGATCGAGGCGGATCATTTCATCTCGGCCTTGCCCTTTGATCGGCTGGCGAAAGTTTGCCCGCCGGAGATGTTTGCTGTGGATGCGCGGCTGCATGTTGCAAAGAACATCGGTGTCAGTCCGATTATCGGCATTCATCTCTGGCTGGAACGTGCGGATGGTCGTCCAGCGATGGAACTGCCGCATGTCATCCTCATGGACAGCCCGCTCCAGTGGGTGTTCAACAAAGGCATGGATGAACCGCCCAGCCGTGCGCAACACCTGCACGGCGTAATCAGTGCAGCACACGATCTGGTTGACACCCCGGCTGAGGAAATCGCAGCGATGACAGTCGCGGAAGTGCGCAAGATTTTCCCCGCTGCTCGTGATGCGAGACTTGTTCACTCTCGTGTGGTGAAGGAAAAGCGGGCGACCTTTTCCGCGCTGCCTGGATTGGAAGCGATCCGTCCCCGTGCGGTCGGAGCCATCGACAATCTGCTGCTTGCGGGCGACTGGGTCAAAACAGGCTGGCCGGCAACGATGGAAGGCGCGGTACGCAGCGGCTACGTCGCGGCTGCGGCTGCGATGGGGAACGACAAGCCCGAAGCATCGCTGGTGGCTGACATGAAACCCTCACAGCTTTACACCCTGATCGAAAGCACCTGAAATAAAAGGCAGGCGAGTGTAAACCCGCCTGCCTTCGACGCTGCTGAAGTTTTCAAGCACGTCCGGCTTACTTGTTCTCCCGCTTGATCGAGCATCCGATGCTTTTGGTTTCCGTTACGGGTGGCTCCTTGCCGGCTACCAGGGCTTCGAGTACGGGACGCAGGTATTGCTCCTCACTCTTGGTCGCACCGCGCGGACCGGTAGGGGCTTTTTCGACGCCTCCCTTGTAACGCAGGATCCCATCCGCATCGACGATGAAGATGTGCGGTGTGGTCGTCGCGTGATATTCATCAGCGATTTTGTTTCCCGGATCCTTGGTCACGACGTAGGGCACGTTTTCTTCTTTGAGCTTCGCCTTCACATTGTCCATCGATTCGTTCTTGTTGGCATTGATTCCCAGGAAGACGACCTCGACTATTTTGCCGTTGTGCTCCGTCTTTGCGAATGTCGTCGCGGTCTGGTTCAGATACGGCTGATAGGCTCGCTCCCACGGACAGGTCGTGCTCTGAAAATGCAGCACGACGATTTTGCCTTTGTAGTCGGCGAGCTTGTGGTCCTTGTCGTCGGACCCTTTAAGCTCAAAGGTCGGGGCGGGCTTGCCGATTTCCGGGCCGTTGGCCGGCTTCTCGTTTTCCTCTGCGCGCAGTTGCAGGGTAAGTACGAGGGAAAGAACAATCGCCGCAGCCAGCCAGAACCGGGAGTGAAGCATGATGGACTCCTTCAAAAGGGGATGAGATTGTCGCCTGGGGACTAACGCAGTGTACGAAGCAATGTTGCGGTGCGGTTCGCGCGGCAGATCAGACCGCCTCGCCAAAACGGTGAAAAATAAATGAACAAATTGATTGACTGTTAAAAATATTTTGATAAAATGCTGAGTATGAGACCAGCACGTACGACGCTGACGGAGTTTGGAAACTCGACCACGGGACGAGGGGGCAGGCGGATCGGAAGACGTATCCAGAATTTAACATATCTAAGCCCATCGTAAATAATGTCTTACAATCCATAACGTCAAGAGCTGGGTAATTATGAAGGCATTCGATGATGAAAAATGTTGGGGAAGCGACGCAGCGAGACCGCATTTCGTAAATGAAAAATGATTAAAGAGAGACCTTGACAGATACCGAACAAATAGTATCCTAACGTAAGCCGAACTATCGTCGCGGGTCAGCACACTTTTTGACACATGCAGGAGCAGCGTTATGGTGAGCGCAACGGGAAATCGTGCATCGGTTAACGGACACACTTCAACCAGCAGGGGAGTTGACATGGCCAAGAGCAGTACGAACAACACAGCGGCGGGCACGTCCGGCAACG
This sequence comes from Phycisphaeraceae bacterium, assembly GCA_020851465.1. Lineage (NCBI taxonomy): Bacteria > Pseudomonadati > Planctomycetota > Phycisphaerae > Phycisphaerales > Phycisphaeraceae > Phycisphaeraceae bacterium. Next base: position 131,603 of record JADZCR010000003.1, on the reverse strand, counting down.
GGGCGGACCCGGGTCGTAAGCGGGCCTTGGAGCAGGCGGTCACGCAGATCGAGCGGGCCTTCGGCAAGGGGTCGATCATGCGGCTTGATGATGATCCCACCACGGTCGTTCCCGGCATCTCGACCGGCTCGATCAGTCTGGACCTGGCCCTCGGCGGGCGCGGTATTCCCCGCGGCAGGGTCGTCGAAGTTTTCGGCCCCGAATCGTCCGGCAAAACCACGCTCGCGCTGACCGTCGTCTCCAACGCACAGAAAGACGGCGGCGTTGCGGCCTTCATCGATGCGGAACATGCGCTCGACCCTTCATGGGCACGTCGGCTGGGCGTCAACCTCGAAGACCTTCTTGTCTCGCAGCCGGATACCGGCGAGCAGGCGCTGGAAATCTGCGAGTTGCTCGTGCGGTCCAACGCGGTCGATGTGATCGTCGTGGACTCGGTCGCAGCCCTGATTCCCCGTGCTGAGATCGAAGGCGAAATGGGAGACAGCCACGTCGGGTTGCAGGCCCGTCTCATGAGTCAGGCCCTGCGTAAGCTCACCGGCGCGATTGCCCGCAGCAAATGCACCGTGATCTTTATCAACCAGCTTCGCGAAAAGATCGGCGTGATGTTTGGGAATCCTGAGACGACGCCCGGCGGCCGCGCATTGAAATTCTACGCCAGCGTTCGCATCGACATCCGCCGAACCGGCTCGATCAAGGAAGGCGAAGTCGCGGTGGGTAATCGTGTCCGTGCCCGCGTGGTGAAGAACAAGGTGGCTCCGCCGTTCCGTGATGCGGAGTTCGACATCATGTTCAACGAAGGCATCAGTGCCAGCGGCGACCTGCTCGACCTAGCCGTGACAGCTGAGGTGGTGCAGAAGAGCGGCGCGTGGTTCAACTTCAACGAAGTCCGTCTGGGGCAGGGTCGTGAAAACGCCAAGAAGTTCATCGCAGAAAACAAGGAACTCTTCGATGAAATCCGCTTGCAGGTGATGGAAAAGAAAGGCGCGAGCCTGGTCAAAGCCTCTGCGGGCGGCGACGGCGAAGTGGAGTCGGAAGAGGACGATGAGGAGTGAGCGGGGTTGATTTCACGGCATCAGTTGCGCCGTGTTCGCGATGGAATTCCACACGAGCTGGGATGGAGACGAGAATCGCACGGACAACTCACGCTGCCGTGCGTATGTGAACGATGACGCGGGTCCGCAAGTCGTGCCTCTGAATGGCTGGACGTACCGGGCTTACCTGAGATGGCAGAAACTTCTCATCCCGATCCCGATGCTCATGGACTTCCACCCGGCGCAGTATTACCCGATGCGAAGATTTACCGGCGGTCTCAGTTACGTGCGATTCTCATCACCAATGCGGCGGCCTTTGGCGTCGTGCTCGTGTGGTGGCTGCTCGATCGAAAATCTTGGACGACGACGATCGCCTTTGTCACACTCGCTGTTACGCTGGTCATCTCGTTTGTGCGGTGGGTGATATCGAGATAATTGATATTACTCCTGCGTAGCTAGGCGACTCTAAGCTACGGATTCCAAACTGCAGGTTGTCTGCTCGAAGAAACCGAAAGTCGAGCGTAACGGTCAACACGTATTCCCCAGTCCCGTCGATTGATTTTGCGTTGCCCTTTTTTCGCGTCAATCATATTTTTGACAACCATGATTGATACCCATTGCCATCTCACCTACACGCCGATTGCGGCACAGTTCGATGATGTTCTTTGTCGGGCGGCCGAGGCCGGCGTGGACCGCATGATTACCATAGGCACCGCGCCTCCCGATGCACTGGCTGCGGCGGAGCTGGCACGCGCCTATCCTCACATCTACTTCGCAGCCGGTCTGCATCCGCATTACGCGGGGCAATGGAAAGACCGGAGCGATCTGCTCGGACGACTGCGTGAGTTGCTGCGGCTTCCCAAAGTCGTCGCGCTTGGGGAGATGGGGCTGGATCGGCACTATCCCGATCCACCGATGGAGGATCAACGCCGCGCATTCGCCTGGCAACTGGAATTGCTCGCAGAGATTGACCGGCCGGGGTTTCCCTGCATCATCCACAACCGTCAGGCCACTGACGAGACGATCGAGATGATTCGCAGCAGCGGTATCGAGCCGTCACGCTTCGTGTTTCACTGCTTTACCGGTACTGATGAGGAACTCGACAAGATACTTGCACTGGGCGCGATGGTCAGTTTCACGGGTATCGTTACCTTTCAGAACTCCACAACTTTGGCGGCATCGGCGGCTCGCGTTCCTCTGGATCGCATCATGATCGAAACCGATGCCCCGTACCTGACGCCCGCTCCGCATCGGAAGGTCAAGGTGAACGAACCGTCCTACGTGCGTGTGACTGCGCAGTTCCTTGCGGGACAACGGGGAATGACACTGGAAGAATTCACGCGCGTGACGGATGCGAACGCGGAGCGATTCTTTGCGCTGAAGAGGGCGTGAAAGGAGGTCAGAGAAAATCACGAATGAGTCAGGTCTGCCAGCGAAGCCGCACCATTACGCGGCTTTGAGGCTGGACTGCGAGATGTAGTCTTCCAGCCGGCGACGATCCGTGCGGCCGGCGAAACTGTCAAAGGTCATACCCATGCGTGTCGGGCCGAGGTCTTCGCTGTCATCGTGACGGCGGACGACGTGGCCGCTGGCGGCAAAGGTGGTGTGTGGCGAGCCGGGGAGCATCGCTTTGACTTCGATCTGCGTTCCCGGTTCGAGCGGGCTATCGAGTTCAAAGCGCATCCCGGAATTGCTGATGTCGTAGATATAGCCTGACCATGAGTACCGTTCGTCACCGCGCCGACGGACACGCACCAGGGTGTACATTGCGGGAAGTCGCAGACGTGGTGCCTGGCGTGATTCGGCGGATCGGTTGGCGCGCGACATGAGGTGCTCCTTGGCGTAAGCAGTCAACCCTGATGTCATTGGTATCGTCTGGTGCGGCCTGGCAGTTTAAATTCGTCACAGGTTTCCCAACCGGAAAAGTCAGACCTGATGATTCGCCCACAACTGGGCCGATAACACTCCTGAGCGTGATCCAGGAGTTGTCCATGCCCAGTCATCGAAATGGGAGTCAAGCCACCACCCCTGCCAAAGCGTTGCGAGTCTTACTGATCGGTACCCCGGTGAGCGCAGCGCAACTGGCGCACAGCCTTGAGGTTGTGGAGCCACAGCCGCATATCGCGGGAGTCATTCTCACCAATGGTTCGGCAGGTACGACCCATGCGAGTCAAGGTCTGGGCACCTTGGATCAACTCGAACGGATCCTTGATGAGACGCACGCGGATCAGGTTTTGATTTCGTTACCTGCGGTGATGACCGCCGCCGCCGACGAGGCCATTCGTATTCTTGAAGTCCGCCGCCTTTCCTGGAGATTCATGCCCACGCTCGCTGACCAACTCGCCGGCCGTACCACGTTTACGCCGATGGGCGGCCGGGTATCCGCTGCGGCAATGGCCAGCCCGTTCGTTGATCCGGTGCGGCTTCTGAATCGTCGGCCGCACGACCTCGATGAGCATGCGATCCGACGAACGCTTGCGGATCGTGTCGTGCTCATCACGGGGGCGGGTGGCTCGATCGGTTCGGAGATCGCACGGATTGTCGCGCGATTCGGGCCGTCAAAGCTCGTGCTAGTCGAACGCTCCGAAAATGCCCTCTTTGAAATCGATCGTGAGATCGCGCGGGCGCACAGCAGGCTGGACCGGGCGGCGATTCTCCACGATGTAACGAACCGTCCGCGCACGCTGGGGGTGATCGCATCGCAGAAGCCAGCGGTGATCTTTCACGCTGCGGCACACAAGCACGTGCCGATGATGGAGGATCATCCCTCGGAAGCCGTGGAGAATAATTTTTACGGCACCCGCTCCATCGCCGACGCCGCTGCCCAGAACGGAGTGGATCGCTTCGTCATGATCTCGACGGACAAGGCGGTCAATCCCAGCTCGGTGATGGGCGCGAGCAAGCGGCTCGCAGAGCTTTACATTCAGCATCTCAACACACGCAGCGATACGAATTACTCGATGGTCCGCTTCGGTAACGTGCTCGGTTCGGCGTGCAGCGTGCTTCCGATCTGGTCGCAGCAAATCGCCCGCGGCCTGCCCGTGACCGTCACTCATCCTGATATGTACCGCTATTTCATGACCATCCCCGAAGCTGCTGGGCTGGTGCTTCAGTCGGCGGCACTTTCCAACGCGGATGGGCAGGGGGGCGGCGAGGTGTTCCTGCTCGATATGGGTGATCCGATCCGCATCGTCGATCTGGCGCGGCAATTCATCCGGCTGCAGGGACTGGAACCCGATGTCGATGTGCCCGTGCAATTCACGGGAATTCGTCCCGGCGAAAAGCTGTTCGAGGAGTTGGCTTACGGAGGAGAGAACATGATCGAGACGCCTCATGTGTCGGTGCGTATCTGGCAGACGCATCCGCCGACAGCGGCGAGGATGAAACAGATCATCACTACGTTTGACGGACTGCGCGATCCGGGAGTCGAAGGCGGCCATCCGTGGCAGCACGCCTCGCGCGAGGCGATTGTCCAGGCACTGCGCGCCGCGGTGCCGGAAATGGTGGACGCCGCCAGGGCAGCCGGCTGAGTCGGCTACGACTGAATGTTGGTCTGATGCAGCGCATTTCCCTGATACCGGGCTGACCTTGACGGCTTGGTGACTTCCTGATTGATCGGTAACCTGTCGCGATGAAGACTCGCCCAGCCCATCGGCTCCGGCCGACCACGATCGAACCTTTCGTCACTGCTGCCCCCGGCAGTGTCATCATCACCCAGGGGCACACGCGCGTGCTCTGCACCGCTTCGGTGGATGAGACCCCCAAATGGCTCATGCCCAAGCCCGGCAGTGATCCGTCGATACGACCTAAGGGCTGGGTCACCGCGGAATATTCCATGCTGCCCGGATCGACATCACAGCGGAAACGGCGCGGCGTGGACAGCCGAGGTACGGAAATTCAACGGCTCATCGGACGTGCGCTGCGGGCTTCGGTGGACCTGGAAAAAATGCCGGGTGTTGCCATCGCCTGCGATTGCGATGTGCTTCAGGCGGATGGCGGAACCCGCACCGCGTCGATCACGGGTGCGTTTGTCGCGCTGGCTCAGTGCATCGCCCACTGCCGTCAATCCGGGATCATTCAGGATGATCCGATCATTGGGCCGGTGGCTGCGGTGAGCGTGGGGATTATTGATGATGTCGCTCGGCTCGATCTGGACTATGAGCTGGATGTCCGGGCACAGGTGGATATGAACGTCGCCATGAATCACCGAGGCCAGTTTGTTGAGGTGCAGGGCACCGCCGAGGGAGCCGCGTTTTCCCGGGCGCAACTTGATCGATTGCTGACACTAGCGGCGGGGGGAATCCGTGAATTAATGAAAGTGCAGAGACGCACGCTCGCCTGAGCCGGCGCGTCGGGACAGTTAACGACTTATCATTGGCGTAGCAATGCCCTGGACTATTTACCGTTACATCCTCCGCGAATTGCTGCGCGTCCTGTTGCTGGCGACGGGAGTGCTCGTGGTCGTGGTGGGCTTTGCCGCAGCGATCAAGCCAATGTCGGACGGCCTGCTCAGCGCGACAGGGCTGGTGAAGTTCGTTTTCTACAGCATGCCGACGGTAGTGGGGCTGGTACTGCCCTTCGCGGCGGCGTTTGCCAGCACGGTCGTGTTTGTGCGTCTGGTTGCGGATAACGAAATCCTCGCCTGTCGCGCCAGCGGCATGAGTTATTTTTCGCTGCTGCTGCCCGTGATCGTCGTGGGGGCGATGCTCACACTGGGCATCTTTTATTCGAGTCATTTTGTCGTGCCCAGGTTTTACCTGTTGGCGCAGAAGCAGATCGAAAAGGATCTCATCGGTGCGATCGTCAAGCAGGTCCAAAGGCATCAGACGATCAAAATGGGAAAGCTGATCATCTACGCGGATGCCGCAGATGACACGCAAAAACCAGTCTGGCCGGAGGGCGAAGTGCAACCCGAACGGATGCTGCTGCTTGACGGCGTGGCGGTCGGCCGGCTCAGCGGAGCGGAAGGAAAGATCGCCCGAGAGGGAACCGCGCAGCGGGCTGAAGTTTTCATCTTTCGCTTTCCCGATTCCAACCAGACCTACGTCAAGATGTGGCTGCGCAACGTCGTGATGTACGAGGAGGATGCTCAGCATCTCATCGCCGTTGATCGCACGGAAGTCCCGCCGTTCCCGATCCCCAACCCGTTTAAGGATCGACTCTCCTTTTTGGGGTGGCACGATCTTCAACGATTGAGCAAGAGACCGGAGAACTTCGACTTTGTGCGTGAGCGGAAGGAAGCACTGGTCAAAGCGATGGCGACGGAGCGGACGCTGCGATTTCTGGAGAGCGCGTTGAAAAACTCCGCCGCCACGCCGCTGTCGCTTCGGGCGTCGGGAATCAATGAGCGGTTTGAGATTCGCGCCTCGAAGATTGAGCGAAAAGGTAACCAACTGCTATTGAGAGCGCAGGGTGATACGCCGGTGCGGGTGGATACCTTTGCCGGTGCTCTGCCCTGGCGTCGCTATGAATCGAAGCTGACGACGCTGAGCGTCGGTTTTGATGAGGGCAGCATTGAACCGCGTGTGAGCATCGAGCTGACGGACGCGATGGTGTTTGACGCCCGGACGACGCAACGCGGTACCGAGCAGGCCCACCTGACGTTGCCCCGCGGATGGTGGCCTAAGCCGATCTATGCTCCGCTGGCCAAAGAGGAAAGCGAAGCATTGCTCACGCAGGCCAGGTCCAGCTATGCCGACGATCAGGTCGTCTCGAAACAGGCTGACCTGCTGGAAGCGGGGCGATTGAAGCTGGGGCGTCGCATCGTCGCCAAAGTCCATGAGCGTGCCGCGACCGCGGTGAGCTGTGTCCTCGTGCTCACCCTTGGCGCCCTCATCAGTCTGCATTTGCGCGGCAAGATGACACTGGTCGTTTACTTCTGGAGTTTTCTGCTGGCAATCCTGTCGGTCATCATCGCCCACGGCGGGGAAAACGTCATGGGTGATCTATCACAGTCGATGATGACAGGAAAAATCCTTTTATGGTCGGGCAACGCGATCCTGCTGGCAGCCATCGCTTACACGTATCGGAGAGTGTCACGCAACTGATGCGTTGACTGTCTGACGAATTACCATGAAAACCGTTGACCGTTACATCATCCGACAGTTTCTGCTGAACTTCGTCATCCTGCTGGCGGTGTTTGTGCTTCTGATCGTCGTGGTGGATGTGGCACTGAATTTTGATGAATTCCTCAAAGCCAATCGCGGTCGCGGTGTCGTCATCGGGTTCATCTCCACGGTGATTGATTACTACGGGCCGATGATCCCGTTCCTGTATGTGTTTTTCTCCGGGCTGATCGTGGTGGCTGCGATGGGCTTCACCTATGCAGCACTGGCGCGACATGGTGAGTTGAACGCGATCGTCAGCAGCGGCGTGAGTATGCACCGCATCGCCATGCCGATAGTGGTCGTGGGGTTTTTACTCAACCTGCTCTCGATCCCCAATCAGGAATACATCATCCCTCTGCTGGCCAACAAAATCATTCGCAGCAAGGGGCAGGTCGGCAGGGAGACCGTCAGGCCGTTCGAGATTTATTACGCGGTGGACTCGCATCGAAACCTGCTCAGTGCAGGTGCATTTGATGCGACCAAACAGACACTTGAGGACGTCGCTATCCTTGAACGCAGTGAAGAAGGTCTGGCCCGTCGGCGCATCACGGCAAGGCAGGCCGTCTGGGATGAGAGCGGACAACGCTGGCAGCTTTACGGCGGCGTGGGTGTCGAACGAGAACTCGACATCTCCGAGCTTGAAGCTGATGTGACCGCCACTCCGCATGCCGTCGAATACTTCAAGACCTCGCTGTCGCCTGCTGTCCTGCTGGCCCAGCGTGAGGCGTTTTATCCGCGTCTCCTGAGTATCCAACAACTCCACGAGCTGAGCCGCAATCCCGTGGTCGATACGACATCTATCCGTCAGATCATGTGGAGCCGCTTCAGTCTGCTGGTCATGAATCTGCTGGTTCTGGTGATGGGTTTGCCGTTCTTCCTGCTCCGCGAACCCGCCAACATGCTGCTCCAGGGAGTCAAGGCAGCGGTGGTGTGCCTCGGTGCATGGGCCGCGGGGCTGGTGATGCTCCAGTTAGGGGTCGGGGAGATGAATCCCGTAATGACCGCGTGGTTGCCCGTCATTCTTTATCTGCCGGTCAGTGCCGGCCTGCTGATGTGGGTAAAAACCTAGACACCTCATGCCGCGACCGGAGGTCAGGGCTTGGTGGGGGCTGGTCTCGCGGGTAACCGTTGCCTGTGGGTGGGGCATTGCCCGTCGTCGCTGCCGCCCATATCCTCTTGTGATGAATCGCATTGACGAAATCTTTGCGGACTTGCGTCGCCGCCGGGGTCGCGCCCTGATGCCCTTTCTGACAGCAGGCGATCCCGATCTGGTGACAACCCAGAGGTTGCTGGGTGCCATTGAACAGGCAGGTGCGAGTGTCTGTGAGCTGGGAATCCCGTTTTCCGACCCGATTGCAGACGGCCCGGTGATACAGGCGTCGATGTCTTATGCTCTCGATCGTGGCATCAAGCCGTCAGCCATTCTCAACATGGTTGCGCAGCAGCGTGCCCGGTTGAAAATGGGTTTGGTGGCGATGGTGAGCTATTCGATCGTTCACCGCATGGATTCGGGGGCATTTCTTCGTGATTGCAAAGCGGCGGGGATCGATGGTGTCATTATTCCCGACCTGCCGGTGGAGGAGTCCGCAGCCGTTCGAGATCAGGTCACCAAGGCCGGCCTGGTGTGCAGTTTTCTGATCGCGCCGACGACGCCGATCGCTCGGGCGGAAACCATTGCCCGTGCGTGTACCGGATTTGTTTACGTGTTATCCCGTGCAGGTATCACCGGTGAGCGAACCGAGTTGCCCGCTGATCTGCCGGAGCGCATCAGGCGGCTGCGAGGGGTTACGGATCTTCCCATCGCGGTCGGCTTCGGAGTCTCCAGTGCGGAGCAGGTGGCACAGGTCGTGTCGGTCGCCGATGCTGCGATCGTAGGCTCAGCCATCATGCGTCGCGTGGCGCAGCAGCGCGAGCGGGGGGCTGACGCGGTCGTCACGTCGGTTGCTGACTTCGTTGCGGGGCTTGCCCAAGGCTTGAATGCACCGGCTGTGGCTCGCTGACGACGATCCGGCAACAGGATCGCCCAGGTGTAGGATCATCCAGAGCATGTCTGAAACGACATTTTCATCATGGGCATGGGTCGCAGTCCGGTGGTTGCGTCTGGGGCTGGTGATGTTCTGGACCGCCGCGTTGCTGTTGGCGGGTGTCTGGCTGATGCGTGCGCCTGCGGAGGCGTTGACACTTATCGGTCCTTTGACGTTCGGAGGCGATCTTCGTGTGGCCGATGCTGCGTTTTTTGCCGCCGTTGCCGCGATTTCCGGGTCACAATTCCTATTTGCGTTCCTTGTCGCTGATGACCTCTGCCCACAAGCGCCGATGGTGCTGAGGGGCTTTTTCGAGCTTTTCACAGCGGTGCTGACCTTGGGGGCGCTGGCTCGCTGTGTCTGGTTGGTATGGGGCTTCCTGAGTGGAGTTTCGTGATCGGTAAATACGGGCCGCCGCGGGTGTGCCCAGGAGCAGGTGATGGGTTCAAAATGGATTCAGGTAATGGCGGTAACCGCAGCAGCCACAGCCTTGGCGGTGGCGGTTGTCCGTCTGGAAAAGACGCAAGCGGCTGAAAATTACTCCTTCAGCAGCAACACGCCATCTTCGGTCATGGCCGACCAGCTCGCCATCGCCGCCGAGCAAGCTCTCTCAGGTGAAGGTACGCCGCGCCCGGATCAGTTGACGCTTGCTCGGTTGCTGCTCGATCAGGCACTGAAGTTAAGACCCAACGATATCTACCTGATCCGCAGCCGCGCAGAACTGGCGGAACGTGAAAAAGAAGATCGCTTGGTCGACGAGTTGTGGCAGCGTTACATCAAGCTCGTCCCATCCGACGATGCTGCGCAGCTTCGTTATATCAAGCGGTCCCTTGATCGCTACCAGACGGTCGATCAGCGCGCCAATGTCGCGGAGAAACTGCTCGAAGGGCCCGGCTCGGACAAACTCTCGGCCCCGCTGCGCTCTCGGCTGGCGTCATACGTGGCGCGCATGGCGATGGAGTCGGGTGACAACGAACGCTTCGGGCGAAGACTCAAGGAAGCGATCCAGCTCGACTCGTCCAATTCCGATGCTGCTCGGATGCTCTACGACTACGCACAGCGACGCGGTACGGCACCGGCGGAGCTGGGTGTTGCAGTGCTGGCGATGGTTCGCGCCAACCCGCTCGACTCTCAGGCACGGATGACGCTTGCATCGCTGCTGCTGTCACAGGGCGTCTATGCCGAGGCTGCCGATCAGTTCGCCGCAGGCCGGCGGGTATCGCAACAACCCTTCCAGCCTTCGGACTTGACCACTTATTTCCCCGGCTGGGTGATGTCGCTGGGTGCCAGCGGTCGCGGCGAGGAAGCGATCTCGCTGCTGAGTCAGGCGGAAGAAGCTGTCGGCGGGCCTTCGGCGACGCAACCGGCCGATACCGCCGCCGCGACTCCGCCGCTGCTGCCGATGGAGCTGGAACTCATACGGCTGGCGATTCTGGATCACACACACCAGCCGACTGCTGCGGCAGCTTCGTTTGCGAAACTCCGTCAACAACTGCGCGAGAGGCAGCAAGCCGGCGACACGGATGCAGCACTGGATCGTGCGTGGCTGTCCGTGCTCTTTGATCGTGACACCGAGGAAGCCTCCCAACTCGTGACCGCTTCCAAAGCATCACCTGAAGATGCGATGGTCAAGCGGATCAACGGCTATCTTGCTTTGCGTGCAGGCGACACGCAGGAGGCCCGCAAGATTCTCGCGCCGTTGGCGGGCAGTGATGTATTTGCCGCTTACGGAGTGGCGAAAACTTATTCCACCATTGACGACGCGGAACGACTCCACTGGCTGCGTCGCGTGGTGGCGTCGGCACCGGCGACACTGGCGGGAATGATGGCCGCTCAGGAACTCGTCGCCGCCAATGAGGAAGTCGCTCCCTTAGAGCAGGGAGCGATGCTATTGAGCCGTGTTAAAGAAATGCCCATGCCGCTGTTGGCTCCGAATACACGCGAGTCGCCGCTGGTTTTGTTCAAGATTAACACCAGCGGGACTGTTTACGGCTTTCTCGATCAAATTCCCGCCACGATCACGCTTCAAAACCTCAGCGACACCGCGCTGGCGCTTGGTCCCGATGGCGCGATTCCGACCAAGGCTGTTTTCTACGTATCGTCGCGTCGTGCCGGCACGGATATGGGTACGTATCCGCCCGTGGTGGTGGACCTTGGCCGTCGCATCTCGCTTAAACCTCACGAGTCGCTTCAGATTCCGCTCCGTCTTGATCGAGGTGCCTTGGCATTCCTGCTGGAACACGCGCCGACCGAGGCGGTGACATTCAGCCTTGTAGCGGTACTCGACCCGCAGCTTGCTCAAGGCCGCATGATCCCTGGAATCCGTGGTGCAACTACTGCCTTGCGTCTGATCCAGCGCAACGGCACGCCGTTCACAATGGAAAATATCAATTTGTGGCTTGCGACTTTTGGCGATGCAGGTGATGCCGGCGAGCGCATGAAAGCGATCTCAATACTCACCACCGCTTCGACCCGACTCGGAGACAGCGAAGAGGACAAAGAACAGGCCAGGCAATTGACGACGCGACTGAGTGCCGAGTATGAGAAACTCGACGCGGTTTCCAAAGCGTGGATGCTGGCCTTCCTTCCCGACACGCAAGAGGCCGCTGCCGCGTTTCGTCCGGTCATCGAGTCGGCACGGCGAAGCGACAGCACCCTCGTGCGGATGGCTTTCCTGCTCTCGCAGGTGCGTGACCCTGCTTCGACGGACATCGACGCAGCGGTACGCAGCTCCGACCCCGCGCTGTCGGAGTTCGGTAAGGCGTTAGGCGAGTGGAACGCTCAGCGAGCTAAAGCCGAGGCCGAAAATGCAGCGAAGGACGCAAGCCCGGATGCCGCCAATCAAAGCTCGCCTGAAGCGACCGAGCCAGCCGCACCCTGAACGGATTTGCGGAGGTCAGTGTATGGTAACCTTCCGGATTTCCGTGACTTGAGAATTTGTATTTTCGAGTCGCAAGGCTACGTGTCCATGCCGAGACAAAGCGGAATGAGTTGAAATACCCTGGACGGGGAGCGAGCTTGATACCAAGTCTTGTTTGAGAATGTCTTTACGGTTTTGCGACAAATGGCGGCTTCGCGAGTGCTGTCAGGACACCATTGCCTTTTGACATTGGCTGCTTACCTTCATATATTGAGACTTGGTCGCAACAAGGGTTTTCTATGGTTGCCGCCCAGGCTACCACTGAGTCGTTGTCATCCAAAGCATTGCCGGTCGTCGGGCCTGATGGGGCGGTGGCGGTGAGTGTGGACACGCTGCATCCGTATCACTGCGGCGTCGTGATTGAGATCGAAGCCCCTGATGACGATGCGGACCGGCTCAAGGCGATGGGTGTCTGCGTAGGGCGTAAGGTGGAGTTGATCCAGCGGGGTGATCCGCTAATTCTGCGCGTTCTGGGGTCACGTATCGGGCTTTCGGCACGGCTGGCGCGGCGGATAAAAGTCCTTGCCTGCGAAGCGGTCGCCTGTTCCGGGACTTCGGGGTGAAAGGATCGAGTTATTACCACCATTCACCTTGAAGTTCATCCTTCCCCCCCTGTCTCGCGTCACCCTTGTATCGCGTTGATCGGGAATCCTAACGCAGGTAAGACCACGCTCTTTAACCTGCTCACCGGCCTGCGCGCCAAGACCGCTAACTTTCCCGGTACGACACTTGAGCGTCATGTTGGAAGACTCCGGCTCAAAGGTCGAAGCGTTGAAATGCTCGATTTGCCCGGGATGTACACGCTCAACGCGACCACTGCGGAAGAGCGCGTCGCCAGCGATGCGCTGCTTGGGCGCATTCCCGGTCATACGGCACCCGCTGCGGTGGTCCTGATCCTCGATTCGACCAATCTGGAACGAAATCTCTACATCGCCAGTCAGGTGCTTGAGCTTGGTGTGCCGACGGTTGTAGCGTTGAACATGATTGACCTAGCCGAGCGCAAGGGCATTCAGATTGATGCGGAGAAATTAGCCAAGGACCTAGCCTGCCCGGTGGTGCCGATTTCCGCACGGTCGGGTCAGGGTGTGGACAAACTCAAAGCACTGCTTGAGCAAGTGATTGAAAATCCCACCAGTGCCAAGCCGGCTGTATCACCGGCGTGCGCAGCCTGCGGCGGATGCGAACATGCGGCCCGTTATGACTGGGCCGCGGGTGTAGGTTCCCGCTGTGCGACCGGATCGGCGGTTACCCAGAGCGCGCGAACTGAGCGCATCGACCGTGTGCTGACGCACCCGGTAGTGGGCGTGCTGACGTTCCTGGGGGTCATGTTTGCTGTGTTTGTGATGCTGTTCTGGATCGCTGACTATCCGATGACGTGGATCGAAGCACTCTTTGGCACAGTCGGCTCATACGCGGAGACCGCCATCGACTATGTGGCGGCTCTGCTGCCCTCAGGGGCGATTCAGCATTTCATCGCCAACGATTTCAAATCGCTGGTCACTGACGGCATCATCGGCGGTGTCGGCGGCATGCTCGTGTTTCTCCCGCAGATCTGCATCCTTTTCTTTTTCCTCTCCCTGCTGGAAGACACCGGCTATCTTGCCCGCGCAGCTTTTGTCATGGATCGCCTGATGCGCTATGTCGGCCTGCCGGGTAAGGCTTTCGTCCCGCTGCTTTCCGCCCACGCATGCGCGATCCCAGCCATCATGTCCACGCGCGTCATTGAGGATAAGCGAGATCGGCTTGTCACCATTCTTGTTGCGCCGTTGATGAGCTGCTCCGCACGTATTCCGGTTTATGCGCTGATCGTCGCGATGTTGTTCCACGACGAGCCGATCAAGGGGGCAGCAGCCTTCACGGGTGCCTACACACTCGGCATCGCCACAGCTCTGCTGGTGGCGCTGGCTCTCAAGCGGACGATCCTCCGCGGTGAGAGCAAGCCGCTGGTGCTCGAACTTCCCAGCTACAAGATTCCCAGCCTGCGCACCGCGCTGCTGACGGTTTACGATCGCGCGATGATCTTTGTGAAAAAGGCGGGCACCGCCATCCTCATCATCTCGATCATTCTCTGGGCACTGGCGACGTATCCCAAGAGTGATCCGCCCGCTGCCGTGGTCACCATGCAGGAGCAGGCCCAGACGCTGCGCGATGCCGGCCAGACTGAGCAGGCGGACGAGATCGACACCCAGGCCAACCGACTCATCAATCAGTCAGCTCTGGAGCAATCCGTCGCGGGGCGCATCGGTCACTTCATCGAGCCTGCGATCGCGCCGCTGGGCTTTAACTGGCAGATCGGCATCGGGGTATTCAGCTCTTTCGCCGCACGTGAGGTCATCGTTTCAACCCTGGCGATTGTTTACGGCGTAGGCGAGGACGCAGCGGAGAATGACTCAACCACGCTCACCCAGAAAATGAAGCAGAGCACTCGTGCGGACGGATCGCCGGTCTTCACCTTTGCCACCGGTATGAGTCTGCTCGTCTTCTACGTGCTGGCGATGCAATGCCTCTCCACCCAGGTCGTCACGCGGCGAGAAACCAACTCCCTGAAATGGCCTGTGCTGCAACTCGTGTATATGACCATTCTGGCGTACACCGCATCGCTGATCACGTATCAATCGCTGACTTATTTTGGTATTAGTTGATCCCATCTCATGCGCTCGGAAGACAGTGTGATCGCGGCTTGACCGTCTTTGTAACCGTATTCGCGGGATGAACATTGCCTTGATGGGGCACGCAGCCATGTGATACGAGTGACCTCGTGCCTCGTCGTGTTGTGTCGGGTAAGCTGGCGGATAGGAATGATCACGCAGTCGCACGCATGGTTAAATCACTACTTCTCTGGGATATCGATGGCACGATCCTGCGCTCCGGCGGAGCGGGGATGAAGGCCATGTATAAAGTCGCCGGTCGGCTTTTTGGTGAGCATCACACATGGGAGGGCATCGATCCGGGAGGCAACCTCGACCCCGCGATTTTTGCCGAGTTTGCCCGCATCAATAAGCTCGATAACGATCCAGTCCATCACGATAATTTTCATGACCATTACCTCATCGAGCTTAAGGCTGAGCTTGAAGCTGCGCGAGAGGCAGTGCGGGCGATGCCCGGCATATACGAAATTTTCGACACGCTGCGGCAGCGGGCCAAGGTGAGACGTGACATTGTGATGGGATTGCTTACGGGTAACTACACCAAAGCTGTCCCGCTGAAACTTGAAGCGGTCGGCGTTAACCCCGAATGGTTTGAGGTAACAGCCTTTGGCGATGAAGGTCGGACACGCCCTGATTTAGTGGCGGTTGCTCTGCGGAAGTATGAAAAACTCACCGGTACTCCGGCTGATCCACGGCATGTGATTATCATCGGTGACACGCCGCGAGATGTGGACTGCGCCCACGCCCACGGCTGTGTCTGTTTCGCCGTCGCCACGGGTGGTCACTCGATGGACGCGCTTCGCGCAGCCGGTGCGGATGTTGTTGTCGCTGATTTAGCTGACCCCTCGCCTTTGTTCAATCTGATTGATGCTGGCTGACGATGGCGCGTCCATAGCTTCGTTTGAGTTTACGACCTGCAGCACGACCACAATGGAAATTGCCCCGCAGCGGTTGTGCGCATGGCGAACGCTGGCGCGACAATGCTATCGGAGCTGATGGAGTTCGTATTACTTCGCCACAGTCTGTGTTTCGAGTACGTATTCAAATGCCGCCTCGACAACGGAAAGACCTTCCCGCAGCGCATCTTCCGCGATCATCAGGGGAGGCGAAATCTTCACGCACGCACCGGCAAAGCCAACCGGAGCGAACAGCATCACGCCTGTTTGCACCGCTCGGCCGACCACTTTCCAGGCGAACGTGCCGTCAGCTTCTGTGGTGCCCGGCTTAACACAATGCAGTGAGGCAACCAGACCTTTGCCGTGCGACGCCAAAATCACATCACCGAATCGTTGCTTGATTTTCGCGCAGGTTTCATGCAGTACCGCGCCGAGTTTCGCGCTGCGCTCGACCAGCTTTTCCTTGTGGATCAATTCCAGGCTCGCCAGAGCGGATGCAGCACAGATCGGATTACCTGAGTGCGTGCTGGTCATCGAGCCGGGGGGGAACATGTCGAGGATTTCTTTTCGTCCGATCACTGCGCTGAGGGGCAGCGCGCCGCTGACCCCTTTACCACAGGCGATGAGGTCGGGGATGATTCCGTAGTGTTCAAATCCCCAGAACTTTCCAGTCCTGCCGAAACCAGCCTGCACCTCGTCCATGCACATCAGTGCGCCATGCTTGTCGCACCATTGCCGCAGCTTCTGGAAATATTCGGGTGGACCAAAGCTGGAGCCGCCCCCCTGATACGTCTCAGTGAGCACGCCGCAGACCTGCTCCGGCTTGACGCCTTGACGGGTCAGAGCCTTTTCAAAAGCACTGAAGTCGTTGTCTTCCGGCTTGGTCCGCAAGGAATCGGGAAAGGGCACGTTAACAAAGTGCTCGTCGGCATAGCCGATCCACTCTTTCAGGCTGGGGATGCCGCCGGCGCGTTGTGATCCGAGCGTCCTTCCGTGAAAGGCGTTGGCGAAAGTGACAAACACCGGATTGGTCTTGTTTTTCCGCCTCGCGTGTTCCCGCGCCAGCTTGATGCACAGCTCGATCGCTTCGGAGCCGGTCGAGAGCAGCATAATTTTGTCATCTCGTCGCGGCGCCACCTTCTGCAATGCTTCGACGAGCTTGAAACGCTGCTGTGTGGGAAAGCAGTAGGTCGTCAGCAGGCCGTGCTGTGCGGTCTTGACCACTGCATCGATCATTTCCTTGCGGCCATGACCGGCATTGGTGATGAGTACGCCGGAGGTGAAGTCGATCCACTTGTTACCGAAGGAATCAAAGACGCTGGCGCCTTCCGCACGGTCCCAGATGATCGGCGGCTGGCCCTCCATGCACCAAGGCTCCAGCGACCGCATTTTTTCGAGCATCGGCACCGTACTCGGGTGCGGGATGGGTGTCTGGATCACGCGGTTGGCGGTGCGGATGGGTTGGACTTCAACGGGAGTCAATGGATACGGATCGCCCATGTCTTTAGTTCCGGTTAGGTGTGAATCAGCAATTATAAGGGATTGCACGCGAGATCGGGTGCGAACCGCGTCTCCGCCATCCGTTCGCGAACAAATGAGGGAGGTATTGAACCGTGGAGGGGCAGGCCGTGATCGATGAACCTCAAATGATCCGTCTGGTCATGCCTCGTCGAATCTCTCGATCGGATTCCCGTTTCTTCAAATCCTGCCGTTTGTCATGGGATTGCTTGCCCGACGCCAGTCCGATTTCGAGCTTCACGTGGCCGCGCACGAAATACATCGCCAGGGGAATCAGTGTCATCCCTTTGGCCGAGGTCTCGCCGAGAAGTTTGGCGATCTGACGTTTATGAGCGAGAAGTTTGCGGACACGCTTGGGCTCGTGGCCGTTGGCACCGGCAGCCTGTGCGTAGTTTGCGATGTCCACGTCGTAGAGATAAAGGCCCATGTCCCGCGGTTCGACACGGGCAAAGCCTTCCGCCAGCGAGACTTTGCCGTTGCGGATGCTCTTGACCTCACTGCCCTGAAGGATGATGCCCACCTCCAGCTTTTCGTGGATGTGGTAGTCGTGGAACGCCTTGCGATTGGCAATCCGCGGACTGAGTGCCTCGGCTTTATCCTCCTTCTTCGACATGGCGGAGATTGTAGGCGAGTTGGGGATGCGTGCGACTGGGTACACTCTGTATCCATGCAACTGGGAAAAAAACCTCTCCACCCTCATTTGACCATTCGTCCCAACCTTTTTCGCTGGTTGGAAGAATCTCCTCCGCATCATGCGTTTCGTGCGCGCACCCGGCGTGACGCGAAGTTATGGCAACCCGGTGCCCGCAAGGCTTTTCTCAAATGTCTCGGTGACGCTCCGCCGCCGTCGGCCTCGCCGCTTCAGGTTCACGTGCTTGAGACGAAAAAACTTCGCGGGTACACGCGAACGCTCTTGACGCTTGATACCGCCCGTCATCTCAAAGCCGTCTGCTGGCTCTGTGTGCCCGATGGGATTTCCGCCAGCCGGGGAAGACACGCCGCAATGATTGCGACTCCGGGTCATGGCATCGGTGCCAAGGATCTCGTAGCACTCGATGCAACCGGCAAAGCGCGACAGGAGGGCGTCGGTTATCAGAAAGACTACGCGCTCCAGGCGGTGCGGCTGGGGTATCCGACGCTGGTTATTGAACCGATGGGTTTTGGTGAACGGCGTGACGCGGACCACATGTCGGGCAAAACGTCAGAGTCGCCATGCCAGGCCGCGTCTGTGGTGGCGATGATGCTCGGCACGACGCTGGCGCGGATTCGCATCAACGATCTTCAGCGGGGCGTGGACTATCTCGAAACATTGCCGTTCATCGATCCCAAACGCATAGGCCTCATGGGTATCAGCGGCGGGGGGCAGATGACGCTCTGGACTTCAGCCATCGAGACACGGATTCGCGTTGCCATCGTCAGCGGATACCTCAACACGTTCCGTGATTCGGTGATGGCCATGTTTCACTGCATCTGTAATTTCGTCCCTGGTCTGGCGCGAGAGTTAGACATGGCTGATCTGGCGGCTCTGATCGCGCCGCGGCCTATACTCGTGGAGTCGGGATCGACGGACCCGATTTTCCCGATCGCCGCGACCCGGTCCGCCGTTCGTCGAGTACGCGAGATTTACAGCGTTTTTAATGCTGAGGATCACGTGGAAGCGGATTTGTTCGAGGGCGACCATCAGTGGTCGGGAGTAAAGGTAGAAGCGTTTTTGAAGAAGTGGCTTTAGAAATGATCACCGAGTGTCGATGGCCGGCGGATGAGGGCCTGATCGTCCGCGACTTTCCATCGGCCATCGGTTAGTGGAAGTTCGATTAAACATGAGTTCAAGCTCGACCAACGGCATCCCGCGCGATACTTCGCGCTGGCCCAACGGCATTCGTGCGCTGTCCTACCGTGATTACCGCCTGATGTGGATCGGTTCAGTTGTCAGCAACATCGGCACGTGGATGCAGATCATGGCCCAGCAATGGGTCGTGTATGAGCTTTCCAACAAAAATCCTTTCTGGCTAGGAGCTGATGCGTTTGCGGCCGGCTTGCCGGTGCTGCTGACTCCGTTGGCGGGTGTTCTGGCCGATCGTGTCAATCGGCGGCGACTCATGGGGATCGTGACGATTCTTCAAGCCGTCGTGTCGGTCTGGCTCTCGGTGCGCTACGGAATGAGGCGTCTGACTGTCGGCGAGATCATCGCCTGTTCTTTCGTCAGCGGCACGCTCTCCGCTCTGCTGATTCCCGCTTTTGTCTCACTCATGCCTGATCTGGTGGCCCGCAAAGATTTACCCAATGCGGTCGCCCTTAACTCGATGGGTTTTAACTGCGCACGTGTCGTGGGACCGATGATCGGCGGCATCGTCCTGCACCAATTCGGGGCGACGTGGAGTTTTGCGCTTAATGCCGTGAGTTTTATCGCCGTTATCGCGGCTTTGATCACCATTCGTAACAGCTCGGATCAGAGTCAGGCCAAACACGCTCACCCGTGGCAGAGCCTGCTGGATGGATTGCGTTATCTCCGAGGCCGACCGGATATCCGTGCGATCCTGGCGATCGTTTTTAGTGCGGGGATTTGCATCGCGCCCATCGTGACGATGTTGCCGGCTTACGCGAGGGATGCGCTGGGTCGCGGCGAGGAAAAGGACTTTGCGCTGCTGCTCAGCGCGTTTGGCACTGGCGCGGTGATAGGTTCGCTGCTGCTGGCGCTTTCGAGTCAACGCATCCCCTCGCCGTGGCGGGGAATTCCGTTGCTGATCACGCTGGGGATGGTCGAAATCGCAGCCGGTAGCGTTGCGCATTTTCAGATCGCCGTGGTGCTCATCGGTATCGCTGGATCATTACAGATCGGCACGCTCGCGCGGTTAAACACCGCGATGATCGCATCGATTCCCAATTCGGTGCGCGGACGGCTCACGAGCTTTTTCTTTCTCGCCATCGCGGGTGGAATACCGATCGGCGGACTGCTGGCGGGCACCATCGCCAAATGGGCTGATGTGCGGTCCGCTTATTGGATTTTCGGGGCGATTCTGATCTCCGCCATCGCCACGATCGGCATGGTGGTCAAACGTAAAGGCATCCAATTTCAGGTGGACGAGTCGGTCCGAGCCGAGATGACAGCGGAAGAAAAACTCGCCGATTCAATGGTCTAGCAACCGATCACAAACAATCGAGTCGAGATGAGTCTAAAGAGACTTGCACAGCGCAGCGAAGATTTCTTCCGGCTCGGCCATGCGACCGCTTCCGGATGTTCGACAGGCTTGCCAACCTGTACCGGGTCCGATAAATCGGTAGCCGAGTAAATCGTTGATCGTGGAGATGTTTCGCTGGGTGACGGGATTTTCCCACATCTGCGTATTCATCGATGGCGCGATGAATACTGGTGTGGGCTGTGGATGGCGAGGCAGGGCGGAAACCGTCAGGCTCACGAGGTCATCCGTCAGACCGCAGGCGATCTTTGCGAGGATGTCAGCGGTGGCGGGGGCGATCACCATCAGATCGCACCATCTCGCCAGACCGATGTGCTGCGAGTCGGGGCGATCATCCGCCTGCCAGATACTGGTGAGCACGCTTTGGCCGGATAGAGCCTGGAAGGTGAGCGGTGCGACGAACTGCGTGGCTGATTCGGTCATGATGACGCGCACCGTGGCACCAGACTGGACGAGCCGGCTGACCAGTGTTGCCGCCTTGTAGCAGGCGATTCCGCCAGTGACCGCCACAATGATTTTTCGATTCGCCAGGAAAGCTCCGCTGGTGGATTCCACCGACGGGGACCGGCTGGAGTTGGCGCGAGGGCGTTTACTCATGGCGAATGGTGCGATGAGATGAACAAGCTGAGCATCCGATCAATTGCAAATCCGGACTCGACCGACACCCGTCAGTTGCAATCGACGCGATCATCAAATCAGTCGTTATCCGCGTCTTCGTTGTCTTTGCGAAGCTCGAAAATGATCTTGCCTTCAACGATTTCCTCAACGGCAATTTCAAAATCGCTGCGGCCTTTACGCTCGACGAGCGGGCGCGCGCCATCCATCAGTTCGCGGACGCGGTGCTGAACCAGAGCGGTGAACTTGAAGCGGCCGCCGAGCTTGTTGATAACCGAGTCGTCCTTGAGGGCTTCGAGCATGGGATTATTCGCTCCGTTTACGCGGGGAACCGCAGGTGAGTGTGAGGAGTTTTGAGCCAAGTATCTTACCAGACTCGTGCAGCAAATGCCAAGCAGGTCACGATTTATTATGCGTTTCGAGTTCAGGAATTCGATACCGCACAGTTGCCTGGTAATCAAATAGCAGTTGATGTAACTCTTTTAACCCCGGTACCTTGTCGTCGGTTGCGTGGATTGCGTGAGACAACATTCGGCCGTCGTTGAGCGTCAGATCGTAGGTGGCGGTTTCTCCCTTACCCAAGAAAGAACCCTTTGCGTTCATCAAATCATAGCGGTCGATGATCGCCCAGATCGCGTCGAGTTGTTCGGTGGATAGCTGTAAAACCGGGGCTGCCTCCATCTGTGCTCCGTCGCGCCCCCCGCCGTACTTGAGCGTGCCTCGCTTAATCTCAAAATAGGTGTACCGATGGTCAGTCATCTGAGTTTTAAATTCAAGATCGAGGCGGCGTCCTTTGGAATCGGCAGGACCTGCGCTTTGCGAGGCGCAGCCGACGAGCATCTGCAAGAGCAGCACGAATAACGTCGCAGGAAGAAAGACGGTTTTCAGCTTGTGATGCCCTGTTATCGCCGTCCTGGAGAGCAACTGGCGATAAGGTTGAAGCGTGATGATTGGTGTCGTGCTCATTATTTTTCCTCATTCGATGTCTGGGTTTCCGCCGGGCGCGAGGTGGGGGGACGAATGGAACCTGGTCCGACGGCTAACTCCGCGAGGCGGGCGTGCAGTTGTATCGTTGGTGGTGACTCCACTGGAGTAGTCGCGTAATGGTGAGCCTTACCTTTGGCGTGGATACGTACTTGATAAAGAGTCGGTGAATCCGCTGGCTTGCCGGCTTTGAGTAGCTCCGCACCGGGACTCGTCGGTTCGACGAATAGATGCGCCTCATCGATCAGATGGTAGATCGCCTCGTAGTCGGCTGGGGTCAGCATCCGCACGATCCGTGGGAAGGACCGCGTTTCCGCAAGCTCTCCCACCAGTGCCCGCAACCGACGGTTGGGTTCGAGCACATACCGCGCAGGCTGAAGCATGGGGTCCGCAGTATCTAGCTTGCCATGTACGGTCAGCTCAAGACCGAAGTCGGCGGGCATCTCGATCTTCGCCAGTGCCGGATCACGATGCGGCTCGACACAACCGGATACGAGCGCGAGTAATCCAAAAAGGCAGTACGTCAATAGCACCTTGCTCATGGCAAGAGTTTAACCTGTTCGCATCGATCTCAAATTTCCTGCTAATCTCTACAGCCTATGAAGGTCAGTCTCGCATGGCTTAACGAGTATCTCGATCCGCACGTCTCGGCTGATGAGGTCGAGCGACGCTTAACCGCGCAGGGTTTACCCATTGAGACACGCGAGAAGCGATCCGATGGTGATGAGATGCTCGATGTGGAGGTGACGAGCAATCGCGCGGATTGCCTGTCACACGTCGGTGTAGCTCGTGAAGTCGCGGCTGGTTCTGGTCGCGCACTGAAACTTCCGGATATTGCACTGCTGGAGAAGTCTGTTGCCGCGGTCGAATCCATAACCAGCGTGGCCAATGATCGCTTCGACCTCTGTCCGCTTTACACCGCCCGTGTGATTCGCGGCATCAAGATTGGGCCAAGCCCTGCCTGGTTGGTCAAACGACTCGAGACAATTGGCCAACGCAGCGTAAATAATGTCGTTGATATCACGAACTACGTGCTTTTTGCGTCCGGGCAGCCGCTGCATGCTTTCGATTTGTCCCGGCTGGCGGGCAGAAAAATTGTGATTCGTACAGCTCGAAATGCTGAGCAGTTCGATGCGATAGACGGCACGAAGCATAAGCTCACCGATCAGATGCTTGTCATCGCAGACGCAGATAAACCTGTCGCACTGGCGGGTGTCATGGGAGGAGTCAACAGCGAAGTAACATCGAGCACGACCGAGATCCTGCTCGAATCAGCGATCTTCGATCCGTTGGCTGTGCGTCGTGCAAGTCGTGCGCTGAAGCTGGCGAGTGATTCGAGTTATCGCTTTGAGCGCGGCATCGATCCGCATGGCGTGGAGGAAGCGAGCAGGTGGGCGGCTGCTCTGATCCTTGAGCTTGCAGGCGGAGAAGCAGCACGAGGAATCATTCGCGTCGGTTCAGACTTGCCGCCTGCTCGGACTGTATCGATGCGTGTTTCCAGAGCACGTGAAATTACCGGGCTAAACCTCGATGCCAGCCAGATGGTTGATCTGCTGGCTACACTCGGCCTGGCTCCTCGTCTGGACGCTGCTCAGCAGACGATTGCGTGCGTTGTGCCGAGTTTTCGTCTCGATCTTGCCCGTGAAATTGATCTCATCGAAGAACTCGCAAGGCTGCACGGGCTGGATGATGTTCCGGTGCGACAGAAGATTGAGATTGTCGCACGGCCGGTGCAACCCGCTATCCGAGCAAGACGGGTGCTTGGTGATGTTCTCGTCGCGCACGGCTACCACGAGACGATTAATTTCAGCTTCATTGCGCCCAGGTTGGGTGAGTCGTTCGCAGCCAGTGGTGAACAGCCGCTGTTGATCGAAGACGAGCGGCGAAAGAACGATCCCATGCTCCGTCCGTCACTGTTACCCAGTCTCTTGTCCTGCCGAAAGTCGAATCAGGACGTGGGTAACACACACGTGCGGATCTTTGAGACCGCCAGTGTCTGGTCAAAGAGCGGCCGGAAAACCATTGAGCGTCGTCGGCTGGGGCTGCTTGCCGACGCAGCGGATGCGCAGCAGGCGGTTCGTGATTTACGCGGCACGATCGAAGAGCTGGTTTCATCGCTTGGCGGGTCGATGGGTATGACCTGCAAACCAACTACAAGTACGGTGTTTACTTCGGCGGCTGAAGTGTGCGTGGGGGATCAGGTCATCGGTGTCATGGGAGCGATCTCCTCTGCGACGCAGAAACTTTTTGACCTGCAGACGCCGCTCGTTGCTGCAGAATTAGAACTCGACCTGCTCCTGGCGTCGTATCCGCCCAAACATCAGGTGTCATCGCTGACGCGATTTCCCGGTATCGAGCGGGATATATCGATCGTCCTAGACGAAGCGGTTACATGGGAACAAGTCAGCAGGGAAGTCATCGCAGCGCAGCCGGCCTTGTTGGAGGATTTGCGGTTCCTCGTGACATATCGCGGCAAGCCAATACCGGCGGGCAAAAAAAGCGTGAGTCTGCGAATGTTTTTCCGCGATCCGACCGCGACGCTTCGTCATGAGCAGGTGGATCCGCAGGTCGGCGCAGTGGTGGAAAGATTGAAAGCCACGCTTGGTGCGGAGTTGCGTGCCTGAGGTGATGGCGACTCGAAATACATGGAGAATGGGCAGCTTTCGCCCGCTCGAAAATCATGCCTACTCAGGAAATCAAAGCGGTTCTCGTTGGTTGCGGCGGAATGGCTCAGACCTGGATGGAATCCGCCGCGAAAACTCCGGGCTTGAAAATCGTCGGCCTGACGGACTTGAATCGCAGTGCGGCTGAAAAGTATGCGGAAAAATATCATCTGGAACCTTCAGTCGTCTTCAATTCACTTGCGGATGCGCTGAAGGCTGCAAAACCTGATGTTGTGTTTGATGTCACGATTCCTGCTGCGCACGAGTCAGTCACAATCGAGGCGTTGCATGCCGGCGTCCATGTGCTGGGGGAAAAGCCGCTATCCGATTCGTTGGAAAAGGCTTGCAGAATGGTCGCCACCGCTCGTGCGTCTGGTCGGATATATGCGGTCATCCAGAATCGCCGCTACGAGCCGAATATTCAGCGTGTCGCACGAACGCTGCGCAGCGATGCGATCGGTGCGGTTGAGGAAGTTCATGCGGATTTTTTCATCGGCGCGCACTTCGGCGGATTCCGTGATGCGATGGATGACCCGCTGATCGTTGACATGGCGATCCATACTTTTGATGCGGCACGTTACATCGCCGAAGCCGATCCGGTGTCTGTCTATTGCCACTCATTCAATGCATCGCGCTCGTGGTACCGGGGTGACGCCTCGGCTGTGGTAATTTTCGAGATGAAAGGGCCGCGTGGTGAACCGATCGTTTTTTCATACCGCGGCTCGTGGTGCTCGGAAGGCCAGCCGACGAGTTGGAACAGTTCCTGGCGCGTCGTTGGTCGGCGAGGCACGCTGCTCTGGGATGGTGAGGCAGGGATCAAGGCATCAGCGATTAAAGAGGGCGGCAAACACGGATTTCACAGCGAGATGAGTGATGTGGAAATTCCGAATGTCACGGTCGAGCACTTAGGACATACCGGATTGATCCGTGAGTTTGTCGAGTGTGTCCGAACGGGTTCCAGGCCGCAGACCCACTGCGAGGACAATATTAAAAGTCTGGCCATGGTTCTCGCCGCGGTTGAAAGCCGTAAATGCGGCAAAAAAGTCAAGGTGGAGTGGTAAAGCGTGTCTGCGCAGTGGGCAATTGATTGCTCATTGGTGAAGGGCGTCACCGCTGCCTTTTCGCAGTATAAGCCGGGGATTTTTATTTCCGTTGAAAGTCGGTGCCTTTGGGGTCACCTACCGCCATGACCGCGAGACTGACGCTCCGGGCACCAGCCTTTTTTAGAAGTCGGGTACAGATCCGCGCGGTGGCACCTGATGTCTTGACATCATCCACAAGCCAGAGATTCCAGCCGGACAGGTCGATGTTGCGCACGGTGAAAGACCCACGGATATTGTCAGCACGCGATGAGGGAGCAACTCTGGTTTGTGGTTTGGTGTGTTTCACTCGGCGCAAAAGCGAGGCCATCGGCCAGCCGCGAGCCTTTGCCAGCGTGCCTGCGATGATTTCCGACTGGTTATAGCCACGATGCATCCGTCGATAGAGGTGCATGGGCACGGGAACGACTGCGGTGCGGGTCGAATGGACTTCGCCAATGGCCTCAGCCAGGGAGAGACCAGCCCAGTCAGCCCACGTCCATTCCTGGCTGAACTTCATAAGACGAATCCACCTGTCCATCGGCTCTACGTATGCACTGAGCCTGACGACGCGATCCCATGCGATCGGTTTGTTCACACAAAACGGGCAACCTCGCTCCGTGACAGCCTGCGGCGAGCAGGTCGCGCCACAACGTGAGCAATAGGCATCTGGGCAATCCGGCTGCCAACCCTTGGCAGCAGCGAGTTGCAGTTCGACATCGCGATGCTGCGGAAAAAGTTCAGCCAGCCCAGCGAATAGAACGCGAAAGGGCAGTGCGGTGGCGCGCAGAACCGTGGTTGTGATTCGAGGCGGTGATAGGGGTGAGGAGCAGTTCATGGGTCGCTGAGGAAGGCCCGTTCGTTGTGTGTCCTTTGAGGTGAGTTCGGGTGACGATCCAGCCAGTGACTCCGTTATACTTCCACCGATGTTAGCGAGCCAGACTATTTCACCGCAACCATTCCCAGTGCCCGGCAGCCGTGGCCGATTTGATGCTGTCGTCGAGTTCAATCAGCCGGTTTGCCGCGAGCATTTCCGCTTGAGGCTTCGGATTTCCAAAACTGGCGGCAATGTGGCGTTTCCACCCACACGCCCCGGCCAGTTTATCCAGCTGGGTTGCCGTCCTCCTCGGTTGGAGCAGTTACCCGATTTAACTGGCGGTGAGGTCGAATGGTCAGCAGAACGTCCCCCCAGACTGTGCCAGCCTGAGCTTTGTGGACCGACGGCGCTGCTCCGGCGGCCGTTCAGCTTGGCTGGACGTGGCGATGATGCGCAAGGTTCATGGGTTGAGGTGGTTCATCGAGTCGTCGGTGTCGGGACTTCCTGGCTTGCTGCGTTGAAATCCGGTGATCCGGTCGATTTTATCGGCCCGCTGGGTAACTACTTCGTGTTACCAGAAGGCAAGACCAACGGTTTGTTGGTCGGCGGCGGTGTCGGTCTGCCGCCTATGTTTTATCTGGCGGAAAAATTACAGACTGAGGGCTGGAGCGCAACAGCCTTTGTCGGGGCACTTTCCCACGACCTGTTGGCGGTTTCATTCCGCGAGGGCAGCGAGCCTTGCGATACGACCGGCAATCCGACACTCTCAGCTTACGAGTTTTCACGGGTCGGTTACCGCACGGTGATCACGACTGATGATGGATCAATTGGGTTGAAAGGTCGTATTACCCTCGGCCTTGAGCGCACACTTTCTCGCCTCTCTCCCGCGGAGATCCGGGCTACGGTCATCTTCGTCTGCGGTCCCGAACCGATGATGCACGCAGTGGCGAAGCTGGCTGCGAAGGTCGGCGTCGATTGCCAGGTTTGTCTGGAGCAGGCGATGGCTTGCGGGATGAGCACCTGTCAATCCTGCGTTGTGAAAATCGAAGATTCCAAACACCCACAGGCGTTTACACCTTCGCCTGAAAACCGCCCCTGGCGCTTTAAACTCGCCTGCACCGACGGGCCGGTATTCGATTCACGGAAGGTCGTCTGGTAACCGCATCAAAATCCGTGTGCATGACTCGATACTGCTCAAGTGTTCCTGTTGTTACAGGAATTTCTGGGCACACCCACTCAAAAATTGATCGACGCACAGCGGTATCCGCACTGCGACCGATTTAGTCGTATATTGGTTACTGATGAAGCTGTCGATGAAATCCGACTATGCGTTTCGCGTGCTTTTCTCGCTCGTTGAGCACTATGGTCGAGGCCCGGTTTCCATCCGGGCACTGGCTGAACGTAATTCGATTCCCAAGGCTTTTCTCGAACACATCATGCTGGAGCTAAAGGGCAAGGGTTGGGTTAAAAGTATCGCGGGTAAACATGGCGGGTATGAGCTGGCGCGGAATCCGGAAAAAATCATGATGGGTGAAATCGTTCGTTACTTCGAGGGTACCGCCAGCCATGAAGAAGAACCCAAGTCACGCGGGCGGAAAAAAAAGACCAAGAGCACTAAGGCACCGGAAGCCTCGACACGGTTTCGCCGTGTTATGCGTGAGGTGCGCGAGCATGCTGCGGGAATGATGGATAAGGCATCACTGGCTGCGGTCTTTGCCGGCCGGCCGGTCGGGAAAGATGACGTTCTCGCTCAGGAGTTCGGCGGGGGAGCGGGGATTTAAACCCGTCGAAGCGTCCTGCCCTTGATAGCACAGTCACCAAATTGCGCAACGAAGCGCAGGTCCTCATTTACGAAGAATAATGGCGTCAGCCTGGTCCACGTCGAGTGTGAAAACTCTGGTACTGGCACCTGAACGCTCATCCGCGATGACGCTGCTTTCAACCTTTCTGCCGGAAGCGAGTGTTGCATGTGTGCCGGTAACGTTTTTGGTCAAGAAGACGCGCAAGCCATTGACTGGCATGTTGGACCAGTTAACGATGACGATTGCCGTGCCTTCGGGTGATTCGATCATGATCGCTTCAGCGGTAGGACTCGAAGTTTTCACCACGGGTGCAATTTTCGCTACCGCAGTGTGTATGACGGCGTTAGCTCCTGCATCGAACTGCGTCGGCAGCAGATGTGCCATCGCTTCGTCCGTGGCTCCACGGTCCACCGGGCGTTTGGGAATGCCTGGCTTGAGATAGCTCAGACCCGGCAGAAATGCACAATAATTCGCCTCCCCTTTGCCTACTGAAACGCGGGTCAGAGCGGGAGTGCCATCGGGAAAAACAGCGATTATTGCAACGTCTCCGCGGATTGGCGAGATTCGGCTTACCGCGCCAAATGCGGGAATAACCGCGCTTTGATCTGTTGATCCCAGCTTCACCGAATCCATCGGTACCGCGAAAGGCAGGTCCTGTTTTTCCAGTCGGATCACCGGCTCCGGAGCGAGTTTCAGATCCTGCTGCTTGATTCCCAGCAACTGCTGCATCGCGGAATTAGGCTCGTTGAACTCATCCAACATTGCACCTCCAGCCGTCACGAAAAGATGTCCGCCGTCTTTGACCCAATCAACGATGGCGTTTGTTGCGGTCCGGCTGACATTCTGGTCCGTGATGTAGAGGGCTTTATAGTTTTTCAGAGTTCCGCGCAGCGCATCATCTTCGTCAACTATGTCGAGGCCGACCTGCTGGTGACGGATGGCGAGATAGAGCGATCGTTTCTCCGCGCCGAACGGCGAGCGGTGGTTGTCCCATGCATCACCTGCTTCGGAATACCAGAGTGCGGCCTCACCCGGTCCCGTAACGACGTGGCCATCCTGCACGATATCTTCAAAACGCGCCAATTCAGCAAGGCTCTTGCGTACCTCCTGATACATCTCGGGCAGCGAAGTGTGATTCTCCGTGTACGCCGCCTGCACAGGTCGGAACTCAAAGAGATTGAGGATCGTCGCACCGTGACCGACTGCGCCGTAAAAGTTACGTCTCCAGCTATTGGGCGTATTCCCCGGCCAGTGAGGCATCACATAGAAAAGAATTTCTCGCTCCGGGTGATAGCGGTTGCCAGCCCGTGCCAGGTCGAGCAGATTCATCGTCACCTGCGGACTGCCGATAGGCACCTGCCAGGTGTAGTCCTCTGACCAGGGCAGCACCATACCGCCTTGACGGAAGAGTGTGATCCACTGGTATGTTTCACCCAGGTACGGTGCGCCGGCATGAGGCGTGAAGTTCGCGCCTGGCTGCGCGAAGGGGAGGTAACGCTGGACTAGTTCTGTGTGTCGTTTGAGCTGGTCGATTCCGTATTGATGCAGAAAGAGCCGCGAGTAGTAATAGGTATGCGGATTTTTCTGCGCTGATGTCTTCGCGGGATCGTACTTTACGTTGGCCCAATCCGTTCCCGCGGTTGGATTGATGTCTGCGGGCTGAAGTTTTTTCGATTTCGCCCAGGCGCGAAATAAATCATCCGCGCCTTCTTTGGGGCTTGCCAGACCGATCTCGTCACCAAAGCTGACGACACGATAGTTGTCCGCATTTCCTTCCGCCACGATTTTTTTGAGCGCTTCTTCCAGTTTGGCGTCATCGAGTGATCGAACGTCGATGTACCCAGCGGGCAGGTTGTTCCACTTTTTCCCGCCATCCAACCTCACCTGCAGGCTGTACATCTTGATGAACTCATCGAGGGCTGCGTTGTATTTAGGGTTGTCAGCTTGAGGTGAGAACGTGTAGCCGTAGAGGAGCGTCCGCTGGAGCGGCGGGCCGGGATTGAGCTGCGTTTTGAGGTAATGAAGCAGGTCGTACAGTACGCTGTCGAAGTCACGAATACGCTGTGAATAGCGGGTATTGGCATCGTAAGCGAGGTGAAGTTTATCTCCGGTAACCTCGAAACTGGCGATCGTATGGAGATTCCCCGCGGCATTCTTGACCGCAAACTCTGCGGTCCACGGTTGGTTTTTGGCGTTCGACTTTACGACCCAGTCGCCGTCATTCAGTGAATCAAGCAGGCCGCCTACATCCATCCAGTCTGTAGTCGCAGCTGGGGCGACATTGGCTGAGATGGGCTTCCAATTCCGTTTATGGACCCAGTAGGGGGAATGCTCGGTGCCATTCGCAGCACTGATTGTGATCGCTTCGGTTCCTTTGTTGGTGACACGCATGAACACGTCGCCCGCCTGCGTGAGCAGGCCGTCCAGAGGCAGATAGTTTTCTTTGGCGATGCGTTCTTTTACGTCAGCCTCGTCGGTAGTCAGAAGGACGAGATCAACGTTACGCTTGGCGGCGGGATCAGGTTGCTTGTCCGCAATCAGCGTAATGGTGGCGGGGCCAGGCGCAAGATCGACGCCGGCATTGTGGCCTTCCCACACCATGTTTTCAACAGCACCCCAACCCCAGGCAATTTCTTTCTGAAGATTGCCCTGGTTGGGAACGGCACCGATTCCGCCGCCACGAAATGCCCAGATTTTGGTGTTATCACGAGCACCGTAGAGGCGATCGAGTTTTACCGAGCCATGTTGTTCGACCTTTACTTTGAATTGTGTTTCAAAGCGATAGGCCGCTTCATAACGGACGAGTACGAGATATCGGCCGGCTTTGGGAATCTCGACGTTGATCGAAGCAGATACGGGGGAGTTGAGATGTGCGGGTGCGCTGAGAAACGCTTTACGGCTCAGAAAGGTATTGGCAAAGGTTGCGGCGTAATAGTTCTCCCCCCAGTTACCGGCTTTCCACGCCGGGGTATTTGCATCGGTTGCGGGAAGGGGCTGAAACTCCTCAGCCTCCGCGACGAGTTGGCCGTTCGGCTCAGCCTTTACAGGTTGCACACCCCGGTAGTCGTGTGCTTTTTGTGCGAGTTGTTCAAATTCACCGCCAAAGACGGTTGCGGTGATGAGTCCTGCCAGTGCCAGCGATATGAGTTTGCAGGGCATGAGAAGGTTTCCGTTGTGTTGCCCTTGAAGGGTGGATGTTCGATGGTCCATCCTGTCATAATAGCGGTAAATGATGTGTGATCGTACTGCGAATAAAAAACCCTCGCTCGTTGGTGCGAGGGTTTTTGGGATTGTTATGAAGTTGTCTGGATTCAGCCGAGGAAATCACCTTCCAGAGAGAGGCGGATTTTTTCAAGAGCCTTATTCTGGATCTGGCGAACCCGCTCTTTCGTGACGCCGATGATTTTTCCGACCTGTTCAAGTGTTAACGGCGACGCATCGCTGGTGACGGGTTTGCGACCCAGCGCGAAGCGATGGACGATCACTTCCTGCTCGATGTCGGATAACTCAGCTCGGTTGTCCTTGATGATCTGGCGGATTTCGTCCACGCAATCGTCCTCGTGGCCTTCCCGCTTCTTTTCCATGTAATCACTCTTTTCGAGCTTGGGATCGAAGTCGGTCGGGAAGATCGAACGGTACTTGCTGTGCTTCACACCTGCACGGCTGAAGGCCTTGAGGATCGCTCGGCAGGCGTAGGTCGAAAACTTAAACCCACGGGCTGCATCGAACTTGTCCACTGCGCGAAGCAGAGCCATGTTGCCTTCACTCACAAGGTCGCTGAAGTCCACCTCACTCATCCGGGTGCGCTTGGCCATGGCCAGCACCAAGGCGAGATTGGTTTGTGCGATCTGATCGCGATAGGCTTCCGCCTTTGCGTACCAGTCGAGAATCTGTCGCGCCAGATCGGTAGTAGCAGGACCGTCCCCGATCTGTTTGCGAAGCTCGGCAACTTTGAAACGGCAATAGTTGAACTGGAGAAAGAGAGCGCGCTCTTCGGCTGCGGTCAGCAACACGTTCCCCGAATGATTAACGGAACGAGAGTCAACCGCATTCTCCATGACCGGGTGATACCAGCTCGTATCAGGACGGCGAATAGCCGGAGCCTCGTCAAAAATGGCACGTTGAGCCTTGGGCTTGGTGAACAAGGGATTCGGCACAAAGTCGCACTTGTTCGTCAGGATCCGCTTGAGCGTCATTTGATCACGATCGCTCAGTTGTCGCTGGGTATCGTCGATGGCGACGACGTGTTGACGTCGCGACTGAGCCAGCGGAGAGAGTGGATGATTGAGAGAAGCGGGCATGGAAGACCTCCTTTTCTCGGTTGTTCAGCGTTCCTGGCTGGCGTGCGTGAGAATCCGATTCATCGCACGACTTTTGAAAACTTGTTCCCCCTCTTACTTGGTGGGTTTGACTCGCAGGCATCAGCCTGCCACATAATCCTCTTATACGACTCTACTCATCAACGCCCTGTTTGGTTCCAATATTTTTAGAACAATTCCAAAAAGACTAAAAATCTCAATAACTAACCGATGTCATTCCATGTAAATACACATAAGTGTATTATTTATCAATGGTTGAGTGTAAAAATCCTCTGTAATTCATATCGGTTTCTACCTGAGTTTTGCTACACAGAAATCAAAACCGAGTCTCATCTGCACTATAGAACGTACCTCGCCAATCGTTTCTTGCAAGGTATTTACCCGACAAAGTGCATAAAAAGTCCATTTTCTCAGAAATTGATTTTCAACGGATGAATTGGCGTATTGGGCCGCGTGTGAGGCGATCGTGCGTGTGTGAAGTTTTATGTAGAGAGTTTGACCCTGTGTTGAGAGACCCATAGCATGCAATGTTCTGGCTGTAAATGTCAGCCAGAAGGGGACTCTGGGGAACCAGTCACGCGCGGTCGTGTGGTCGATGGGCTTCGGTCCTCGCGGTATGTCACTTTCATTTTTTTAGGAGACTTTTATGTCCTTTGCACTTCCGAATCTCCCGTATGCTTTTGAGGCACTTGAGCCGGTGATCGACACTCAGACGATGCAGATTCACCACGGCAAGCATCACAATGCCTATGTCACCAACTTGAACAACGCCATCGCCGGAAAGGGCAACCTGGAAAGCAAGAGCATTGAGGATCTGATTGGTAACCTGACAGCTGTGCCGGACGATATCCGCGGAGCAGTGCGGAATAACGGTGGCGGCCACTACAACCACTCTCTTTTCTGGCAACTCATGGCTCCGAAGGGCAAAGGTGGCGGCGGTGAGCCGAGCGGACCACTGGCCGATGCTATCAAGAACGAGCTTGGCGGGTTCGCCAAGTTCAAGGAAGATTTTCAAAAGGCTGGCGCGACTCGTTTCGGATCAGGTTGGGCTTGGCTTTATGTCAAGAACGGCAAGCTGGCGGTGGGTTCGACAGCCAATCAGGACAATCCCATCATGGGTGAAGGCGTGGCGGGGATTTCCGGCAAGCCGGTGCTTGGCGTCGATGTGTGGGAGCACGCGTACTACTTGAAATATCAGAATCGCCGCCCTGACTATCTGGCTGCGTGGTGGGATGTTGTGAATTGGACGAAGGCAGGCGAACTCTACGCGGCCGCAAAGAAGTAACGAGCCAATTTAATTTCAAACTCGATGCCGCTGGTTGGTGCTCTCACTGACCAGCGGTTTTTTATTGCGCTACCAGCTTTGTTTTGTATCGGTGTGGCGGGTTGTCGGTAAGAAGTCGCACCGTCGCGATGATCGACTACTTTTGTTTATCCGATTTTTGTTTCAGGTACGCTTCCAGCTCGTTGGCCCGCCATCGCCAAACCACGATGAACATATAGACATCGAGAACCGGGTGCAGAGTTTTTTCATTTCGACACAAGTAATCCAGGGCTTTGTTCAGATGCTGTCTCGTATCGGAGCGCCCGTGGAGATAGGCCTCCAGCATCGGCAGGAGGAGGTCGAGTAATTTCAGGTAATGATTCAGATACTTCCATGACCAGAGTCGTGCCCCGGACGTCTGCACGCGATTTCGTCGGACAAGTTGACGCAGGTCGGCGACGACTGACTCAATTTTCGGAAGATTGGCTTTACCTTTAGCGATACGTTTTTCATCCGCAGCAGGAATGTAAACCGCTTCATAGAAGGGCTTCCAGTAATCTGCGATTTTTGTGAGTGCTGCGGCAATTTTTGCTCCGTCTCTGCCGAAAGCATCGTTGAAGGATTCCGTGACGATATCGCTGAACTTTCGCTTTTTATTCCAAAGGGTCTGAGCCATCACATCCATGAGTAAGTTATGCGGGAACGACATACGCTGGTTCTGCACGCTGTTTAACCCGTGCAGGCCGATACTGCCGAGCCCCTGGATATCTTTATGCAGCACCTTGGAAATGGTGATCATGCTTGGGTCGTAGTAGCAGGCCCAGATGGCGTGATAGTCGAAGTCAAACCCGTCACCTCTGAACATCTCCTGCCATTGCCTCAGGTAGTGGAGATTGACTGATGGACTCTTGGGCATTTCCAATTTGTTTCGGACGTAGGGTTGCGGCATTTCGTCGGTTTCAACCGCATCCATGAATGATGTGAGATACGATCGCGTAATCGGTGCGAACATCAGAACAAACCGCCCCTGATGTTCGATCTTCGCCCGTTCGGGCGGCCAGAGCAGATCGACATAAACCAGAAAGACAATGCGCGTCGTCAGACCCGCAGCAGTGAGCTTGCGATCCAATTCATTGAGCATGTCCACGAAAAAGTCAGATGGACGGGCAGCTTGGCTTTCCGGCCGCTCATCGTGATTATTCATCCCGTCCGCCAGCCAGAAGTGCAGAAGGTTTACCTCCGCGTGTTTCCCGGCATAGTCCACAATCGCATCGGTCATGGCTGCGCGGACCGCGGGGTTGCCGTAGTTGAGGTTAGTGTTCAGCGCGATACCGCCCCAGAGTTCTCGTTTTTCGTTGACCTCTGCAAGCCAGTCAACCTTGTCTTGAGGAATCGGTTCCTGCTCATTTTTATCCCAGCCGCCTTCGCCGGAGATCCCTAGTGCAGCGCAGGTCCATCCATGCCCCATTCGCTCAAAGCTCATACCGCGTTTCTGAATCTCATCCACCAGCTGCGTTACTCGTGTATCAACTATGCGATCGTCGAGCGGTTCAGGCTTGAGGTACTTGTTTTCGCGGTGTTCATACCATCGCCGGAAGAAATACATGCCGTAGTGGAACTGGATGAAGTAACCATTCATTCCATGCTTGGCCATCCAGTCGATCAAATCCCGAACGTGTTCAAACGAGCAAGCTCCCTCGATGCAGATGGTGCGATAGCGGTAAGACGGTGCTTCGGAGACGCGGATTCCCTTTTTAAGAGGCGAGCGCAAACGGGGGATCATCTCGCCGCGTGAACCGGGTCTGATCCAGCGGATACCCATCTCACGCAGGTAACGATAAACCGCGAAAAGCACGCTGCGTGGATTGGAGCCGGCCAGCACATAGCCGGTAGCGGTGGGGCGGATCGTTATCCAGTCATCACCCGGAGGAGAACTTAGTTTGGGAGTCTTGATACCAAGATCCGCTGCAAGCCCGATTGTGAAGGTCGCCTTGTCATCGCTGTGTGATCTCCGTAGCGATTTCCCTGTGGCTTTTTTGAGGTATCGCGCTAGTTCACTGGCAGCGAATTTAAGGGTGCGATCGTTTCCGTGAATCCGAATTAAAGCCATGCCAAGACCTCCCGCTGGTATCGCGGGATCGTAGCAGAAGTTGATTGGCGTACCATAGAAATCAGCGCGCCAGGCGGAGTCGAGATGAGTTGCCGCAGTCAGTGTTGCGAGCGGTCCATGAAATCGCTGACATGCGCCCAAATCCACCGGCTGGGCAGAAGACAAACAACAGGAAGGATGACAGCCAGTGCGATGGCGACCCCTAGATGAACGGTACTGCTGACATCCAGCAACGGTCCAATTACGATCGCCCACAACATGACCAGAGGCATACAGATCATCATGTTGATCGTGATGGCTCCGGTCATTTCGCCATGACGATCTTCCTGGCCGGGCTTAGCGCGATATTCAGCCATGCGGAAAGGTTACTTTGTTTCGAGCAACTCAGCAGCGAGCGTGATGAGTCGTTCGAGGCGTACGGGTTTGAGAAGA
Organism: Phycisphaeraceae bacterium; assembly: GCA_020851465.1. NCBI lineage: Bacteria > Pseudomonadati > Planctomycetota > Phycisphaerae > Phycisphaerales > Phycisphaeraceae > Phycisphaeraceae bacterium. The sequence goes on along the minus strand of JADZCR010000003.1, from coordinate 95,177 downwards.
TAGCCATCGACGCCGAGTGTTTCAGCGTACTGCTGGTGTCGTTTGCCTTCGTTGGCGGTGACCATGATGACGCGAGGTGCCTGCGGCAGTCTCTTGATGCGTTCCAAGACGAGGAAGCCGCTCCGTTTGGGTAGCATCATGTCCAGCACGACCAGTTCAGGCGGATCGACTTCACAGATGCGGACAGCCGTATTGCCGTCAGAGCATGTCTGCGTCAATGCTCCCTCGACCTGTAGAGCCTGATTGATGCTCTCCAGCACTTCCGGGTCATCATCAACAATCAGAACTTTTTTTTCCTTCAGACGGGCTTCGGCTGCTTGATCAATCACGGCTGGCTCCTGTTTCATGCCTGCATTGTTCAGGTCTAAACTGGACAGGTCAAGCGTCAATTTTGAGGAAAAATGAACATCTGCGTCCAGCGATTTGGAATGGTGGGGTAATCTGACGGGGGAACCGTCGAGTCGGATTGATGTTACACACGATCCTTGAGCGTGTAAGGCCGTAAAACCTTAAAAGCACGGTTCCCTTTGAATTGGCCGATGTGGCCGATGTGCTTCTTTTTTCCCTCGATCATCATGACTAATGGGGCTGATGCCGACTTTTCCGTGACGATCAGATCACCCACCGACAGGCTCATTAAGTCGCTGAGTTTAATCGTGGTATTTGCCAGGATGCCGGTTACGGTAAGCCGAGCATCGTCAAGCTGGGTGGCGATCCGATTACGCAGTTGATTATCACGGCGGCTGCGTTTGTACGCTGCCCAACTTTGATTGCTCAACTTCTCTATGACCGGCTCGATGACGTTATAAGGGATGCAAAGACTCATCGTGCCTGCGCGGCCACCCATTTTTAATTCGAATCCGACAACGACCACGACTTCATTAGGCGGCACGATTTGTACGAGTTGCGGATTGCTCTCCGACTCCTGAGCCTTGAACTTCAGCGGAAGGATATTCGACCATGATTCCTCCAGTGCCCGCAAAGCACGGTCGAGAATCTTTTGCACGAGTCGTAATTCAATGGCGGTGAGAGGTCGCTGCGGGATGAACAGGTCCGCGTTGGACCCGCCCAGCAAGCGGTCAATAACGGGGTAGATAATCAACGGGCTGATTTCGAGGCACATATTGCCTTCGAGCGGTTCCGCTGACAGCAGATTAAAGCAGGTCGGATTAGGTAACGAATGGGTGAACTCGCTGAAGGTCATCTGTTCGATGTTGGCGACCTTGACCTCCATGATCGTGCGGAGAAATCCTGAAAGGGCTGCGCCGAAATTTCGGCTGAACCCTTCGTGGAGATTTTCCAATGCCCGCATCTGATCTTTGCTGACACGTTCGGGACGTTTGAAGTCGTATGGCCGGATTTCAATTTCACGAACCGGAGTAGTCCCGGTACCAGTCGCACGCTTCTTGTTGGAGAAAACCTTGGTTGCATCCGCAGTTGATGCGATATCGCCGTTATCCACTGCGGCCAGCAGAGCATCGACTTCAGATTGGTTGAGGACTTCAGCCATGGATCAGTTATTCGCCGGGAAAGCGAGCAGAGCAATGCGTCTGTTATCGGGCGAGTCATGGATTAGGCTTCAATACAGGGGTTACATCCGCGTTGAGATGAGGATTTACGGGAAAGCGAGGAGGACGGGTCGAGCATTCATACGATCTTCTATCCGGCTTCTGCGTAGGATGATGAGCAATGATCGCTATCCGTCATATCCTGATTCTCGGCGCGTGTCTGATGGCCTTTTGCGGCACGTTGCCCGCGCGAGGTCAGCTTGAAGATTTCGCCACACCACAAAAAAAAGAAGTGGTTCAGGTCAAGACCTATGTGACCAGCAACGGGAAAGTGCGCCCCGGCGACGACGCCGTGATAGCCGTAGTGCTTGATATTGACCCGCCGTTCCACATAAACCCAGCCGGAGAACCACCTGAGCCTAATCTCATCCCCACCACGCTGTCGGTGCTGGAGGTCCCTTCTGGCTTGACACTGGGTACGTCGCAGTTCCCCGAAGCGCAATCAGTTGAGGTGCGGTTTGGTGGTACTCCGAGGAATATTCAGGCACTGGCCGGCCACGTCAAGATTTATGTGCCGGTCAAAGTTTCTCCGGACATCACGCTGGGCGTGCATCGGGTGAAGTTAAAGCTCAATTACCAGGCCTGTAACGAAACGAATTGTCTCTTTCCCGTCAAACAGGAAATTTCAGTAGCTATTGACGTGACACGAGAAGCCAGCACCGCCTCAGCCGACGAGGTGGAGATATTCCGCGATTTTCATCAAGCTACCGGAACTCAGCCACAGGAGGTGAAGCTCGACTTTTTCGGCTGGGAAGTTCGTGTAAGCGCGTCAACCGGTTGGGGATTCGCCGCATTACTCGGATTGGCTGGCTTGGGTGGGCTGCTGCTTAATTTTACTCCCTGTGTATTGCCGGTGATTCCAATCAAAATCATGGGGTTGAGTAAGGCCGCCGAGAGCCGTTCGCGGACATTGCTTCTTGGCGCAGTGATGTCGTTTGGCGTGGTTCTTTTCTGGCTGGTACTCGCGGGGATCGTAGCCGGCACATCCAAGGCGATTGAGCAATGGGGCACCAAGCCGACGTGGGGGCTTTCATCTTCTAACGAACTCTTTCAACATCCATGGTTCACCATCACCATCGGTCTGATCATCACGCTCATGTCGATTGGTATGTGCGGTCTCTTCTCGATTCGCCTGCCTCAGTTCGTCTATTTGATTACGCCGAAGCGTGAAAGTCTTACCGGATCGCTGCTGTTTGGGGTGATGACAGCCATCCTCTCAACCCCGTGCACGGCACCGTTCATGGGAGGAGCTGCTGCGTGGTCGATAAAACAGCCACCAAGCGTCGTATTGTTAATCTTCGCAACGATCGGCGTAGGCATGGCTTTGCCCTACATGATCCTCTCCGCTTTCCCCTCGCTTGTGGACCGCATGCCGCGTACCGGGCCGGCCAGTGAACTCATCAAACAGATCATGGGGCTGCTCATGCTGGCTGCCGGAGTGTATTTCGTCGGCAGCGGCATCAGCGGGCTGCTCGCATCACCTGTTGATCCGCCGTCGCGGTTGTTCTGGTGGGCGGTTGGGGTCGTCGTCGCCGCTGCGGGTCTTTGGCTTGCGTATCGCACGGTTTGCTTATCGCGTCGTCCGATCTTCCGGGCGGTGTTCGTATCTCTTGGCTTAGTGATGTGTGCAGCCGGATTGGTTGGCGCAAAACGTCTCGCTGATCAGGGGCCGATCAATTGGATCTACTACACCCCCGAGCGTCTGGCGCAAGCACAGGCCGAAGGCAACGCGGTTTTACTCGACTTTACCGCCGAATGGTGTGCTAACTGCAAGTTTCTCGAACACACTGTGCTGTACCGCGACGAAGTCGTGGCAGCACTTCAACAGCCGGGTATTGTGCCTATGAAGGTCGATCTGACTGCGCCGAATCGAGCTGGGAATGAAAAGCTTAATGCGGTCGGTCGGGTGATGATTCCAGCATTAGTAGTCGTGACTCCGGACGGCCGCGAGATTCTCAACAGCGATGCCTACACGGTCGATCAGGTACTCGAAGCCATAAAAAAAGCCCGTCGGCAATGACTTGGTTATCTCCGGCGCGTCCCGCTTTTACAGGCAGTACTCCACGGGGGAAGCGCCGCTTGACGAAACCATCGCGCCAGACGAAACTTCTGATCGTAGGCGACACGCCCTTAAGGAGCTACGCATGGCCCGAAAGCGAGCTGGAGGCACGACGGGTTACGCCGTTGCGCTGATTATCTTCGTCATTCTCTTTGTTTTCAGCCTCATCCTGAGCATCATCTTCTATACACAGGTGAGCAAGGCTCAGAATGATGTCTCCGTGGCAAGGAACACGCTCGACAAGCTTGCGAAGCGCGATCAGATCGCCCGGCTTGAGCAGGAAATGGCCAACCGCGAGGGTGACACACTCGTCGGCCTGCTCCAGAAAGATGTTTCAGATCTCAAGAATCTGATTATCAATGATCCAAGCGTCACTTCGGATACGCTGCGTGGTCGAGTGCTTGAGCTTAAGCCCAAGACGGGGTTGATTCAGGAAATTGAGAGTCTCCGCGCCACGGTGCAGGACAACGACAAGCGTGTGAAGTCAATGGAGAAGGCAGTCGCCGACGCCCGCGCGGATGCAACACGATCCGAGCAGGAAAAATCCACGAATGCCAAAAACTTCAAGGAAACGCTTGATTCGATCCAGGATCGTCTGGCCACGATGAAGAACGAGTTCACCGGCTATCAGGCCACCATCGATCAGCAGCGTAAAGCACTCGAAGAGGCGCTCAGCCAGGCACGAACCAGCAGCGAAGGCCGCGTGAAGAAACTGGAAAACGAGCTTTCTGCCAAGAACAAAGAAATCAGCGACAAGGATGCCCGGATCAAGGACCTCGAAATCAGTCTCGGCAAGAATCCTGACGCTCCCGCGGTGGATAACTCGACCAATCCAGACGGGTCGATCGTCTCGGTTCGTTCTGAGCAGGGTGTGGTTTACATCAATCTTGGTATGGCCCAACATGTGACGCCCGGGCTGACATTTGAAGTATTCGACAAGGGAGCCGCAATCACCAAGGACGGTGCTGGCGTTACACGAGGTAAAGCCACAATCGAAGTAACAAATGTCTCCAACGACTCATCCACAGCTCGAATCGTCCGTCTTTCCCGCAATAAGTCGGTGATCGAGGGCGATACGATCATCAATGCGGTTTACGATCCCAACACGCGATTCAAGTTTGTCGTGTTTGGTGAGTTTGATATTGACAACACCGGACAGCCATCGGTAGCGGATCGTCGCCGAATCGAAACCCTGATCACGCAGTTCAACGGCATCCTCGCCGAAGAAATGACATACGACACGGACTTTCTCGTTCTTGGTCAGGAGCCCAAGGTTCCTGAGGCTCTGCCTCGTGATGAAATGGATCCCGCCAAGATCGCCCGTGCTGAGGCACAGGCGCGACGGTACAAGCAATACCAGGATTTGATCGTCGCTGCTAAGACGCTCTCGATTCCGGTGTTGAACCAGAATCGGTTTCTGAATCTGGTCGGCTACTATCGTCGGTGATAGTCGCTCATAGTGTATGCCGCATAACCAGTTCCTCCGTATGAATCAGATCGGTGAGCTGGTTCTCGTGGTATATGCTTGAGTACACGACTCCGAATTACCCCTCAAAGGCCTCAGAGTTCTGATAGCACATGGCTCGTGACGCATCACCAGCCGTTCATTGGGGGCAATACCTCGCGACTCGTGTTGCCGCGATGGCACTCCAGGCATTTGACGTGTCTTCAAATCTGCGCACAGCCGGTGCCATCGGCAGAGGGATTTACCGTTTCGATCGTCGCCATCGCGAGAGGGCGCTCCAGCATTTGCGCGTAGCCTTTCCGGAAAAGTCCGAATTACAGCTTGAGACCATTGCCCGTGATTCGTTTGAGCACTTCGTCAAACTTGTGATCGAAGTTTGCCATACACCGCAACTCCTCCACCGTGATAGCTGGTCGCATCGCGTTAAGCTCGCCGATCTGGGGCCATGTATTGAACTGCTCAATGCGGGTAAACCGGTCATCATGCTCACAGGTCATGTTGGTAATTGGGAAGTTCTGGGATTTCTGATGGCCGTGCTGGGCTATCGTGTGGATGCCATCGCTCGGCCGATTGACAATCCTTACATCAGCGATTGGCTGTTCGGTATTCGTCAACGACGAGGATTGGGGATTATCACCAAATGGGATGCCACCGACCGCATGGTCGAAGTGCTGCGGAATGGCGGGGCGTTAGGGTTTATCGCCGACCAGAACGCAGGTGACAAAGGATTGTTTGTTCCCTTTTTCGGAAAACTTGCGAGCACGTACAAATCAATCGGCCTGCTGGCGATCAGCCAGAATGTCCCGATTCTCTGCGGCTATGCTCGACGAATCGGTCCAGGTTATCGCTACGAGATGAGAAATATCGACGTCATTCGTCCGGAAGATTGGGCCTCTCGCCGCGATCCGCTTTATTACATCACCGCCCGTTACATGAGAGCAATCGAGACGATGGTCCGGTTGGCGCCGGAGCAATATCTTTGGATGCACCGTCGATGGAAAAGTCGGCCGCGTTTTGAGCGAGACGGTAAACCGATGCCTGATAGTTTGCGACAGAACCTCCAAGAGCTGCCCTGGATGGACGATGAGACGATGAAGCAGTTGACGCAGCAGAGGTAGGGCTACAAAGCTCGCTAACTCTTTCGACCGCCTGCGGGCAAGCGGAGTTCGCAGCCGACATCATCACTACACGGTAAAGCCGAGCCTATCCCGAATGAGTTGGCGAGCCAGACGGATCCACTGAAAGAGCAGCGGTCGTTTGTCCTGAAGAGTAAAGCGGACGTAAACACGTTCCCCAGGCTCGCCGGATCGGACCTGTTTACCATCCACGTTGACCGTGGTCGGGAAATTGAGCCACGCGGTGAATTGAGGTCGGAGGGCAGTCTGTCCTTGCCGATCTTCTGGCTTGGTGGCGATCTTACCGCCTCCTTGAAACCCCATCGAGGGATGAGGCAGCTCTGTTTGGCCCGCGTCGATGATAAGGGCGATCTTGCTGGGGATTACCGTCCTGATACGACCTGCGGTCCGTAGTTCGACATAAGGCTTCTTGTCGCTGGAGACCATGTCGTTCTGCGCTTGGTCGATCAGCGAGGTGACACGAAGGTTTTCCGTATTTTCGATGGATGCGATAGCTTCGCCGCGTTGCAGGTACCTGCCTTCCCATTGTTTGAGGATACCGCCGACCAATACCCCAGCCTGCGGCGCGCGGAGCGTGAGGTCGTTGATACGACGTTTGACGTCTGCGAGTTGATCTTCAACCGTCTTGATCTTGGCGTTGGCGATTTGGATTTCGAGCGGGTCCTTGGTGAGGGCCATCCGCGTTTCAACTTGCAACCCTTTGAGTTTGGCTTCCAGTTCACGTTTGCTGGCTTCGAGGTCACGGTTTTCCATGACCAGAATGATCTGATTCTGCGACACGCGGTCGCCGCTTTCGACGAAGACTTTTTTAACGAACCCATCAGCCTGGACCGAGACACGTGTGCGTTCTTGACTTTCCACCACGCCGTCCACCATGCGATCTTCCGTGACGGGGATCATGCCGATAGGGACCACTATCAATAAGAAGATTGCGACAGTCACGGTGATAGCCCGTGTGCGATTGTCGTGAAGGCTGGGTGAAGTGACGAGCCAATGCAGGAACTTCCCGGTAGGAATGGCTGCCCAGGAAATAATCGACCACGCGGCAATCGCCAGGCCGAGTGTCGGTATCGCCTGCGCGATGAAAAGTGCAATACTAATCATGACCAGCACGCGATAAATCTGACTCAGGACACCATAAAGCCCCAGAAAAAATCGTTCACCGGACAGGCTGCTGACCGGCTGCACGTTATTCATGCCGAAGCCATAGCACTGAAAGAGCCATCGAAGCTGTCTGCCTGAACGCTCATAAAGATTAGGAATCTCGAGCAGATCGCTGAGCATGTAGTAGCCGTCGAAACGCAGCAGCGGGTTGGCGTTGAAGAGCAAGGTAGTGACGGATGCGAGAAAAACGACGTTGTAAGACAACTGCTGGGTAAGTGAACCGGGGTTGATTTCTTTTTCATGCAACCACACCAGCGCAGCAATGCCTGCGACGACAAGCTCGAACATCATTCCAGCTGCGCCGACGAGGAGCCGCTTCCATTTGTCGGGAAAGTTCCACGAACTAGTCGCATCCACATAGGGCGCAGGGAAAAGCACGAGAAGCATGATGCCGACTTCCGGCACCGCACCTCCGAAACGTCTGCACACCAGGCCGTGCCCCAGTTCGTGCCAGCTTTTAACGAGGATGAAGACGACGATCATCCACGCCCAGTTTGACGGAGCAAGAACGCTACTGGAGTCACCAGCGAAAGTTCGGACTTCCGGGAGAAATCGGTACAGGACATAGATGATCCAACCGAACCACGCGATAAGCCCCCATTTGGAAAGAAAGGGTCGTGCGATCGGTGAGAGCCATTTGAGCATGCGGTCGGGATTAAAAAGCGGAAACCGCAGCGAGAAAATGCTCATGAGCTGCCCGCTCCACTGCTGAAATACGCGGCGTCGCTGTCGTTCAAGCAGTGGGGCGGCATCGGCGGGTAAATCAACGCGAAGCAGGTTGGACTGGTTGAGTTGTCCGAGCAGGCCGATCACTTCATTTTGCGTCGGTGCTGCATCCCCATATCGTTCGAGGGTGAGCTTCCAGGCGTCCTCGACGCTCCTGCGTCCGTCGAGCAAGCCGACAAAGTGATAAGCGACGGGATTGAGCCGGAAAAAATTGTTGCTTACCGCATCGTGAACCACATGCCACGGCTCGCCCCGATAAAGCTGGCGGTGAATCTGCACCTGTGGGCGGAGCCCCGGTGTAAGCCGGCTCACACGGGACCAGGATTGACTGAAAGTAGGGCGATCCATAACTCGTTATTTGTCTTACTGTATTCAAATCACCGCAATGAAATTCACTTCACGCAAAATGGCGACTTCATTTCCAATGGATGATTAATTGATCCATCCCCAGGTCCACAGACGAACCGTATCACTGATGCGGTGGAAGAGAACCCAGTAAAGCGGTCGGCGGCCGGCATCAATTTTGGCAAGCCCCTTCATACCCGGTCGCAGCAGATGGAGATCATTCCTTTCCTCATCATTCAGAGGGTTGAGTTTGGCGCGGACCTCGAAGGAGTTGACACCATCAATGGGGCCAGCAGCGGGGACCACACGCTGGGTAACGAACTCAAAGACGGTGCCCGGCTTACTTTGGGTCGTTAGCCGCCCAGTCTGGCCGGCATTGGACATGATCTGGGTAATATCCGTGTCGGGTACATGGATCAGCGCGATCAACTCATCCTTGGGCGCGATATCAAAAAGCTCCTCGCCCTGTTTGATACGGCCGCCGACTTTGTCGTGCCAACCGCTCTTGATCACCGCGCCGTCCACAGGTGCGATCACCGTTGCATTTTGAATCTGGTAATCGAGCAGTTCCATGCGAGCGCGGGCGGCCTGTTCTTTTGATTCCGCCTGTAAAGCTTCCGCTTCCTTGTACTCGCTCTTTTTTTGACTTCGTTCCAAGGCGGCGAGCGTTGCTTCCTTTTGCGCTTCGAGATAGCGGAGCTTCAGTTCATTCGTGTCGAGTCGTGCCAACTCCTGCCCCTTGGTCACATGATCCCCATCGCGAACAAACACCGCCTCGACACGACCTTCAAAAGGTGCTGGTACGGTTCGCCGTGTGGGAGCTTCAAATACAAACGGGGCAGTGACCTTGTAATCCCACTTGGCGAACACGATCACAGCGATGACGGCGATCGCAGCTAACGCGCCGAGTTTCCACGCGACATGCTTGGGGCCGACGAGGTAGCCAGCGGTCTTCTCGACGGACCGCCAGACATGTCCAACCAGCCAGCGGTCGCTTTCACGGCGATCGTCAAGATGCGGAGCGATTACATCGGCAATGAGTTGGAGAAACTGCACGAGGCTGGGATCGAAAAATACATCCGACCGTTCGAGCGTCAGCACGCCGATCCACTCGTCACGACGACGGAGCGGTAAGGAGAGAACGTGCCGACCGGGCTGGGCATTGGTGACCTGTTTATGAGCGTGAACAACAGCCTGTTGGAGCAGCGGCTCCGCGGTATCGGGGATCGGGAAAACGATCGGCTGTTGCTGGTCGAGACACTCCGCCATCGCCAGCTCAATGGCTGAGACATCCTGGCTGTGGCGTTTAAGGTGTTCGGTATCGCTCATGGCGATGAGGCGGATATCCCGACCTTTGATCCAGCCGAGACTCACCCGTGAGCATTTGAGCTGACGGGCTAATTCGTTGACTAGATTCAAAGCTGAACCATCGAAGCCTTCGGCCTCCTGGCTCACCGCAAGCAGTGCCAGTGCCTGACGAATCCGCTGGGTGTCGATCTCTTTCTGGATTGCTTCCTGTCGTGCGGCGAATCCCTCATATAGACCAGCTGCCAACTCACGCAGCGGTGCGGTCGATTGCAGCACGCCGGCATCTCTCAACTCGGCTGCGACGGTTGTAAGTCCGACGACCTTATTCTTAACTCGCAGCACGGTGACAAAAACATGCGCTCCGACTTCCGTGCCGCCGTCAACACCCTCGGCTTCAAGTTTCAACACATGGCTGACGTTTTTTTCAAAACCCTGTTTTGCAGCCTGCCGGAGCACACCCATGAGCGGGCTGTCCGGTGGAGCTTTGGCGAACTGGTCCGGCCATGCTTCAACCGCTCTTGGTTCACCGCCCTGGTCGAGCATCCACAGCGCGCCATATTCCGCAGCAACGATCTTGCACTGAAGATCAAGCATTCCGCGGTGGAATTCGCCGATGTCTGACACCGCATTGAGCTGTGTCACCAGGCGGTCCCAGCCGCGCGGGCCGCGGTTGGTTGTTGTGGTCTGCTGCGACATCAGCGAGCTCCTCCGCTGTTATCCGCAGTGGATTGATCGGGCTGGCTGAACGTGACAACAACCGGTTCCCCGGCAGGGAGCCCCTGCTTGTTGGGCACTTCAATCTGCACCGTTCGCGTGCCGCTGGCGGCTTCGGCGACATCAGCGATAAAAATGATTTCGCCCTTGAGGTACTGATTACCACCCGCCAATTTCGTCTGGATCCATGCGGGGTCGCCGGTCTTCATCTTGTTCTTGACGGTATCTTCGATGGGGACGGGGGCGTCGATCCAAAGCGGATCAGTGGCGACCAGCCGAAGGACGGGTTTTCCGGTTTCGACGGCTTCGCCTTCGGCTACGAGGATTGCCTCCACACGACCATCAATCGGCGCACGCATGGTGAATCGCTCATGTCGAGCTTCAGCCTGTTCAAGCTGGAGTCTGGTTTCCGTATGCTGCTGACGGGCCAGGTCCCATTCGAGCTTGGCAACCAATGCGCTGACACGAGCTTTCTCCGCTTCGTAAGAAGTTGCAGAACCCTTCTGAAGTAAATCCTTCACACGCTTTTCTTCGACCTGTGACAACTCGTATTTAGCGGCGGCGGATTGGACTTCTACATCGCTTTCAGCGCGGAGCTTGTAGAGTGCGACGAGCGATTCTCCTTCGCGATCCTCCAGTTGAATAAGGATGTCGCCTTTTTTAACGACAGAGCCTCGTTTTACAGGTAAGGAAAATACGGTGCCGCTCTCCTTGAACGCCAGCTTGCGATCGTAGCGAGCGGTGGTGACTGCGGTGACAGCACTGACCTCTGCCAGTGATTGACCAGCGAGTGTCAAAATACAAGTGACGATAATGACCCAGCAGACGGAACTTCTGATGGATTGCACGGTTATCTCCGGGAGACGCCGGGAATCATTCCCGCGACACCGATAACTGAAAAGTGGATTGAGAACCCCCACCCGTGATCTTTATCGGGGATTGACGGGGTAGCGCTAACCTATCAATTTTAATCGGACTATCGGACCTCTTCTATGTAGGAAACGACGAATCTACGTGATAAATACCCCAATCAAAGCCTTGAGAGAAGCCGGGAGCCGCTATACTTTTGACCCTTCAGAAAGGACGGGTTTTCTATGTCTGATGCTGCCCGTGAAACAGGGTTGAAGCTCGATATCAAGTTTAACGAACAAGGGCTTGTCCCGGCCATTGTGCAGGATCTGCATACCAGGCAGATACTCATGATGGGCTGGATGAATGACGCTGCCCTGCGACAGACTCTGGCAACTCGTAAGGCCACCTTCTATTCCCGCAGCCGGAACAAGATGTGGGTAAAAGGCGAGGAGTCCGGCCACATCCAGGAGGTTGTCGAAGCTCGTGTCGATTGCGATCAGGATGTGATCCTGCTCCTCTGCAAGTCGCATGGGCCGGCTTGTCACGTCGGCTACCACACCTGTTTCTATCGTGTCAGCGAAGGCGGCGACACATTGAAGGTTGTTGAGAGCCGCGTATTTGATCCAAAGAGCGTTTACAAAAAGTAGGTAGGTATCATTGCCAGCATCAACCGATTGATTCCCGCGATGTTTTGGGAATCGGGTTTACTCAGATCATGCAAATAGACTTCACGCTCCGAGCTTCTGACCTGCGCCACGCCATTAACAGGTTGTTCAACCTCGCTGCTGCGAAAGTAATCTCGCTCAATCGGAGTTGGGATACATCCAGAGGAACCCCGGTATTTACGATTGAAGGCAAATACACCAGTCGCGGCTGGACAGAATGGACGCAGGGGTTTCAGTACGGTTGCGCAATTCTGATTTTTGATGCCACGGACGACAGAAAGTTTTTCAATCTGGGGCGACAGCGCACGATCGATCACATGCTGAAGCACGTGACGCACACGGGGGTGCATGATCATGGCTTCAACAACCTCTCAACATATGGCAACCTTCTGCGATTGCTGAAGGAAAAGCGCAGTCCTGAAAAAAACAACGAATGGGAAGAGCTGGTTTACGCCAATGCGATTCGGGCCAGCGGAGCTGTACAGGCAGCAAGGTGGGCTGGCACACCTCCAAAACCCGAAAGCAAACACTCCGCGTACTCCAACTCACTGGGGTACATCTACTCGTTCAACGGTCCTCACTCACTGTTCGTGGACACGATGCGCACGATACGTATCCTCGGTCGGGCGTGGCAGCTTGGTCATATGCTCATGCATGAAAACGATCGTGCAGCCAATCTGCTCAAACGCGCCGTGCTGCACGGCTTGACCACGAGTCAGTACATCGTGTTCCATGGCGATACGGATCACACTTATGACGTGGCAGGTCGCACATCTCACGAGGCAGTGTTTAACCGTAACGACGGGGCATTCCGTTGCCGTGGTACCCAGCAGGGTTATTCGCCTTTCTCAACATGGACGCGCGGTCTGGCGTGGGCGATGCTCGGCTACGCTGAAGAACTCGAGTTTTTCAAAACGATCCCGACTGCGAAGTTCCACGCTGCGGTTGGTCTCACAAAGTCGGCAGTTATGAAAGTATTTGAACGCTGCGCGGTTGAAACCTGTGACCACTATCTCAACGGATGCTCAGCTTCTGACGGCATTGCCTACTGGGACGACGGTGCCCCCGGTCTGGCAAAGTTAGGCGACTGGCTGGGCAAGCCGGCTGACCCGTTCAATGACTACGAACCCGTTGATTCTTCGGCCTCCGCAATCGCGGCTCAAGGCCTGATCCGACTCGGCAACTACCTCGGCGGAACACGCGGTAAGCGTTATCTGCAAGCGGGTCTCACGGTTGCCCAAACGCTGATGAGCGAGCCGTACCTTTCCACCAGCACGAAGCATCAGGGGCTGCTCCTGCATTCGGTGTACCATCGTCCGAACGGCTGGGATCATATTCCTCGCGGCCGAAAGGTGCCGTGCAGCGAAGCGAGCATGTGGGGTGATTATCACCTGCTGGAGTTGGCAATTTTGATTAAGCGGATGGCGGGTGGTGATACATACCCTACATTTTTTGACCGGAATTAACTCATGCCAACACGCAAGCCCACCGCCATTGTCACCGGTGCATCACGCGGAATCGGTCGCGCGATTGCAGTGGGGCTTGGTACGGCTGGGTATCGCGTAGCGATCAACTACAACTCTAACGCCGATGCAGCGCGAGAATGCGCGGAGTTAGTGAAAAAAAGCGGCGGAGAAGCGATTGTCATTCAGGCCGATATCGCCAAACCTGATGATCATCGTCGGCTGGTCGAAACGACCGTCGAGAAGTTTGGTGACATCGACTTGCTCGTTAATAACGCCGGGATCGCCCCGAAGGTACGTGCTGATCTGCTTGAGATGCACGATACGAAAAGTTTCGATGAACTGATCCACACCAATCTGCGCGGGCCGTACCTTCTCACTGTGTTGGTTGCAAATCGGATGGTGGCGCAGGTCAAGAAGGCTGTGAGTGCGGAAACGCCGAAGCCGAAGATCGTCAACATCACCTCGATCAGCGCGTACACCGCCAGCGTGAATCGCGGCGACTACTGCATCTCGAAGGCCGGCCTTGCGATGATGACGCAGCTTTTCGCCGCACGGCTCGCCGAATTTGGCATCAATGTTTACGAAATCCGCCCCGGCGTTATCGCCACCGACATGACAGGCCCGGTGAAGGCGAAATACGACAAGCTCATCCTCGAAGACTCTCCCGGACTGCTGCCAATCCGCCGCTGGGGCCAGCCGGACGACGTCGCCCGTGCGGTTGTCGCCATTGCGCAAAATTATTTGCCCTATTCCACCGGCGAAGTCATCAATGTGGACGGCGGATTTCATCTACGGCTGCTGTGACGTCGTATGTTGACCACCTCGGTTATAAATACGTAGATGAAGTCAAGACGCCAAAAATCTTCTCGATCTGCGCCAGCGCACCTCGTATCGCGCGTGGCTGCGCTCCAAAGTCGCATCAGGAAACATCATGCTGACGCTTTGCTGATCACAAACCCAAAGGACATTCGCTACCTCACGGGCTTCGTGGGTGACGATAGCTGGGCTGTTGTACCTGCGAAGGGGGCAGGCGTACGAGTCATCAGTGATTTCCGCTTTGAGGAGCAGATTCAACGTGAAGCCCCGCATGTCAGCGTAACGATGCGAGCAGGGCCTATCAGTGATGCAACGGCAAAACTCTGCGCTGATCTGGGGTTCAAGCATCTTGCGGTACAGAACGATTACTTGACGCTTGCCCAATTCCACCAGCTCGGAAAAAAACTCGGTAGAAAAAAACTCGACCCGATGGATGACGGCCTGCTGAAGCAGCGTGCCATCAAAGATAAAAAGGAAATCAAGGCGATCCGTGAGGCTCTGGTCATTCAGCAGGATGCGTTTAAGGCGACACTCAAACTGCTCACGGGATCGAAGCCGGTGACGGAATCCTACGTTGCTGCCCATCTTGAAATGACTATGCGGGTTGCTGGAGCGGATGGGCCGAGCTTTCCGACGATCATTGCCGCCGACGCCAATGCAAGTCTGCCTCATGCCATCCCCGGCCAGTCGAAAATTAAAAAGGGAGGCATTGTGCTCGTGGACTGGGGAGCGCGGTCGGGTGGTTATTGCTCTGATCTGACCCGTGTCGTGGCGATCGGCAAAATGCCTGCCAAGATCAGGGAGATCTACAAGATCACGCTAGACGCCCAGATGGCTGCCATCGACGCGATCAGGCCGGGCAGGACGTTTAAGGAAATCGACGCCATCGCCCGTGATCTCATCACTAGTGCTGGGTATGGCAGCCGCTTTGGCCACTCGCTTGGACACGGTATCGGTCTGGATATTCACGAACAACCGACCTTATCGTCACGCTCCGAGGGTGTTTTGGAGCCGGGGCACATCGTTACGGTTGAGCCTGGTATTTATCTTCCGGGAGTCGGCGGGGTGCGCATTGAAGACGATGTACTGGTGACCGCAACGGGTCACGAAGTACTCAGCAATTTGCCGAAAGACCTTGAATCAGCAATCATTTAATCGTTCGGTAGGCAGTGGCCGGAAGTCGGAAGCTACGTGCTAAAGAGTCTGAGACACGTTTTTCCGCCCGGCACTGATATTCGCCTGCTGGCTTCTTCGAGGAACTCGCATGACCGACCTGAAAACGCTCAAAGAGCTTATCAAGCTCATGGCTGCAAACGACCTGACGGAACTCGACCTCCAGGATCCCAAAGGAGAGCGGGTCACACTAAAGCGAGGCAGTGGTTCGGGACCGATTCAGTACGTGAATGTTCCTGCTCCGGCAGTTGTCGCGCCGCCGGCGTCAACGTCCGTTGCCGCTTCCGGAGGTTCAGGAACGAGTGACGCCAGTGACGCTGGCCTGACACCGATTCCCAGTCCGATGGTAGGTACGTTCTATGCTGCATCCGCACCGGATGCGAAGCCATTCGCCTCGGCTGGTGACCGTATTACTCCCGACAAAGTCGTGTGCATTATTGAAGCGATGAAGGTATTCAACGAGATTAAAGCTGAGATCAGCGGCACCATCGTCAAAGTGATGGTATCAAACGGTGAAGCTGTCGAGTTTGGCCAAACGCTATTCCTGGTAAAACCTAACTGAAAGGGCTGTGGACCAAGGGTCTGAACCAACGGGTAAGCCGCGGCAATTATTGCCACTCGCTTAACCCCGAGCGCACTTCCCTTGGCCTGTCTTCCCATGTTTTCTCGAATCCTCATTGCCAACCGTGGAGAAATCGCCGTGCGGATCATCCGTGCGGCTCGTGAACTGGGTATTGAGACCGTAGCGGTCTATTCCACAGCCGACAAAGACTCCAAGCACGTCGCAATCGCCGATCACGCGATCTGCATCGGTAATCCGCCATCGAGTGAAAGCTATCTCAACATTCCGCGGATCATCAGTGCTGCGGAGGTCGCCAATGTTGACGCCATCCATCCCGGCTATGGCTTCCTTGCGGAAAATTCACACTTCGCGGATGTCTGCCGATCCTGCAAGATCGAGTTCATCGGCCCCAGCGTCGAATCCATGGCGATGCTTGGTGGCAAAGTCTCCTGTAAACAGATCGCCATTAAAAATAAGGTACCTGTTGCACCGGGAAGCAAGGGCAAGATCGAAAACGAAGAGGATGCGATCAAGATCGCACGAGATATCGGCTACCCCGTGATCGTCAAGGCATCTGCGGGTGGCGGTGGTCGCGGCATGCGCGTCGCGCACAATGACATCGCGCTGAGATCCGGCCTGAAAAGCGCGATGGCAGAGGCTCAGGGCGCGTTTGGTGACGCGACGGTGTACATCGAAAAGTTCATCGAAAAAGCCCGCCATGTCGAAGTGCAGGTCCTCGGCGATCAGCACGGAAATCTGGTTCATCTCTTTGAGCGTGACTGCACGATGCAGCGCCGCCACCAGAAACTCATTGAGGAAGCTCCTTGCCCGATTCTGAAGGAAAAAGAACGCGAAGCCGTGTGCAATGCTGCTGTGCGGCTATGTAAAGCTGCGAAGTATTACTCCGCGGGAACGGTTGAGTTCCTGATGGACGCCCACTCACGGCAGTTTTATCTCATGGAGGTCAACACCCGTGTTCAGGTGGAGCATCCGGTCACCGAGTTGATCACCGGTATTGATATCGTCAAGACTCAGATTCGCGTGGCGGCAGGAGAAAAGCTGGGTTTTTCTCAAAAGGACATCACCCGCAATGGTCACGCAATCGAGGTGCGGATCAATGCGGAGGATCCAGCTCGCAACTTTGCTCCTTCGCCGGGTCTGATTGCGCAATTTGATCCTCCCGGCGGGTTGGGCGTGCGCATGGATACCCACTGTTACAGCGGCTACCGTGTGCCGCCGAATTATGATTCGATGATCGCCAAGCTGATTGTGTACAAAAAGACACGCAGTGAGGCGATTGCAACGCTCAAACGGGCACTGGCGGAATTCCGGGTCGATCCAATCAAGACGACAATTCCTCTGCACGCTCAACTGATGAACAACGGCAACTTCATCAAGAGTGATGTGGACATTCACTTCGTTGAGCGGTTGCTTGAGCAGAAGCAGCCATCACCTAAGGAGTAGCGGACGAACCCCGCTCTCTCCGTGAACTTGCCGGCATGACGCCTGTGTGTCACAGGTGAGCGTTCGCATTAGAGAGGAATCTCTCCGGTAAAGACTTCTGTCGCCGGACCTGTCATCAGGACGTGGTTGTCGGATTCCTTCCATTCGAGTGTGAGATCCCCGCCGGGCAAGTGTGCGAGGATCGTTCGCCCGGTTTTACGGGTGAGCACACCAGCGACACAGACTGACGAGGCTCCGGTTCCGCAGGCAAGCGTGATACCGCTGCCGCGCTCCCAGGTGCGCATCGTCACTTCGCTGGATGAATGCACCTGCACGAAGTGGACGTTGATACGGCGGGGGAACCAGGAGTGTTTTTCCAGGATTGGGCCGATCGTCTCCAGCGGCACATGGTTTACATCTTTAACGTAAATCGTGATGTGCGGGTTTCCCATGGAGACAGCGGTTAGGTTTGCTTCCAGTCCACAGGCCGCAGCCCAGCCACGAGGCACGCCGGGGAGTAATAACGATGCGGGATCAATCGGAATATTGATAACGCGATCACCGTCCTTGATGCCAGGAATGCTGACAGGGATTCGACCTGCTTCCAGGATCGGCTCACCCATATCCACGGTGATCTGCGATACCTTCCCATGAGTATCGGTCTGGTAGCGGAGCGTCAGTACCCCGCGACCGGTTTCGACTTTCATGGGATTAGCGCGGGTAATAGTTCGATCATGGGCTAGTTTGCAGACACACCGGACGCCATTACCGCACATTTCCGATTCGGACCCGTCAGCATTGAACATGCGCATGCGTACATCCGCATTGCTTCCGGGTGATGGAGGCGCAACGATAATCAAGCCGTCCCCCCCGATGCCGAAGTGTCGATCCGCCAGCTTCACCGCCAAGGCGGAGGGATCCGTGATTCGCTCTTCAAAACCGTTGATATAGACATAGTCGTTGCCTATGCCGTGCATCTTTGTGAAGCGCATGGTTCACCTCGTGGGGCGAAGATTATAGACCGATCTGAAAGAGGAGGTGATAGGCGGGAGTGATTGCTTGTCAGATTCCTTAACTCTCAAAACTTCATGAAGTCGCGGAGGTCCACCTCCATCAGCACAAGTCCGACGACGATGGCTGCGGAGATGGCTTTGATCCAGAAGACCTCGCGGTCGATCCGCAGCTTGTCGGTGCGCTGGCCGGCGAGGCTTTGTAAATAGGACTGTCGCCAAGCGATGGATCCGTGCCGCCAGCTTCGCCGCTGGGTGTTGATGTGGTTAAGGTCCGCTACCGCTTGCAATGCTCCAGCCATTGTCTCGATGGCTGGCTGGGTGATGACCGGCTGTGAAGCCTCAGCCGATGAATCGTGTATCGACAAATGCTGAACCGCGAAAGTGTCAGCCTGTCGTTCAAATCGACGTGAGATCCAGCCGAAGATTGCGACGCCGGTTGCAAGGGTGCCCATCGCGGCGCAGGCGGACATGACATCTTGCTGACTGGTCAGCCATTGGCCGTAGCCAGCCAACTGCGGGGAGGCGGAATGTTCGAGCCATTCCGCGCCGCCAAATAACACGAACTCCCACAGGGTCATCACAGATCCTGCAACGGCAAGCAGCACCACGAGCAGCCAGGGAAGGTGATGTTTTCGCACGTGGGCGACCTCGTGTGCCATTACGGCTTCTACCTGAGCTACCGGGACCTGCTCGAGGAGCGCGTCAGTGAGCAGGATGTATCGCACCGGAGCCATCAGGCCCATGACCGCGGCGTTGATCATTCCGCCGAATGTGCGCCAGAGGAGTAATTGCCGGACACCCACGCGATGAGTCTTACACAGAAGCAGCAGCCGATGGCGTAGTTCTCCGTCGGGCAGGGGTGTGGTGTCCCAGAGGTGTCGAATCATGACGGGAGCGAAAAAGAGCAGGCCGCCGGACCCTGCCACGAGGAGGATGGTTTTTGTGTCAATTCCACTGGCAATGTCGCCACCATAGCGATCGACAATCTCTCTCCAAGCGACCAGAACCAGAAGCGGTGCGAGCATAATCACCATCTGGTGGCGAAACTGTGCGAGCAGATATTGCCCTCGCGTCCAGATGGGATTGATTGGCTGGCCTGAGTCCAGACGGGCGATCAGTGCAGCTTCACGCATTCGCCGATCAATCGGGTAATACGCCCACCAACTGAATGCAGCAAGCACCAGCGTGGGAAGAATGACGAGCAGTTCATCAATAATGATCGGATTACCACCCGGCCCGGCGAGCAGATAGCGGATATGGTCGAGTGTGCCGACGTAAAGATCGAGGCCGAATAACATCAGTGCGAGGAAACGGAAGCTCGTGGTGAGCCACTCGAGCCGCTTGAGTGTTTTGCGTCCGTCGGGCTTGGCGATTCGCTCCCGTGTGTAACGGCAGGCGAGCCAATACAGGCTCCCAAGTGCGAGCTTGGGAAAAACGACGATAACCGTAACCAGCCATCCGTCGATGGCCGCGGCTGAGTGGAATAAGCCCGGCCGGGCATCGTGGGCGAATACCCCAAGCATCAGAGCCAGTACGAAGATCTGCATCCACGAATCTTATCGCCCAGACGATAATGAATCGTGAAATCGATGGTGAAAGCCAGCCCCGTTACAGCTTTCGCATTTCTTCCTTGGTAAAGGCTTCCGCAGCGTTTCCCGCAGCAGAGATAGCCGGGTCTTCCGATGCCTTGGCGTCTTCGATGGCACTGGTGATCGCTTTGAGATTGCCGCGCGTCTTGGGGTTGAACTTCACGACACCCAGTTGAAGTGTTGCCTCGACACGGAAGGTGAGGTCTTTGTCATTCCGAGCGATGTTGATCAGATCTCCGATTTGCGGTCGGAGTGATTTGAGGATTTTCCCGACTTTTGGAACCCAGGCATCGGCGACCTTTTTGAGGGCGGGATCCCATGCCTTGAGTTTTTCCATCAACTCTGGGTCTTCCTCTGCCCACATCGCCATCTGGCTGCCCGCATCGGTCATGGCGACGATTCCGCTCCAGCGGTTGTAGTACCGCGTGCTATTTTCAAACGCGCGCTGGCCCATCGCAAAGACAGCCTTGGTTGCGTCCATCGCATAGCCTGCATTTCCGCTTTCACGGTTGCGGGCTGCAAGCCCCAGGACGACCTGTTGAATCACCGTAATTGCGTCATGCGGCATCTCTCCGCCGGGTTTGAGCGGAACCAGATTGTCAAGAAACGGCTTGGACAATTTGCCTGCCCGCGAAGCCTTGATCAAGAGGTCAGTGAGCTGTGTTGCCGACCTGTCATCAGGCTCTTTAATTACCTGACGGTTTTTGACGAAATCTTCGAAGTTTTCCTGGAAGTATGCGAAGACGGCGGCATAAGCTGCGTTAGCGTCCTCATTCACCTCGGTCGGCTCAAACATTGCAGGTAAGTCGGCAGCGAGTGTGGCAGCTACCAGTTTGGATTCCGACGTAGCGGACGTGGGAGGATCAGGCGGGCTGTACGTCGCTATGAAATAGAAGCCACCCAACACAACGACGAGAATGACCGAGAGAATGATGCCAATTTTCATCAGAGAAACTCCGCAATGGAATGTCTCATGATCATAACGAATAAGGGCCGGTTACTCTCTCCTCGATGCCTGCCGAAACAGCCAATGGTTATTTGCAGAGCAGGGGGATATCAGGGACTGAATACCCAGACTCGCGGCCTCGACAGATACAGGTAACATGGATGATCCGACGGATAACCTGTGAATAAACTCGCAGGCTATGACGAGTCCTCGAAGGAACCTGACCTATGGCTGAAAATAATGATCGTCCTGCCAGTCCGCCGCCGCACACGCTGCCCCCGCCTCCGCCGGGATACCCACCCATGATGTTCAGCCAGCCGCCGCGGCGGGCGTCGTTCTGGGGGCGCATCGGCACGGGATTGCTCACGAGCCTTTTCTTTCTGTCGATACTCCTGAATATCTATCTTGGAGCCTATTTTGCGTCATCGATCTCCGGGCCGACCGAGAAACCCTACCTCGCCGGTGATACCGATCACCGCTTCGTCATCCTGGATGTCACAGGCTTGATCGATGAATCGACGGCTGCCTACGTTCGTGATTCGCTCAAAGAGTTGCGCAACAACAAGCCGGCGGCGGTTATTCTGCGTGTGGATTCCGGAGGCGGTACGGTCGCTGCGTCAGATATCATCGCGCATGACATCGAGCAGTTTCGCCGCGACACGGGTGTGCCGGTCGTCGCCAGCTTTGGTGGTATTGCAGCCAGCGGTGGTTACTACATCTCCGCTCAATGCGACAAGATCGTCGCCGAGCCGACCTGCATCACCGGAAGTATCGGCGTGATCGCACAGATTGTGACCGTGGACAAGCTACTCGAAAAAGTAGGAGTCACGCCTGAAGTGATCGTGGCCACCGACTCAAAGAAAAAGGACGTGGCCAACAACATCATGAGACATTGGGATGATCAGGATCGTGACAAAGTACGGATGATCCTCGACAACGCGCATGCGCGGTTTGTCGATGTGGTTTACAACGGGCGACAAAAGTATTTTGGCTCACGTGATGAAGTCAAAGCACTGGCTACAGGTGAAGTGTTCACATCAGACCAGGCCAAGCAGAACAAGCTGATCGACCAGGTCGGATACCTTGATGACGCAATCAATGAAGCCAAGACACTGGCCAAGCTCGATGTGACCAAAACTTACGCGGTGACACGAATGAGTGCCAGACAGGGACTCAGCATCAGTTTTTCATCGGCCAAGCAGATGACTCTGGATACCAGCGAGCTTCGTCGCATGCTGGGTGATCTAGCCTCTCCTCGGATCGAGTATCGCTGGAGCTATTGGGGGGGCCAATAGAGTGCGACGCTCCGTGCCCTCAAAGAGCTGCTGCCTCCGGCAAGGCAGCGAGGCGGGGTTAGTCGGGGTGACAGACGAAAAGTCTTTACTGGCGTTTGGTTTTTGTTGCCGATACAATCCGAGTACCTATCGCTGTCCGTTATCCGTACACTGGCAGGATGTATAAACGTGTCGGCTCCTAACGAATCAGAAAGGAATCTCGCATGAAGCTCCGCGACTGGGTTAACAAGAACTCAGCAGTCGTCACCATTCTTGCTGTTCTGATATTGATTCTTTCACTTGCGGCCATTGTCTGGAACAGCACACCGACCTCGTATAAACCTGTTGACATGTGGTATTACGACATGGGATCGGAAGCGCCGGATCACCTCGACCGACTATTTGCCGGTAAGGGCAATGAACTGCCGCCAATCGCTTCTCCATCGGGCAAGCTCAATGAGAACGGCGAACCAATGGGTGCCCGTGCGTGGGTTTATTCCTGCGGCGACTGCGCGGATAAAAAGTCACGGTTTATTGCTTACATCGAAGTCTATTCGAAGGAAGCAAAAGAATTATTTACTAATCCAGCCAAGGTCAGCACCAGTGCCATGCCTCCGCCATTACGTCCTGAAGATATGTTGAAGCAGGAAGAGGGGCACTACATCAAGGAGCCTGACAGCGATAAGTGGTATCAGTTTCAGAGCCCTGAAGGTAATAACATCCGCATGAAAGTTCTGGAGAAATGCGGCGATATCAAGACTCCGCCGAAGATGTGCTATCCCGGAGAAAATTAATACAACCTCAGTGTTCCGCGGAGTATTCAAGCAGTGGAGAGAAAGTCAGTTCTCCAGAACCTATTTTGTGGAACCTGAAAATACGAACGGCGGTCGGCATCAACCGACCGTCGTTTTCTTTTGTCCTTATCTCAGGTCATACTTTTCAGGCATTAATCCCGGAGTCCACCCATGAAATATCCATCTGCTCTGTCGGTCGCTCTCATGTCTGCGATGGTGCTGGCATCTTGCCAGATGAAAAGCCATTTTGAAGATCCGGTGGGCATGATGACCAACCGAACGATCGACCCGCAGGAGCGGATGAACGCCGCCAAGCAAGCTGAGCGGGAAAAACGCGATGACCCTGGTCGAATCGCTGCGCTCGAAATCCTGCTCTATGAGAGAGGCTATCCGTTTGAACAACGTCGCTATGCCGTTGATCAACTGGTCTCGTATGATGAAGCCGCATTCAAAGCAACGCTCGCCAAGCGGATATCGCTCATCGTGAACTGGGACACGATGAAGTACATTTTCAAAGTCGCCCAGGAGCGGCAGTGGACCGATATGACGCCGACATTTGTCCGTCAGTATGCAAGGACGGACAAACTGACTCCGGATGCAGAAAGACCGGAGCGTGATCTGCTGGTGAAACTCAATCCGGGAAAGAGCGTCGAGCAGGTTGTGTTTGACGTTTTCGCCGACCGAAATAACGAAGTTCCGCTGCCGCAGCAGGTGTCTGCATGGGAACTACTCAACCGCCTGGCTCCACCGCAGCGGCTGATGGATTTGCTGTCTCAAGCTCCTGAGCAGACCGCTCTAGTGGCGGATCTCAAAGCATGCGCTGCGGACCTGCGAACGGTGCCGACGAATCGTGAGGGGGTTCTGTGGTTGTCCTATTTGCGTGACCCTGCCCGTCGTGACTTGTGGGAGTCGTATAAGACGGAAGTAGCAAGGCTAAACGAAGAACAACGACGCGGGCTGGAGCTGCGCCATCTGCCGATCTTGCTCAACGCATCCCGCACGCCGGGAGTAACTGCAATGTCACGCAGCCAGCTCTACAAGGAATTGGTCAGCGATCTGGCTGCCGTCGAACACTCGGTCAAGAACCCGACGTTTGACGGTGCGGACAAAGACACGCCTCAGAATCTTCAGGCGTGGGATTCAAAACTTGTTTGGGGGGACCTGCTGACGATCCGTGTGCTTGAAAATGCTATGAGGCGAGGGTTGGCAAGCAACCTCTTTGGGCAGGCGGATGCCGATCACAAGGACCAAAGCACAGAACACGGCGGAGTTATTCTCTATGCCAACGGCGATAAGGGGTACTACGGCAAGTCATTCCCCCCGGAAATCCGACGACACGACTTGAAGTTTCTGTCATCACAGGATCTGATCGAGGCCGCTTACACCGGCCTGGCGCACTATCACTTTCACGCACAGAGTCATCAAAACTCAGCGTATGCCGGGCCGGGCCGCGGAGATTTGGACTTTGCGAGAAAGCTGAACTTCAACTGTCTGGTGTTTACGTTCACAGATAAGGATCACCTGAACGTAGATTACTACCAGCCCAATGGCGTGGTAGTGGATCTGGGGACATTCAAGCGGATGATGCCGTAATTGACGACGACAACCAGGAGCAAAGGTGTCCGCCTCTGTCTGTTGCGCATGCGCTTCTGATACCGTCGTAGTGCTACAGCGATCAGCCTTTCAATCGCTCAATCACCGCGTGGGTGAATTGCTCGGTGGATAGTTCGCCACCCAGGTCGCGTGTCTTTTTCCCGTCTGACAGCGCGAGGTTGTATGCGTCCTTAAGCTTCGTTGCGACCTTGCGGCTGTTCTCATCGTGTTTGATGTCGGCGAGGTAGTTGAGCATCATCGCAGCTGACATCAGGATCGCCAGCGGATTGGCGATACCTTTGCCGGCAATATCCGGCGCGGAGCCATGAACTGCCTCGAACACAGCTCCGTCGTCACCGATATTTGCTCCGGGTACGACACCTAGTCCGCCGACAAGTCCAGCTGCCAGATCACTCACCACGTCGCCGTAGAGATTTTCCATCAGCAGCACATCGAACTGTGAGGGATCCTGGACGAGTTTCATGCAGCCGGCATCGATAATCAGGGATTGATACTCGATATTCGGATACTCGTCCTCGTTGATGCGCTGAGCGCAACGCAGGAGCAGTCCGTCCGTCATCTTCATGATGTTCGCCTTGTGGAAGACGGTGACTTTTTTCCGCTTGCGTTTGGTGGCGTAACGAAACGCCCAATGTGCGATGCGGAGACACGCCGCCTCGGACGCGACCTTCATGCTCATGACGATCCCCGGCGCGATTTCATTTTCGACGCCGCTGTACAGCCCCTCGGTGTTCTCCCGTACGATGACGAGGTCCACGTTTTCGTATCGGGTCTTGATCCCCGGCAAGCTGCGCACCGGCCTTACCGCAGCGTAGAGGTTGAGTTTTTTTCGGAGTGAGACGTTAATGGACGTGAAGCCTTCGCCGACAGGCGTGGTCACCGGCCCTTTGAGCGCAACCTTGTGATGCGCGATGGCCTCGATGGTTTCTTCGGGCAGCACAGCCTTGCCCAGCTTCAATGCGGTGATGCCTGCGTGGTGCTCGACCCACTCCACCGGTGCCTGGGCCGCGGTGAAGATTTTTTTGACAGCCGTCGTGACCTCAGGCCCGATCCCGTCTCCGGGAATGAGAACTATGTGATGCGTTGGCATGGTCGAAGTATATCGACCGAATCTGTCCGGTGGTCGCGTCAAACCTGATTGTGGAAGGCAGTTGATTTATTTGACCGCTTCTCTGGGCCGCGCCGCCTGCTCTCCGGCAGCTCTTTCGCGCAATAGGTCGATCAGCCCGCGAACCTCGTCAGCCATTTTAGTGTTCGGAAATTCACGGATGATCTGTTCGCCGACACGAACCGCCTGAATCCATTCCTTGTCGTGTACCGCCAGCTTGAATTGCACACCCAGATTCTGGCGTTTCTTGCCGATGACGCCGCGTGCGGTTTCTCGGAAGGGTTCAGCCTCTGATTCGGTGAGGTATTTATCAAGCTCTTTGAGCAACTCGATCGCGCGTTCAACATCATCACGCTCCGCAGCCTGGAGGAAGTCGCGTTCGAGTTCATGTTTGTGGGTCTCGCGTGCTTCTCGTACACGCCGACCGAGCTCACGAACCTGTGTGTGCTCCGGATAGAGCCGCTGAATGCGCTGGGCTTCCTGTGCGGCCAGCTCCCATTCCTGATGCGAGAGCATGTCCTCAAATCGGCCGATGGCCTGTTTGACTCGCTCGGCCATCTCGGCGGCTCGGGCATGGATGATTTCATCGCGGAAATCTTCGGCCTCCTGCCGGTAGCCGAAGGACTGGTTCATCTGGTTCACCAGCACCATCGCAGTGTCAAAATCTTTTCTGGCGATGTCCTCACGGATCGCTCGGCGGAGAGTCTCGCGATCCTGATCACGCGACAGGATCCGCCTCGCGGTGTCACTGACCGCCAGTCGATCATTGATGGCACGCAACACGCGGATAGTCTCTTCCGTCGCCTCGTCCGGACCGTGAACAGGCAGCCCTGTACGGCCATAGACCGCCCAGCGGATGACCCCGATCAAGAAAAACACACTCGCAAGAATGCTGATCGCAAAGACCGGCAGGGTCCAGATGATCTGCGCAAACGTAACATCGAGGTTAGGAAACTTTTTCAGCGTCAGCGTCACGCCTGACCTGATGAGAAGACTGGCAGTCGCGGCGAGTGCCCAGAGAATAAATGCCGCAAGGATCAAACCCAGAGGTGAATGAAAGAACGGCTGCTTCTGCGGATCTCGTTCGGCCATGGAAACCCCTTTTCGAAAGGTGACGCAACCTTGGATCATTCTAGCACGCATGATGAAAAATCGGAAAGAGATGCGAAAGAGACCCGCTTATGTCGATTCGATCATGCCGTCTGAGACTTTTATAGTCGGTTACGATTTGCCGTATGGCACTGGTGAAAAGGCCGTTGTGGATGCGGTTTGCCGGACTGGCTCTCGGTATGGTACTGGTGGCAGCTGCGGCTTGGTTTGCGTTGAGACATGTCGATCTTTCGCTGCTCAAGAGTGCTGCGCCGTGGCAGGTTACGGCCATTCTCACAGCGGTGGTCGCCAACATTCTGGTGACGGCGACGCTGTTCTGGGTGGTGACAAAATCTTTCGACACTCATCCGCCGGTGACATGGACACAGATGCGGGCATTGGTCGCCGCAAGCGGATTGTTGAATTATCTCGGAATTCAAGCCGGTTCTATCAGCAGAGCTGCTTATCTCAAAGCCCGCAACAATCTGCCGGTGATGCAATCGGTTGCCATCCAATTGGTGGTGGTATCGGTGAGCACCGTGGTTTCGGGTGTCGTTGCCTTGACGCTGGTCGGTCTGAGCGGACATTTCAGCCAAGGGTTTGCATTGACGGCAACTATCGTCGGCGTGGTAGGGTGCGCCCTGGTGACATCTCCAATCGCAAAAGGAATGCTTCGCCGCCCACTCGTATCAGCCTGGTCATGGGCCCCGTTAAAAGCACTCGATCTGGCGTTGACTGCGTTACGGGTATGGGTGTCGTTTCAGATCGTCGGCCGGGAAATTTCACCATCCGCTGCCTTAGCAATGGCGGGGGGAATAGCCGTGGTGAATCTGCTTAGCGTCACACCCAACGGACTGGGCTTGCGTGAATGGGCGGTCGCAGTGATGGCGTCCGTCATCGATCCATCACTATGGGCGGTTGCGATGGTGGCGACACTGGTTGACCGCGCACTCGAAGCAATCGTACTCATTGTGACAGGGCTGGCATCAGTGGTGGTTTTGCGACGGCCGTAAATAAATCGATTTTCAGTACATGATTTACGTGAGGGCAGACGTGGTGTTGTAATATCTGCTAATTCAAGAGGTTACCGAATAATGTCTGAGCAGGATTGCTAAAATATTTCCTCCACGTCGAATTTTGTCTGGTTTTCATTTCGGGCAAAGTTGATCCTCTCTGCGGTCTCCTGATAATGACGGGTTCGATTTTCAATCTAACTTCAGATGAAGGATTTAAACCATGAGTAGTGAACCGATTCGTTATGCCGTCGTGGGGCTTGGCCGGGCGGGATGGGACATTCACGTCAAGTCGCTGCGTGATCGTGCGGACGCCAAAATCGTGGCAGTGGTCGATCCCGTCCAGGAACGGCGAGACGAAGCCGCGGTTGCTTTCGGGTGCAAGACCTACACGAGTCTTTCCCGTGTGCTGAAGCAATCGGATATCGAGGTCGTGGTGATTGCGACGCCTTCGGTCATGCACTGCAGTGACACGAAAAAATCACTCAAGGCAGGCAAGCATGTCGTCGTTGAAAAACCGATGGCGATGAGTGTGGCCGAGGCGGACAGCATGATCCGTGTCGCCAACGAAACGGGCAAGAAGCTGTTTGTTCACCAGAACTATCGATTTTTCCCGGAGTTTCACCATCTCAAAGGCGTGATTGAGTCCGGTATTCTCGGCCGCTTGTATCACATCCGATACAGCTTGATCAATTTTTCCCGTCGCAACGATTGGCAGACACTGGTACGCAATGGCGGCGGTGTCTTGAACAACACCTGCCCACACTCGATTGATCAGGCGATCCAGTTTGCAGGTGCTCCGATCAAGGATTGCCTGGGGGACCTCCAGCAGATTGCGTCGGCAGGAGATGTCGAAGACCACGTTAAGGCACTCATGCGTGCGGAAAACGGCGTGACCATCGATATGGAAGTGTCATCAGCGCAGAACCTCGGAACTGCCCCTTATAAGTGGGTGCTCAGCGGCACTTGCGGCACCTTGGTGATGGATGGCGCAAAATCGACGATTCGCTGGTTCGATCCCCAGGCTGCACCTCCTCTGGAAGTAGTCGATGGTCCGGCTGCGGATCGCAAATACGGCAATGCGGACAAACTCCCCTGGCAGGAAAAAACGGTCGATGCAACCGCGCCAGTGTCGTGCAATTTTTATGACAACGTGTTTGGCGTGATCCGACGCGGCGAGCCGCAGGTAATCACCAGCGAGTCGGTGCGCGAGGTCATCCGCGTCATAGCCTTGATCCGCAAAGGCACACGGTTTCCGGGGAAAGTGACGACCAATGCTCCCGCAGCCAGCGTCTGAGTTGTCGCTGACTGACTTCGTGAGCAGATCGCCTGTATCGTTTGTCATGCGACGGCTTATCAGGCCGTTGCAGGATAGGGTTGAGAAATGGAAACACTCAGCCGCGAACAGGTTCGGTTGCTGGATCGAATCGCCATCGATGAGTTGGGGATTCCCGGTGCTGTGCTGATGGAGAATGCTGGCAGCGCAGTTGCTCAGGTCGTGTTGAATCAGCTCAAGCGATTGCCTTCCGATGCGATTACTCAAAATCGTGTCGCGGTGGTGTGCGGCGCGGGTAATAACGGCGGCGATGGGTACGTCGTAGCCCGTTATCTGCATAACGCGGGAATAACCGTTGAGATTTTTCCCGCTCGTGATCCGGGGGAGCTGCGAGGCGATGCCCTGATATTCGCCACCGTTGCTGCACGAATGGGTTTGCCGTTACGGATGATTCGAGACGAGCAGGAGCGGAAGGCCGCTCCGAACTGGGAAACGTACGCAGTAGTCGTCGATGCCCTGTTGGGAACAGGTTTCACCGGCTCACTCCGCCCGCATTTTCGTGCGGTGATCGAGAGTATGAATATCGATCGTAGATGGACCACCATCGCTGTGGATGTGCCGTCAGGTCTGGATTGTGATACGGGCATGCCGGCGGAAGTGACAGTGGAGGCGGACACCACCGTGACCTTTGTTTCAGCCAAGCGAGGTTTTGGTAACAAAGCGGCGTCACAATATGTGGGACAGATCGTCGTGGCTGATATTGGTACGCCGCCAGAGCTGGTTTTCCGGGTTCGTAAAGCCCTGCCGTAAGCTTCTGCGAGCCGCGCGTTGACGGAGAAGTCATTTTCCGCGATACTTTAGGGCTCGCCCGATAGGGCACATTATGCAAACGGCGGAATCGGATCGCACTGAAGCCGCCAAGGAAATCAGCCATGCTCGATAAGATTGCCCCCGGTAGCAAAGTCCAGGTCAAGGTCGTCAAGAGGCCGACAAACGCAGCGGCCAGCAAGACCATCGTCCGGCTGCTTAGCAAAGACAAGTCGGTAAAGAAGGATAACGAGCGGCTGCGCAAGGCGAGGCAGACGCACTTCCGTCAAAACCGTCGCGGCGGTCGCTTCTGGGATGTCAACGTGGTCAAGCAGCATCCCGTGGCTGCTGAGCCTGGCACGAGCAAGACCATCGTGGCTACGCTTGATGTGCTAACCGATCTCAAGAGCGTCAGCCGCTTTGTGGAAGTCACCAAGGCTTGAGTTAGCTGCGGGCTTGGTTTTCCCAAGTTGTGAAATAGCGAAAAGAAAAAGGGCCTGCGTATGCAGGCCCTTTTTTATGCGCGGAAAGAGGTCAAACAAAAGTCGGTCAGCGGGAGCTGCGTCGTGTTGCGCCAAAGCCGGCGGCGAGTAGTGCCAAGCCGCCAAGCATCGCTGTTACAGGCTCAGGAATGGCGGGTGGGTTGGGCGGCGTGCCCGTCCCCGGACCAGTACTGGGGGCGCTTTCCGCATCGTGAGAGAACGGAGCAAAATCGTCACGATCGATATCTCCACCGGTACGGACGACTTCGTTATAAAGATCAAAGTGAACGATACTACCCGGATCTAACCCTGAAACATCCACGACCCAGGAGTAATACAGAGCACCCAATCCAGGATGAACGAGCGGACCGTCGCCGGTGTCATCTTCGCTGTTGTAGGGTGCATTGGTCTGGCCGGGCACAAAGTTAAACTGAAACTCCTTGAAAAACGTCGGGAATACGCCGTGCTTGGACAAGTCATTGGCGTCGAACGCAATATTTGCCTCACTCGGCGGAGTGCCATAGACCATGTCGGCGGTGGCGTTCACCACCGTGCCGCCAAAGTTAAAGCTGCCCAGAGTGGCACCGCTTGAATCCGGCGGGGGAAAAACCGCGGCGGAAACGAAATAGTCCCGTGTGAAGTTGAACGTGGAAGGATCACCTTTGACCAAGGCCGTCAGGATGAACGGATTGGACGAAGCGACCACCGTTTCAGACACGGGATCGTACACCCCGCCGGTGATATCAAGTTGAAGCGTCGGTACGGCCATCGCGGCTGTGCTGCATGAAAGCGCACAACCCGCGACCAACGTCGCAATGCGTGAATGCAATGTCATATGAATCCCTCTCTTTGTTATTTCAAGACGATCAGAAGATGTGTTTCAGGGAAACAATTCCCTGCCCCCAGCTTCCTAATTTACAAGTGTCGAGATTAGTATCCCGACAGGTCAAGAATAATGCAAGAAATGCAAAAAGCAAGTAAATTAGTAAAAAATACGCAAGTATTTTAATAACAAATTGTTATATCAACAATTTTTATCCAATGGCCTATAATACCTCGTTGGGTAAGTCCTCAATACATATCAAAATCCCAGCTCTGAATATCTACGACGGTAGGAAAGCAGCTTTTCTCGGACGGTAACCCGAACCGTATCTGGCGCGAATGCGGCTTGTTCGGAGGGCTGGAAATGTCGTTATGGAGCCGAAGGTTGGTTTTCGGTATAGCTTGATAGGGATCACGTCCAGCCGAGCTTGTAGAAAACGATCGTGAACAGCATGTCCGTGAAGATGATCGACACAATCGAATGGACGACGGTGTTGGTCGTAGCTCGTCCGACACCAGCCGCGCCGCCCTCGACTTTGAGGCCGTTGTAGCAGGCGATCCCGCCGATGATGCCTCCGAAGACGCCGGCCTTCCATAACCCGGTCAGGAAGTCAGCAAGGTCGAGTTGCTCGATCGTATTGCTGATATACACCTTTGATGGGATATCGAGGACCATGACCCCGGTGATCCATCCGCTGATGACAGCCACCATATCCCCCAGCACGCAGAGGACGAGCAGAGCGACGATCGTAGCCAGCACACGAGGCACGACGAGAAAGCGGATGGGATTCAGGGCGTGAGCTTGTAGGGCCTCGACTTCTTCTCCGACGACCATCGTGCCGATCTCCGCAGCGACAGAAGCACCCGCGAAACCGGTGAGGACAATCGCGCTGATGAGCGGCCCCAATTCTCGAAATACGGCAATACCGACGATGTTGGCGACCTTTTCCGTCTGGCCGTACTCCGCCAGCGGTGGTGCCATCTGAAAGGCGAGGATGAGGCCGATGCACGCGCTGACGAGGCAGATGACGCCGACGGATCGCACGCCAAGCCGGACCATTTGTGAGTAAATCGCCGGTCGTCCGACGCGGACCTGACGGAGAATCATGCTCCGGTAGATCCACCCGCCCGTCTGCGAAAGCAACGTCGCCAAACCCCCGATGTACGCGATCCCATTGACCACCGGCCTGCCAAGCGCGTTGAGCCCGCGAATGATCGCGCCGGAACGATGAGGCGCATGAGCTGCATCGTGTACGTCAGCTTGGGACATGGTTTCCGTTCAGCGAAGGCGATTGGAACAATCAGGCTTTGGCTGCGGTGTCGCAGTTATCCACGATCGTAAAGACCAGATTAAGGCGGGCGATCTCGAAGATTCCTCGCACCTTGGGCTGGAGACCGCAGAGGACGAGCTTACTGCTGGCTTTGCGCTGGATTTGCAGTACCTCGACGAGTGTCGCCACACCTGAGCTGTCCATGTAGGGGACGCCGGAAAGATCGAGCACCATCCGACCGGGCTTATTGCCCAGCAGAGTCAGAAGTTCGCTGCGCAGATCGGGTGATCGACTGAAATCAATTTCGCCGTGGATGCTGACCATCATGCCGTCATCCAGCGGTTGCTGCTTGGTGATGATTACGTCCGACTTCGCCATTGCACACTGCCTTTATCGCACACTTCGGAAGATGCTGAAAGATCATGCTACATCAGATTTGCTTTTTCCGCATTCAGATTTTCGTCATGGCTGTGACGGCTGGTTTAGCCAGCTTGAGCATTCTCAGGCGGATTCCCTTGCCGCCGGGTCGCGCCAGGTATTCCACTTCATCCATGACCCCCGTGATGATGTGAACACCCAGTCCGCCCGGACGAACCTCCTCCAATGCGCGTCCCTTGATTCTCGTTAGGTCCACACCTGTGCATTCGTCGTCAATGATGATTTCCATACCCGACGCACCGTCGCGCGTTACAGGCGTGATCCGCACCCAGATCGGCCGGTTCTTCTCTCCTTTGTAGCCGTGTCGGATGACATTGGTCATCGCTTCGTCGGCAGCCAGGGTCACTTTGCCTGCCTGTTCTTCATCCAACCCCATGCGCAATGCAGCAGCCTCTATCGCTGCCCGGACGACCGAGAGATACCGAGCCTGGCTCAATATGCAGATCGTGATATCAGCGGATTCTGGCATGGGGGTGTCACATCAGGGGGCGTGGCCACTCCATACACAATAGCCGGGCAGTCTGAAATATCGACCGAACAGGCGTTTTCGCTTGCGACCAAAAGAAACGGGCAAGTCCTATGACGACGGCTTGCTTTGAGCGGACGGCTGAGAAACGGCGGGGTTCAGCCCGAAACGGCCGTCACGGACAGCCTGTTCCCACGCATCCACGCACTCACGGCGTTCGTTCACGCTGCCGTAGGGATTGAATCCCAGCCGTTCTCCTGTGATTTTTTCTAGGGCATGGATTGCCATCATGCGGACGGCGGGATCATCGTTGTCGAGGGCTTCTACTAATTTGGGGATGGCGGACTTGTCACCTGCTTCACCCGCTTTGCGCACGGCGTAGAGTTTGGCGGCAGGGTTGTCGGAATCGAGTGTGCCCTGGCTGGCGGGTGGTGCGCAGCCGTTGATGGCGAGCAACGTCACTGTGAGGGCGGCCAAGCCACGCAGCATGGAGGCCATGCTAGAAAGACTCGTCAGCCACGGCAAGCTAAACTCTAGGAAATGCCCGTATCACTTTCACACCTGATTATTGATAACGCAGGCCGCGACTACATTCGCCGCCGCAAACCGGACTGGCTGCGCGCCCGACTTCCCGGCGGCGCGGGTTACCAACGATTACGCTCGATCATTGATGAGCATCGGTTGCACACCGTCTGCGAATCAGCCAAGTGTCCGAATATGGGCGAGTGCTGGTCGCGTGGTACCGCCACGATCATGATCCTCGGTGACGTGTGTACGAGGTCGTGCGGATTCTGCCATATCGCGACCGGTAAGCCTCCCGAATATGACACGGATGAGCCTCGCCGCGTTGCCAAGACGGTTGCCCTCATGCGGCTGCGACACATCGTGATCACCAGCGTGAATCGTGACGAGCTTCCTGACGGCGGGGCGGCCCTGTGGGCGGAGACGATCCGTCGCACACGGGAGGCGTCGCCCGGTACCAGCATCGAAGTGCTGATTCCCGACTTCTGCGGAAACTGGGACGCACTTCAACTGGTGATTGACGAAAAGCCGGAAATACTCAACCACAACATGGAAACGGTTCGCCGCCTCTACCGCGTTGTTCGCCCGCAGGCGAAATACGATCGCTCGATCGAATTACTTCGCCGGGGGAAAGAACAGGGGCTGACCACTAAGACGGGAATCATGGTTGGTATCGGCGAGACCGACGACGAGGTGGAAGAGGTCATGCGCGATATCGTTGAGCGATCAAGCTGCGACATTCTGAGCGTGGGGCAGTACCTCCAGCCGACCCGCGATCATCTACCCATCACCCGCTGGGTGACGCCCGCCCAGTTTGCCCATTACAAGGAATACGGCGAGGCGCTTGGTTTTCGTCATGTCGAGTCCGGCCCGCTGGTTCGATCAAGCTACCACGCTGAGGACCAGGCTCTGCATTTGAATGACGTGTGATTACCGCTGGGACTCAGGCAAAACAGCGGGAAGACGGTCTTGCCGTCTTCCCGCGCTTGCGATGAGTTGGTTTTCTCAGCTCTCGCTCAGGCGCTTCGGCGAGTCCGGCGAAGCATGAGCATGCCGCCCAGTCCGATCAGGGTGAGCGAAGCAGGTTCCGGCGTGAGCGAGAGATTCTGCACTTCAAACACGGCGTTGTTGATGGCGTCATGGACCACCGTGAGGCTCAGCACATTGTAGTTTGTATAGGCAGCTTTGATCGCGGAGTAGGTGTAGTTACCCGAGGTCAACGGAGCACCGGGGGCCAGCCCGGAGCCATATGCTACGTACCATGCGTCGGTGTCGGAGTTCGGCGTATTGAGCAGGTTGCCGGTGGAATAGGTTCCAGGGGCCGGATAGCCGATGGTGTCAACCAGATAGGGCGTCACCATGAGAATGTCATCACCCATGGCATTGGGGTTTCCCGCGCCGTTGGCACCGATTTCTTCGATGCCATTGTTGTTGATGTCAACAACCAGAAACGCGCGAAGTGAACCGCCGCCAAATCCGCCGGAGACGATCTCATAGTCGAAAGAGAGCGATTGCAGGACGCCGAATTTGACCAGCTCACTTGGGTTGAACCGCAGGTTTGTGAAGTAGCCGTATGACGGCGGAGTGGCATCGACGATCGGCGGGCCGGGAGGTGAAGATTCCATGTGGGCACCGGCTGGACCTACAAATGAGGCGTTAGGATGAACCTCAACGCCATAGGCGGTGATATCGCCTTCAAGAGCGTAGCTTCCGGGAATGTTTGGTGCAGCTGACGCTGCGGTCGCTGTCAGCAGAAGATAGGCAGCACTCAGGGCCAGCGCGAACTGTGCGATTGTCTGGTTCCAACGAGTCATTTTCTCCTCCTTCTTTGAATGACGTGTAAAACTTTTACGGTCCCAAGCCATCTACCCACGGAAGGTTGAAGTGAACCCGTGAGTCAGACAGCCGACGTGTAGGAGACAAACCCCGTGCCAGATAACCGGGGTCAATCACGTTGTGGTTTAAACCCGTGGAAAAACAGCAAATTCAAAATGAGAAAATATTGAAAGCTCAGTTCATGGGTGTGATGTTGAAACCATCGAGCGATTGCTATTCTCAATAAGCATTCGGTCGTCAATGGGTTAGAGAGATATGTTTTATTTTGGAACAGGGGTGTGATTTTAATACCACTACTCAACCTGAATCTTGAGACTTTGAATTAACCTGGCTATCTTTCGATTTCAAACAATAGCCAACTCAAAATCACAACAGGTTCCGCATTATTTACAAGATTTTGCCGTCTTTTGGGGTGTTTTATGTCTCCAATTTCTTTGTCTTCTGCTGTTCGCGCAAGGCGCATAACTGCCTAAGACCAAAAAAGTCATACGCAACAGCTATGCCAACACGTGAGTTTTTCGATACACACAGCGGGTATCGAGTGAACTTGGGCAAAAGGTATTGGTGCGGGATGACCAGAGTGTGCGATTACGCCGATTCTTCGACGCCGATGTGCATGCAGTGAACTGCGAGGATGACGTATTCCATTCGTGTTTCACCAAATTGATCAATGGCGTCCACGGCATCGGCTAGAACGATTTTGACCGCGGAGCGGAACACCCCATTTTCTACCGCTCCGGCCAGAACACGAAGCTCCGAAACGCCTCGCTGCATATCGCCATTCCCGAAGTAATTGGCGGTTCGCACGATGACGTGTTCGAGAGTGGGATTATGCGTCTGTGCGTTACTCACGAGGCGGGAAAGCTGCCGCCGAAGTCCCAGTACGACGCCCGCCAGAGCATCACCGGGATCTTCGGTCATTCGACGCCAAAGGCGAACCGCTCGTTCGTCATCGCCGAGGATCGTCGCGACCGCCAGTGCCGCCTCACGCCGATACCGCTCGATTTCAAGTCCGCGGAGAAAAGCCAGGAGATCGGGCAGAGCTTCGGTGCGATCAAGCGATCCGAGTGCCGCAGCAAAGCTCAGTCGCGCATGAATGTCCTGCTCATCACGGAAAAGTTGAAATATTCGCGGGCCGGAGTCTTGATCCCTCAGCATCGCCAGTGCGCGTGCAGCCCGAGCGCGGAGCAATCGCGAGTTGCCGTCGAGTGCTTTGCGCAGGGAGTTGATCGCCGCCGGATCACCCATTCGTCCCAGCCCCCATGCAGCCATCAGCGATAAGTCGGTGTCAGTACCCTCCATGACCTCGATGAGCGATTCGGTGAGCCTATGGTGCGGCGCGGTACGGGCGATGGAGATGACAGCCTCATAGCGCACGTTGAAGCTCGGATCGCGCAGACCTTCAACGAGTTCGTTGACGGAGAAGGGGCTGCGTGATTGGCCGAGACGCTCGATCGTTGCGACACGTTGTGGTTCCTGCCCGGTGAATTGGTGGTAGGCGATCATCGCCTGCAGCGCGGTCAAGGGACTTCCCTGGAAGAACATGGATACGAATCGCGATGTCTCGATTCCGCCTGATACGGGCATGCGGCTCAGCGTCCAGACCCCAAGTCCTAGTCCGCTCAGACATACGAAGAACAGAGGCGTCCAGGCATGAATATGAATCGGCCCCAGAGTTCCCATGAGATTTTTTACCGAATCGAGATCGAGGACGGCACCGGTGGCCAAGGGCACGATACCGCTGCTCAGGCCGACGATCGCGGAGTGAATGGCGATGTAGCCGGTACGGTTTTCCTGGGGCACGAGGTTGACGTAAAAGTATCGACCGTAGCCGATTGTCCAGCCTGGTGTAACCAGACCGACAACAAAAATCAGAATGACTGCAAGTGTAAATGTGAGATTGCTGTTGAGCGGCAGCAGGAGCAGCCCTATCGGGTAAATCGACATCAACATGAGGTTCAGGATCATCACCGGCTTGCCGCCGTAACGATCCGCTGCCCAGCCCCAGAGGAAGCACGACAGCAACCCCGCAGCCAGATAGATTGAGTCAAGGAAAAAAATCTGGTTGGCTTTGAGGTTGGCTTGCTGCCTGTAGAACAACGGGAGGAACGACGCCATCGCCAGCCAGCCGAACGTCACCCACATGGTTCCGATCTCGAACGTCCACAGGCGACGGTCTTTCGAGGCACTGAGGATTTGTCCCCAGCGGCCATGCTCTTTTTCCAGGTTTGGTTGGGGTTCGCCGTCGGGGACGCGGCTGTAAAACAGCGTGGAGGCGAAGCCAAAGAAAGCTGCAATGGTGAAAAGAATCTGAAACCGAGTCAGTGGTGCGTCGCTGGCCAGCATCCAGCCGACCGCCGCAGTCGTGGCGGTGCCGGCCAACACGGTCAGAATACTCTGCACCGCGGTGTACTTGCCTCGTATCGTGGCAGGGATGAACTCATGCGACCAGGAACTCTGCGCACTGACCGCGGTCGATCGACAGATGGAAAAAAGCACGATGATCGTGATGGCGAAAATAAAAGTGACCTGCGTACCGTAGTGGGCCTTAATCCACGGTGCCGCGATTAAGCTCGCGAGAATGACCTTTCGCCCACCCCAAAACCAGAGAAAGACACGCTTGTAACCGACTCTTGCGGCCCATGGCAGAACGAAGAGCGCAAGAATATCGATAAAAGGAAAAATCGAGATCACGACGCCGATCTGTTTTTTATCCAGTCCGAGCTTATCGAGAAATAGCAGCAGAATCGTGCCGGAAAGGGCTAGATAAAAGTGGACGATGTTGGCAGTATCGCCCGCCAGTGCCCATGGCAACTTCTGCACTCGTTCCGCGTTGGATAGTCCGGTCTTCATCCGTGGGGCGATAGGTCTAATCGAGCGGAGCGATAATTGCCAGTTCCCCCTAGCCGATGAGTGACACTGTTGCCCGGTACGCGGTGATCGCCTCAGCGAGGTACTCGCTGAGATTGCTGATCGTCTTGATCGGTTGAAGCATGATCGGTCCAGCAAAACCGCCGCGTATCAGTTTACTGAATAAGTCATGGTAAATGCGGTCGGTTGGATCGCTGATGGCGACTGAGCATAAACGAGGCAAAGCCAGTTGTAACCGGGATTCGAGTTCTTCATCGCTGAGGTTGGGTTCATCGACCAAACTGAACACCAGACCAAGATCAGCTTGGTTGACACGCATTCCAAGTCTGACTGCATGCTCAATGGACTCCAGCCATGATCCAGCCTGTGGACGAAGCACTACACGCAGACCGTTGGAAGTTGCGAGGTCGAGTACGCGACGAATCAAGTCGATAGCCCGGCCATCCGCACGAGCCGCAGAGGTGCGATCGTGGATTGACGAACTCATCAGTGTGAGCTCGATCAGCGTGTCTCGGTCGGCCAGAAGTCGAGTGACTTCGACCAACGGAGCAGAAAACTTCCCCGTTGCCACATCACCGGAAATCTGAACGGAGAGCAAATGGAGATTATGGGCATCCATTTGATCCAGCAGGATTTTTGCTGTCTCTACGTCATTCGGGTGCTTCATGCGGGTGCCAAGCCCCGCATACCCTAATTGGCGCAGAAGAGAAACACGTTGCGTTGTCGTAACGGTGGATGGAAAAAGCGTGTCAGAGACAAAGAAACCGCTAGGCATGACAACAAGTTAGAGCGTCCATTCCTCCCCGCCAAACGTCGCCATGCGTGGCGTTCGCTATTATGTGCCCTAATGTAAAACCGCCGGGTAATCTGCCGGGCAAGTTACCGAGCAAATTACCGATCTATGTGTCACGTCGATGGCACGAGGTCGGTTCAAGGGTTCTTCATGTCGGAACGTCAGGTCAACCCGTACCGAGTGCAATTGGAAGGCATCGATTGGGTGTCGCTGTTGCCGTTCTTACGGCTCTTCCGCTCCTTTCGCATGGCGATCCATCCTGCGAAGATTTTTACCGCGCTTTTTCTGGTGGTCCTTCTCTACCTGAGCGGGCGATTACTGGATGCGATCTGGGGGCGTGTGGTTTATCGCGGCGAGATCGTCCAGCACAGTACCGAGCCTCGTGAACAGTTCAACGAGTGGCTCAAGGCCCGCGAGCTTGATTCCCGCAGCGATCTGCTCGTGGCGGTGTACGGCATTGATATGGGGAGCGTGACACGCGATCAATTCATCACCTCGCCCGACCGATTCGCAATGGCGATTCAGTTTATCAATGCTCATTACAACACCCAGCGTTCCAATGCGACCAAGGCTTTAACGAATGATTCCGCGACTCGGGAGTTTCTTGATCGTGAGCTGGCGCAAATCGAAACAAAACGTCGAGCGAGAATCGCTACCGTTCTGGAGATCGAACCGGATGGCATCTTTGACGCCGCGTTACGGTTTGAGGTTGATGCGTTCGAGCGGCTGCTGACCGCAGCAGTTTCGCTGAATCTGGGATACAGCGAATTATTGCAACGGCCAATGCTTCAAAATTCCAACCACCTTGAATCGCATGGCAATGCGAGCGTCATCGGGGCGCTGAAAGATATGTTCATCACGGTCCCCGGTTGGCTGTTCGACGTGCACCCGGGTTTTTTTGCGGCTTTCTGCACCATCGGATTTATTCTGTGGACCATCCTGGGTGGGGCGATCGCTCGAATGGCTGCGCTTCACGCTACACGGGATGAGCGAATTGATCCCAATGAGGCGATTCGGTTTTCCGTCAGGCGTTGGCCTTCGCTGGTTTTTGCGCCTGTTATCCCTCTGGTCGTCGCAGCGAGCATTGGTCTGGTGTTGTTTCTCTTTGGGTTGATTCTTTTTGGTATTCCAGGAGTTCATCTCGTCACGGATATCCTTGGCGGTCTGCTGTTTGTAGTTGTTATCGTGTTGAGCTTCGCGGTGGTGTTACTGCTCATCGGGTTGATGCTCGGGGCGAACCTTCTGTATCCGGCTGTGGCGGTGGATGGTGCTGACGGGTTCGATGCCAACAGCCGTGCGTTTAACTATGTCACCGGCCGACCGTGGCAACTCCTTTTCTATACGCTGGCGGCACTGGTGTATGGTGCGATTACCTATCTATTCGTCGCTGTGGTGGTTTTTCTGACCCTGCTTTTGGCGCATCAGATTGTGGGCTGGGGGGCGGGTGTTTTCATGAATTCGCCCGAAGGGATCGACCGATTTGATCAGCTTTTCCGTGAGCCGAACTTCGGCCGCCTCGCATATAACCCCGAATGGTCATCGCTGCGAACCACGGGCCGGGTGGCCGCGGTCCTCATCATGGTCTGGACCTATCTTTTTGTCGGTCTCCTTGGCGCGTACGCCATCAGTTATTACTTCACCGCACAGACGTGGATTTATTTATTGCTGCGACGCTCGGCTGACGGAACGGAGTTTGACGATGTGTATGTCGGTTCCAAGTCAACTTCACAAGCGCAGTCGCCCTCTTTACCCGATAAGGTTGAGCGTGGTACGACCTCCCCAGGCGGTGGAGCGTCTGCCTGAGCGGCTTTGACGCTACCCTCGCTGGATTTAGGATGACGACTATGTTGATGCGATTCCGGGCACTTACTCTGCTTCTGCCGTTGATCGGCATCCTGATGCTGGCTGGCTGCGATCAGCCGCCTGATGAAGTGATGACGGAGGATATGGAGATCACGCCGACTGTCGAGCCGGTGCGGATCATCAGCCTTGCGCCGGCACTGACGCAAATGTTGATTGATCTTGGTGAGAAAGCAGCCATCGTCGGAGTAGCGGAGAACGACAATGTCGCGCCTGCCGACATACCCAAGGTCGGCAATTTTCTGGATATCGACTCCGAGGCGGTCATTCGACTCCGACCGACAGTCGTAGTGATGATGACGGGCAAGGATGGCGTGCCGCCTCGTCTGCGCGAACTGGCGGACAAGGAGAAGTTCGATCTTCTCTCCTATCCCTCTCCGAATAACACCAGCGAGGTTGCCAACATTCTTTACCGAGAGGAAGTAATACCGACCACGCAGCCGGATGAGCCGAGCCTTGGTTATCACTTCCAGATCACGGAAACGGCTCAGAACGTCAAATATAAGTTGCTCATGGATCTCGCCAAGCTGAGTGACTTTACCTCAGGGGTTGAACCCAAGCCTCGCGTGCTCGCACTGATCAGCACAACAGAGCTTGGAGGCAGCGGACCTCACACCATCCTTGATGAACTCATCAAGCGGGCTGGCGGTATCAATGTGCTCAAAGACGAAAAACTTGGTTACGTCACGCTCGACCGTGAGATGGTGCTGGGGCTTAAGCCGGACGTGATTCTCATCGTTTCTCCCGGCGCGTCGGCTCTAGGCTCCATTGATACCGACAGTCGGCTTTCCAACCTGAAAGGGCTCGATGTACCGGCTGTAACTCACGGTCGAATTCATCTGATCAACGATCCCGCTGCGATGTTGCCCAGCACAACCATTGGTCGTGTATCGGTGGCGATCGCCAAAGCCATTCACCCTGAGCTTGCAGCTCAGATTGACCATGCGATGGCGGCCAATGCCGCAACCGCGCCGTCTGAAAAGCAGCCACACCATGACGTCACCCGGCCTGCTCCCTGACACAAAGTCCGACGGGCTGGCGCGCACCGCGGCGATTCTTCTGGTGCTGCTGCTGATACTGGCAGCCATCTCCCTCCTGCGCCTCTGTGTGGGTACTCAGGATTTCGGCTGGCCGGGAGATGATTCCGTCCTGGAGCTGCGCCGCCTCCGGATGTTTTCGGCCATCGTTGTTGGATCGTCGCTGGCGGTGAGCGGCGTTGCCCTTCAGGCGTTGTTGCGCAATCCACTGGCGGAGCCATTCATCCTCGGTCTTTCCACGGGAGCTGGTGTGGGGGTCATGGCGCAGCTTGCGCTGGGGTATTACATTCATCGTCATATGGGGGCCACACAGATCGGCGCCACGCTAGGGGCCGGCGTCACCATGCTTGTCGTCTTTATCGCAAGTCGCAGACGCGGCACGATTGATCCAATCGGTTTGTTACTCGTGGGTGTCGTGCTCAGCACGATCAGCGGCGCGTTCATCATGATCCTCCAGCAACTCGTCCCCGGTGGGGCGGTGCAGGATGTGGCGCGATGGATGCTGGGATATATCGAGGAAGGACTCGACCGTTGGGTGTACCTGGCGGTCACTGGAGTTGCGGGGCTATCCATCATCACCATGCTGATCTGGGGGCAGGCGATGGATGCTGCAACCTTTTCCGAGGTTGAGGCGGAGAGCCTCGGTGTTCCGCTGCGGGCGTTGCGCGTCATTCTGTTTGTCGTTTCCACAGTGCTTGCCGCGGGAGCCGTGGTGCTGGCCGGCCCCATTTCGTTTGTCGGGCTTATCGCCCCGCATGTCGCCAGACTGCTGCTTGGGCCGTCGCATCGCGCGTTGATCGTAGCTGCGGCCATGATCGGTGCCGTGTTAATTCTCGGAGCGGATATGGCCAGCTCGATTCTTGCGTATAAACTTCAC
The DNA here is from genome assembly GCA_020851465.1 of Phycisphaeraceae bacterium. Taxonomy (NCBI): domain Bacteria; kingdom Pseudomonadati; phylum Planctomycetota; class Phycisphaerae; order Phycisphaerales; family Phycisphaeraceae; species Phycisphaeraceae bacterium. The sequence continues at coordinate 51,917 of JADZCR010000003.1, read as the reverse complement.
ATTGGACGCCTGCCTATGGGTATCTTTACTGCTCTGATTGGTGGGCCAGCCTTTTTGTGGATGCTTCGACCGCAACTCGGTCGTGGTGTCGAAAGTTAATCGCAGGAGATTTACCATCGAATCATTCGCCGACCGTCTGACGGCCAAGTGTCGCGAGAAGGGATCGCCGGTCTGTGTCGGCATCGACCCCGTCTGGGAACGTCTGCCTTCATCTGTTCGCGCCAAACATCGGGATGCGGATGACTCACCTCATGCGGGCATCCGACTTGCCGCCATTCATGAGTATTGTTCCGGCGTTCTCCATGCCGTCGCTCCTCATGCGGCCTGCATCAAACTCCAGTCCGCCTGTTTTGAGCGTTATCTTTGGCCGGGAGTCCAGCTTTACCATACGCTCGTCAACGAAGCCGCCAACCTTGGTCTGCTCATCATCGGAGATGCGAAACGCGGGGACATCGGCATCAGCGCGGAGCATTATGCCGCGGGCTGCCTCACCGATGCGCCGTTTGCCGATCTGGATGAACCTGCTGCGCCCGACGCGTTGACGATCAACGCATACCTGGGTGATGACAGCATTCAGCCATTCATTGATGCTGCTCGCGCTCATCAGAAGGGTCTCTTTGCCCTCGTGCGCACCAGTAATCCCGGCGGTGATGCGATACAGACGCTGCAACTCGCCGATGGTCGCAGTGTCGCTGATGCTGTCGCGGCATTGATCGCCAGGCTTGGAGATCAGCCGGGAAACATCGGGCAGAGTGGTTTCAGCCTGCTTGGTGCAGTGGTCGGCGCAACCAAAGCCGAAGACGCCAGACGACTGCGCGAGCTGATGCCGCATCAGATTTTTCTGGTTCCCGGATTCGGTGCCCAGGGCGGCAAAGCTGATGATGTGCGGGCGTGCTTCAATGCTGATGGCCATGGCGCGATTATCACCGCGAGCCGTTCTGTTCTTTACGCTTACGAAAAGCCGGCGACTGATGACTGGATGGGAGCAATTGAAGCCGCCGCGGTCAAGATGAAAGCCGAAATCAGCGCACTTCTGTAGTCGTGGGATTCGACTTCAATGCCGGAAGTGTCGCCGGCCGGTAAATAACATCGTGATGCCTGCTTCATTGCATGCAGCAATGGTGTCGGCGTCTTTGACGCTGCCGCCGGGCTGTACGATCGACTTGACCCCTGCCTTGATGAGAATGTCCGGTCCATCTCGGAAGGGGAAAAATGCGTCACTCGCAGCAGCCGCACCTTGAATCCGGTGGCCGGCTTTCTCGACCGCCAAGCGACAACTCGCCAGTCGGTCCATCTGCCCCGCGCCGGCACCGATCAACATCTGATCCTTCACCAGGCACACCGCGTTTGACTTGAGATGCTTGACCGCAATGGCTGCCAACCGCAGGTCAGCCAGTGTGGCATCACTCGGCGCTGGGCCGGCGACATGTTTCCATTCGGTTGGATCGAACGGGGCAAGGTCCTTGTCCTGAGCAAGCAGTCCCCCGGCAATTTGCTTCAACGCCATTTCCGTCGTGCGGCGGGCTGGATCGGGCAATGGACCCACAGCCAGAAGACGCGTGTTCTTCCAGCGGTCCTGGAGTAGTTTTAAGGCGTCCGCATCAAACGAAGGGGCGAGGATCACATCGAGTTTGTGCTTCACCGCGGTGATTTTTTCAGCGGTGACAAGATCGACCGGACGATTCAACGCGATGATGCCGCCAAATGCCGCGACCGGATCCCCTTCATAGGCCTTCTGAAAGGCAGTCGGTAGATCGGACGCCACCGCGAAACCGCATGGATTCGCGTGTTTGATGACCGCAGCTCCAGCGTGTCTGGAGGAGTCGATTTCCTTTACCAGTTCCAAGGCTCCGTCGGCATCGTAAAGATTGCAGAACGATAACGGGATACCGTGAAGCTGCCTGGCCCGGACGATGTTGGCCTCGTCCCAGTTCGGATCAGCGTACACCGCACCGTTCTGATGGGGATTTTCGCCGTAGCGCAGTTGGTAGGGCACGCGGTTATATCGCGGCGCGAGAATATCCGGGAACCGTCCACCGCTGGGGCCGCCAAACTCGCGCTGTCTCATCCATGCGGCAATTGCTGCGTCATAGGCTGCGGTGCGGGCGAATGCCGAGTTCGCCAGCCTGCGACGCAGGTCCAGCGTTGTTGCGCCTTGATGATCGTCAATATCACGGCAGACAAAGTCATACTGAGAGGGGTCGGTGACGACGGCTACAAAGCGATGATTTTTCGCTGCCGATCGGATCATGCTTGGCCCGCCGATGTCGATATTTTCGATGGCGTGTTCGTCACTGACGCCGGGCTGTGCAATTGTTTTTTCAAAGGGGTACAGGTTCACGCAGACCAGGTCGATCGCTTCGATGCCGTGCTCATTCATCGAGCGGACATGCTCTGCGTTATCCCGCAGTGCGAGCAGTCCGCCGTGAACACGGGGGTGGAGCGTCTTGAGTCTGCCGCCCATCATCTCAGGAAACTGGGTGACCTGATCGATGGACATGACCACGACGCCAGCCTGTTCAAGAGTCTTAGCAGTTCCGCCGGTCGAGATGATCTGCACCCCATGTGCAGCCAACCGCTTGGCAAATGGGACCAGATCGGTCTTGTCGGAAACGGAAATCAAAGCACGCTTGATGCGAACGAGATCGGACATGGTGTGAAGCTCAAAAATAACAGGCGGGGGTGCCCAGACATGCCGAACGTCGGCTATCACTCGGAATGTACCGCATCGGCATGTCCAAGGCTGTCGGGGGTATCGGGTCTTGTCGCAGATGACGGATTTATTGTCCCTTATCAAGACGCTGAACTTGGCCATCCGCCGCGATGAGGATCAGGCTGTTGTCCGGGCCGACCATCACCTTCTGAACCGGGGCGATGGGCACTTGCATGAGTGTCTTGCTCGACTGGTTATCCACCAGCAGGAGGCTCGCGGAGGTATAGAGTAGAAGTTTCTGGTCATTGAGCAGCAGGGGGGTCGGTTTGCCGGGTAACTTCCAGAGCTCTGCTCCGTTGAGAGGGTCGATCGCAGCCAGTTCACCGGTGGGCAGAGGCAGGTAGAGAGTGCCGCCCAGTGCGGTCGGCGATCCCCGTAGAGCAGCCGTTGCGCGGTATGTCCAGCGGTCTTTACCATTGATCCGATTCAAAGCTCGGAACGTCTGATCGTCGCTGGCGACAAAAACACCATTGGCGTTGAGGATCGGTTTGGCTGATATCTGCGCCAACGCCCGTCCGTACCAGAGCAGTTCTCCCGTGGTCGAGAGCATCTTGTAATTACCAGCACGATCCGCGACGAAGACGTCGTTCCCATCCACCACCGGTCGGACCAGAATGCCTTCCGGCGTGCTCATCACCCACGCGCTGTGTCCGGTGACGGTGCTATGCGCGAAAATCTTTCCTGTGAGGCTGCCGAAAATGAGATTCAAACCACTGACCGCGGGACCATCGGCTACGGAAGATTGCAGATCGCCGATGCTCAGCTTCGTTCCTGTGTCAGCGGCAATGGCGTAAACACGATGGCCGGTGTTGATGTAAATCCGGTTGCCAATGCGAACCGGTTCATATAACTCATCCGTCGCTTCACCCACGACGTTACGCCACAAGGTTGAGCCATCACGCACGCTGACGGCACGCACCAGGTTTGACGGTTGCTGGATGACGATCAACTGATCGTTGAGCAGCGTGATCTGACTGATCCATTCATTGGGACGGATCGTCAGATCAGTAACCCATCGCTGTGTGTAGCCCAGCTTTTGCAAGGTGTCCACCTGTACGGGCTGTACGGGCGGGGCTTCGACGGCACTTGTGCTGCTGGCGGTCGGGGTTGAGTGTTGGCAGCCGGTCAGAACGGCGGCGGCCAGCACCAGTGGTGTGGCCCAACGGAGAGTCGTCATGCGGTTGCTCCCATCGGCACGTCTTTCGACGGCCGGACTGTCAGTATCGAACCCGTGCGGGAAGTGGTCAAGCTCGCTATGTCCGGAATGGCGGAGTTGAACTTCCTGTCGGCTCGGCTTAAGTAAACCCTATCTAGGCGAAAGCCGCTGATTTGCCGCGGAAAGAGCAGCCAATGCCCGCGGTTTCCCATGGAGTATTCAGCATCCGTCCACTTTCTCAGGAATGACGGCATCCGCATCAAAATCATTACACGGGGGATGCGTTATACATCCGGGTTTTCCGTGGAATGATTTTTTTGTCGCGGTTAATTCTGACTCGGAACAGCCTGTGGGAATGCCTTAGCCACAGCATCGGACTCGTTCACGAGTGACCATCCGGTCTTGAGACCGACGACGAACCAGCCCATGCCGAGGATACCAGCTACAAAGATGGTGTCACCGATGACACGCATCCATCGCAGGTAGCTCATGACCGGCGTCTGCATGAACTCTGCCGACCGTGCGTACCACATACCGTGCTCCACGCTGGCCTGTGTTTGCAGTAAGCCCACTGGCAGGAGGGACAGGATGATCATCAGAGCCAGACCGATGTTGATGGTCCAGAAAGAAAACGAAAGCGCGCCGGTGCGCCACTGACGGTGGACAGTCAGTCCCTTAAGGCAGAAGAGCATGAGGCCCAGGCCGAGCATGCCGTACACACCAAAAAGTGCCGCGTGTCCGTGAACCGGAGTCGTGTTGAGTCCCTGCATGTAGTACAGCGCAATCGGTGGGTTGATGAGGAAGCCGAACAAACCCGCACCGATGAGGTTCCATACGGAAACCGCGACGAAGAAGTAGATCGGCCACTTATACGCGGTCACCCACGGCTTGACACGGGTCAGCGAGAGGTTTTCAAAAGCCTCAAAACCGATGAGCGTCAGAGGCACGACCTCCAGAGCACTGAAGACGGCGCCCAGTGCCAGCACCGCTGTGGGAGTGCCGGAGAAGTAAAGGTGGTGAAACGTGCCGATGATGCCGCCTGCCAGGAACACACTCGTGGCAGCCAGAACAGACGCGGTTGCGGTGAGGGTACGCAGCAATCCCATGCGTGTGAACAGGAATGCGATGACCACGGTTGCAAAGACTTCGAAGAAACCCTCGACCCAGAGATGCACCACCCACCACCGCCAGTATTCCGCGATGGCGAGATTGGTTTGTCGCTGCCAGACAAGGCCGGCACCGTAAAACGCGGCGATGGCGAGCGAGGAGATGAGGAACAACGCCAGCAGGTGTTTGTGCTCACCGGGATGGCTGAACGCCGGCCACATCGCCCGCACCATCAAACCCAGCCAGATGAACAAGCCGGCAGCCAGGAAGATCTGCCAGAATCGTCCCAGATCGACATACTCATAACCTTGATGTCCAAACCAGAAGTTGGATATGTTGCCGAGTTTTTGCTGAATACCCAGCCACTGTCCAATCATGGATCCTGCCACGATGATGAGCAGGCAGACGAAGAGAATGTTGACGCCAGCTCGCTGGAACTTGGGTTCGTAACCTGAAACGGCCGGAGCCATGAACAGTCCGGTCGCCAGCCACGCGGTGGCGATCCAGAAGATGCCCAATTGCGTGTGCCAGGTACGGGTGACGGAATACGGCAGCCAGGTATCCAAAGGCAGGCCGTAGAAACCGTTGCCCTCGACGCCGTAATGCGCTGATACTGCGCCCAGAGCTGCCTGGAGCACGACCAGTGCCCCGACAATCCAGAAATACTTCAGAGTCGCCTTCATCGAAGGAGTGGGTTTGAGGGCCAGCAGAGGGTCTTCCTCAGGCAGGCCGTTTTCATCGAGTGTCTCGTGCCTCTTGAGCGAAGCGTGGTACCACACCATCGCGCCGATGCCGGCCAGCAGTACTACGAAGCTCAGCACCGACCAGACCACGATCGCGCCGGTGGGCCGGTTGGCGATCAACTCCTCGGCTGGCCAGTTGCTGCTGTAGGTGACTTCTTGTCCCGGACGATTGGTCGAGCAGGCCCACGAAGTCCAGAAAAAGAACGCTGCAAGCTGACGCAGCCGTTCGGGATCCTTGACCACGTTGACGGGCATGGCATACGCATCGCGCAGGTGGTCGAGCGTAGGATCATTTCCATACAGCCCGATGTAATGCAACCCGACGAACTCGATGGCACTGGCTCGCAGGGGCGAAACAACCAAATCGCCCGTTTTCGGGTCGTAGGTGTTCTCCCGAATTTCTGTCGCCAGTCGTGCGCGGAGTTTTGCCTGAGATTCCGCATCGAGAGCGGAGTAGGGCACCTTGCTCTGTTCACGTGCCCAGGTGTCCAGCATCCACACCGACTGTCGATGCAGGTAATCCGCGGACCAGTCGGGCGCGACGTATGCGCCGTGCCCCCAAATACTGCCAAGCTCCTGACCGCCGGTGGACTGCCAGACGTTCTGGCCGTCTTTGATATCCTGGCCTGTGAACAGCACACGCACGGAGTCGCCGTCTTTGACAACCACACGTTCAGGAACGGGTGGAGCTTGTCGGTAAATTTCTCCGCCGTAGTAAACCAGCACTCCGAATGATGCGACGATGACCAGAGCCAGAATGAACCAAAGACGTTTGAACTGCATCGAACACTTCCTTTGCAATGAATCGGGCCAAATATTATGGCAGTACAAGCGCGCAGGTCAACGCACTGGAACTCTTTGATCACGCAGTTGGACGGAGAAAATCAACGCCGACCGGTTCTTTGCAACGAAGTCGGCGGAGAGGTCAATCGATTTGAAATGTTGTACGCGCTTACTTTGCGACGGACGAGATTTTTTTCTCGCTGATCAATTTGATCAAAGCTTTCTGCGGGTCAGCGAATTTGGCCAGCCCCTCCTCCATCAGCACATCTTCTAACTTCTGCATGTCCACTTTTGCTGCGATTTCTTGAAGCACGGATTGAGCCGGGAGGTTGGCAATCTGACTCACGTAAGTCTTACCCATTGCCTGAACTTTCTCATTCGTCGCAGGCGGATTGGTTTCAATATCGCTGCCTGTGAATGCTGCTACGTACTTGTCCGCGGGATCTTCAGGTTTCTTGGTGCCCGTACTGGCGAAAATCATTTCCTGCTGAAGCTTGAGCTTTTTGTCGCTCCAGAACTTTTTGTTTTCCGCCCAGATTTGTTTGGCGTTGACGATGCCGACCATGCCTTGTGCGGCGGGTGAAAGTGTCGGCACATGCTTTTCCGTGTAAACATCCACACGTGAAACGAAAATACTGTAAACGCTCTTGAACCCGGCAAGCCCGTCTTTGCGGCGTTGCGCTCCCTTCCAAATCGCCTCACGAGATTCGCGGTATTGCCTCGGACTGAAGATCAGCGTGACGTTGAGCGTGACGCCGGAAGCCGCAAGCTCCTCCAGCGCCGCCAGCCCAGCAGGTGTTGCGGGTACTTTGATCATGCGATTCGTGTGGCCTTTCGACCATTGGCGACCAAGCTCGATGTAGCGTGACACACGCTCTGCGTGTGGCGGGGCGGTCTTGTCTTCCAGGAGAGGATCAAGCTCGAAGCTCACATATCCGTCGTTCCCCTGAGTCTGCTCCCAGACCGGCGCGAAAGTCTTCTGTGCATTGCGCACAAGCCAATCGGTCAGGCCCCACGCGATATCTGCGTCCTTTAATCCCTCGCTGCGCAGTTTAGTGATCTGTTCATCGAATCGGCCGGTCTTGACCAGGTCCGCCACGATGATCGGATTCGACGTTGCTCCGGTGGCACCGAGCTTACGGTTTTTTACAACCAGATCGGGGTCGATTGAGTCGAGCCAGATTTTGGTGCCGGCGGCAATAATCGATTCAAGTGGTGAAGGCATGAGAAACTCCAGATTCGTTTTGTGGCTTTGATCGTTGTGAGGTTGACGAGTTGGTTCCGATCAGACGGGTAGTCCCCCGAATGTTGAAGGAGGATGGCCTTCCATCTGTTATCGACCAACGCAAACCCGTGCTTGCGTGATTCATCCTATGGCGCGCTGCAGGCGTGGTCGATCAAAATCGTGAAACGAGAAAAAAGAAATGCTTGTCAGCTTCAAGCCAAGCGCTCAGCCGAACGGTGCGGTTCAGCTCCGTCCCGCCATCAGTACCACCACGATCAGCAGGATGAGCGCAATACCCCAGCCGGCGACGGCGATCCAGAAGATCGGCTGTGAAAAAAGGTCCTCCGCCCGCTGTTTGGAGCTGGCTTTGGACTTGGGCTTTTGCATCTCCACGTTCGATTCGAGCGTGGCGAGTGAAGAAAGATCGAACTTCCGTCGCGCCTGTACCGGCGGCTCGCCCCGCGCGACCGCTTCGAGGTCTGCCAGCAATGCGGATGTCGAGGTGTAGCGACGCGAGCGATCCTTGGCCATACACACTTCGATGATCTCACCGATGCCAGCCGAGAGTGTCGGATTGATATGGTCAGGCGGAGTGAGTTCAGCTTTGAGGTGCTTGTGCATGACCGATGACGGATTGGGTCCGTCAAAAGGCACCTGCCCTGTGACCATCTGATAAAAGGTCGCGCCGAGGCCGTAGATATCAGCGCGGAAGTCCACGTCCATTTCACCGCGGATTTGTTCCGGTGAGATGTAGTAGGGCGTGCCGAACGCTTTGCCTTGCTCCGCTTCGGCAGCTTCACGGTCGCTCACCGCCCGCGCCAGACCCATGTCAGCAAGTTTCACCTCGCCTGACTTGGTGATCATGATGTTTTTGGGTTTGACATCACGATGGATAAATCCCTGGTTGTGCGCGTGTTCCAAGGCACGCGCCAGCGGGATGATGATGTCCAGTGCTTCCTTTTCCGTGTATCGCTTGCGTTCGGTCAGGTCGTCGAAAACAGTCTTGCCTTCCACATACTCCATGACGAAGTAGTGGAACTCGCCTGCTTTACCGACATCGAGCGCGCCGACGATGTTCGGATGGCTGAGCTTGGCAGCAGCTTTCCCTTCCGCGTAAAAGCGCTGGACGAACTGCTGATTGTTGGTGTGTTTTTTGGGAAGGATTTTGATGGCGACGAGACGGTCGAGACTGATCTGACGAGCTTTGTAAACCGTCGCCATTGCGCCGGCACCGAGCTTGCTCAGGATCTGGTATCCGGGAATCTGTTGCTGATCGGTGCGTGATTCTTCTTGCGGCTTGATGCGATCGATCTGCCGCTGGGTGACGATGCCTTTGTTGACAAGCAATTGCGCCAATGAAGGTACCGGTGTACCCGACCCGCTGGCGGAAGAGGAACTTTCCAATTCCCGTCGGCAGGAATCAACCTCCTCGGCTGTGGCGAAACCCTGCTCAACAACCAGACGACCGATGAGCGTATCGAGATTGTTCGGAGCCACTTCGGGCATGAATCAAAACCATCCACAAGACAACGTGATACCGCGGAATGATGAATAGTCGCTTACCTTGAAGGCTATGGATTCCATAGCACGGTGTCAATAGTTCACCTTTGTTGCGATAAGAGAATATTTTTTCGAAATACGTTCGTGCGGATCAGGCATGGATTGGTAACCTTCATTCTTCGATAATCCATACGGCGTGTTGTTGCGCTGGCTTTATCAGCCTTCCTTCGCATAAGATATCTTGCGGTATGTATGTCCCGGCTTACATAGTCGGGCGGAACTGGGTTTTTCCTGCTGAGGTTTGTCCCCATGCGGATGGTGGCTGCGGTTGATCCTGAGATTGGCGAGAAACTGGCCGATGAGATGGCCGGAATCGAAGAGCGTTTCGCCGCAGAGTTGCTCAGCGATCTGCCCTGTGTCAACAGCCTCGTAACCCACGTCGAACGCTACCGGGGAAAAATGCTCCGGCCGATGCTGGTGCTCGTCAGCGGCATGGCGAGCGCCCCCGATCGTGAATTGACTGATCCTCATCGTGTGATCGCGACGGTTGTTGAGATGGTTCACATGGCCACGCTGGTGCATGATGACATCCTTGACGATGCGCAGGTGCGCCGTCGCGGCGCGACGATCAATCATCTTCGCGGCAACGAAGCGGCTGTCATGCTCGGCGATTACCTCATCAGTCACGCGTACCATCTTTGTTCGAGCCTGCCGACACCGATGGCCAGCCGAGTCATCGCCGATGCAACCAACACCGTCTGCGAAGGTGAATTGCTTCAACTGGCAAACCGTGAAAATTGGTCGCTCGATGAGCCGACCTATTTCGAAATCATCCGCCGCAAGACCGCAAGCCTCTGTGGTGTCTGCTGTCGGCTCGGAGCTGTTCTCCACGAGGCGAATCCTGCTGTCGCCGACGGTCTTTACGATTACGGTGAAAAGCTCGGCATCGCGTTCCAGATAGTGGATGACCTGCTCGATCTTGTCGGTACGCAGGATACCGTCGGCAAGACGTTGGGCAGGGATTTGGAAAAGGGCAAGTTGACCCTGCCCGTGATCCATTATTTGAGCTCACGCGGTGCCCGGCGAAACGACCTTTTCGACCTCATCGACCGAAAAAATAGCGGAAGCGGTGGTGTTGGCGGAAACGGCACCGCGGCTGAGCCGGCGGAGGTACGGAGTGATTTGAGCGATAAAATCACGCAAATATTGAATGCGACAGGTTCCATTGAATACGCCAACCGCAAGGCGGCACAACTGGTTAAATCCGCGAAAGATTCACTCGTATCGCTCCCCGATTCCGCGCCACGCCAGCTTTTATTGGAAATGGCCGACGCAGTCCTCACCCGTAAGTCGTAAATGATCGGTTCCGAGTGACGTTCACCGGGTCAAATTTCCGATGGACTCATATATGAATGAGCGACCCCGCATTCTGATCCTCGGCGGGAAAGTCACCTCTGAGCATGCCGTCGCCCAGGCGCTGTCGGGCATGTTCGACGTGGACACGTTCGACCGCATGGATGATGCGATGAACGCGCTGCGTCAACGGACTTATCACGCTGTCTTTTCCGATGTGGGGGACTTTCTTCCACTGGAACGCGGACTGGTCGGCCAGCAGTCAAGCCTGGTGCTCAACACGATCGGTGAAGGCGTCTGTATTGTCGATGCTGACGGCATGTGCGCCTGGTCGAACAACCGCATGCGTGGTTACCCGCCCGCGGTCATTGAGAAGGTTAAGCAGACCTGCGCAGAAGCCCGCAAAGTTTTCGCGCATCAGATGAGCCCTGGCGATGCGGATAAACCGCGCAGCCGCAAGTTCACTTTTAAGGATGACAACGACCGCTATTTTGAAATGATCACTTCCCCTGTCACGGATGAGCAGGGGGCGGTGAGGCAGGTCGTCGCAGTGGTATGGGAAGCCACCAGCGGTAAACGGCTCCAGCAGAAGATCAACGCGATCGACTCTGCCGGCCGCGAGTTGGCGAAGATCGATACGGAGATGATTTCCAAACTGTCACCGGGTGATCGGCTGAAACTGCTACAGGACAAAATCATCCGCTACAGCCGCGATCTGATGCACTTTGATCATTTCGCCATTCGCTTGCTCGACAAGGTGACGAACAAACTCGAGGTAGTCATCTCCCAGGGCCTGCCCCGTGAGGCATTGCAGATTGATCTGTACGCCCAGCCAGAGGGCAACGGCATCTCCGGCTACGTCGCGGCTATCGGACAAAGCTATATCTGTCACGACACAGAGAAAGATCCCCGCTATGTCATGGGGATTCAGCACTGTAAGAGTTCGTTGACGGTACCGCTGATGCTCTATGACAAGGTCATTGGTGTCTTCAATATCGAGTCGGAGAAAGTCGGCGCATTTGACGAAGAAGACCGTAGGTTCGCGGAAATCTTTGGCCGTAACGTTGCGCTGGCACTGAACATCCTCAATCTGCTGGTCGTGGAGCGTTACACGACGACCGGTCAACTCGCCGGGAGCGTGGTGCAGGAGATGGCCCAGCCGCTCAATGACATCATCACCGAAGCGCAGACACTGATCGAGGAATACATCGGCGACGACACGATGCGCAACCGTCTGAATAAAATCGTCGGCCATGTCGAGTCGCTGAGGCATACGCTGCGCGATGTGGTGGCGGGACCTAATGCTGTTCTGGGTGCCAATCAGGCCAAGGTGCAGACCGATCCGTTGCTGGGGAACAAGCGCGTGCTCATCGCGGATGACGAGGTAAATATCCGCCAGACGATCAATGACGTGCTCAAAAAATACGGCTGCGTCTGTACGGTTTGCAAGGATGGCTACGAAGCGATCAATCTGCTCGAGCAGCAGGACTTTGATCTGATCATTTCTGACATCAAGATGCCGCATCGTACGGGATATGAAATTTTCGCCGCAGCCCGTCGTCGGCGTGAGGACTTGCCGGTGATCCTGATGACCGGCTTTGGATATGACCCCCATCACTCGATCGTCCGCGCCAGCCAGGAAGGCTTGTCGAGTGTCATGTTCAAGCCGTTCAAAGTGGAGCAACTACTCGAGGAAGTACGTAAAGCACTGGTGCCTCCGCCGCCAAGCCAGACTCATTCAGGGGTGACCGCCTAGCGTCGTCCTCTGACATCTACAGGCTTTGCAAATCAAATAGTGGATAGATGCCGCGGATGGGATCCAACCGTCGCCTTGCCCTACGATGTTCGCATGTCTCGTATAGCTGTCATGGGTCAAACCGCACGTGGGCTTGCCGCAGCCGCCATCGCGCATGCTGCGGCTCAGTTTCCTTTCATCGAACCGACAACGATCAACACCGATCGTCTTGCGGCGCGAGACGCAGCTTTGGCGGTGGCGATCCATCGCACGGTTTTACAACGGTGGCTGACGCTGGAATATCTGCTTGATCTTCATTTGCACAAACCACTGGCCTCAATGCAGCCGGAGATGGCGGGGGTGTTGCTCAGCGGGGCGGCTCAGCTTGTCTTTTTCGAGCGATTACCCGCCCATGCCGTCGTGGATGAATCTGTAAAACTGGCCCATGAGATGGTGCGGCCACAGGCAGCGGGAATGGTAAACGCGGTATTGCGCCGGGTCAGCGAAAGCGTCGTCGATACGAGCCGCGATCCGTGGATTCCAGCTGTTGACGCTCTGCCCGTTGATACCGGTCAAGTGCGATTGAGACACTCACTGCCGCCACTGTCATCACTGCCGGACTATCTGGCGGTTGCAACGAGTCATCCGCGAGCACTTGTTGAGTCGTGGCTGGCGCAGTTCGGCGAGGCGCTAACCGTAGTGTTGACTGCACATGGTGTGGCGACACCACCCGTCGTAGTGGTGCTGGAGCCTGACTTTGATTTCACAGCAGCCCAAGAACTGGTCATACCGCATGTGATGGCAGGGTTTGGAGTGTGGACTGGGACTGCGAGGGAACTGAGTACGTTCGTGAAATCGCATCCCTGCCGTCGTGTGCAGGATTCCGCATCGACGCAGGCGGTTGCATCAACTGCCGCGATCAAGTCTCGATTGATTCTCGACCTATGTGCCGGCCGTGGAACGAAGACTCGACAACTGGCGGTGCTGCATCCTTCATCTCGCGTGCTTGCGACGGATATTGACCCCTCGCGATTTCAAACCCTGCGGGAAGCAGCAAGTAATCAGCCCAATGTGGCTGTGGTGCAGTCGTCGAGCATTGAGAGTGAAACCCGACGGGCGGGCGGGGCAGATCTCGTACTGCTCGATGTGCCTTGTTCGAATACGGCAGTTTTAGCGCGACGACCTGAAGCACGATATCGCTATTCACCCGAATCGCTGGCATCGCTTCGTCGTACGCAGCGGCGAATACTTGAGCAGTCACGATCTATGCTTCGCGCGGGTGCGCATGTCCTGTACAGCACGTGCAGTCTTGATCGCGGTGAAAATCAGGATCAGGCGCAATGGTTCTGCGACAGGTTTGGTGCAACGATGGTTAGTGAATCGCTGACTCTGCCGTCGGGACGCGGGCCGTCTTATCAGGATGGCAGCTATTACGCGCTGTTGCGCATGCCTTGAGCTGGAATGCAGAGACGGCTGCCTGTCGGCCAAAGGCGGCGTTCGTCTCAAACAACCTGTCACAACCTCGGTTTTTCGTATGGCTTTTCACGTTGCATGAGCAGGGCATTCACTAGCGCATCACGATGATAGGGAACCATCTGTTCGAGAACCTGTTGAAATGATCGCCAGCTGTTACCGACAAAGCTCCGCTGTGTCGAGCCGCACGCACGGAGCAGACGTCCCCGTCGGTATCCGGCATCCGCGAGGATGGCTGCGAAAAGCCCGCGCAATCGCAGGCGGCGGAGATTTCTGCGGATGAAGTTCAGATCAGCAAGTTCCACCGTGAGCCGCTCAGCCAGAAATGCGATATGGGTTGCCCGGTCGTGACGGATCGCCTCGCACGTATTCCGAATGACAGAGTCAGTCGTCGATAGTTGAAGGAGTTTCAATGTGGAAAGGTCGATGATGTCCGCCAGGAGAAAGATGGACATTTCAAAACGCGGGCCAGCAGCGCCGAAGATCCCAGCGATTGTTCTGGTCCTTATGCTGCGTGCGCGGGTGGCGATATCGGATCTGCTGCGCAATTGATCGATCAACAGCGCGTGAGCCTGACGCTCCTTAATCATGAGTCGTAAACACTGCACAAAAGCGGGATCATCCGCATAACGAGTGGCGGCACGTCCTACGAATTGGGCTTCATTGATAGGCGGAGCGACGTTGTCAGTTGCCAGCCATCGGTACAGTTCCGCATCGACGGTTGATTCACCGTTGCTTGCCGTGGCAAAATCGACTTCCAGCCTTTCATGTCGGCTCTGAAGAAAGTGGCAAAGCCAGAATCGGCTGCGGCTCCATTCTCGATCCATGCCTACCTCACCGAGTCTCGTTTCTGTTACCGTCTCCATCGGCTCCATCAGCGGCCATACGTTAGAATACTCCCCACGGGTTTTTAGTAGCGAGTCGTTTTTAAAATATCTTTCATTAACGAGACACACATGGCTACAAACTATCGCTTCTCGTTCGGTCCCTGGAACATCCATGAAGGCGCGGACCCGTTCGGTCCGACGGTGCGCCCGTCCGTCGAGTTCGCCCGGAAACTTTCGTTTTACAAAAAGCTCGGCTTCGACGGTGTTCAGTTTCACGATGACGACGCTGTGCCGAATATCGAGGAAAAGTCAGCGGCGGAGTTGAAGAAACAGGCAAAGGAAATGAAGCGAGCCATCGCGGGTGAAGGTCTGGTGGCGGAGATTGTCGCGCCGCGACTGTGGGAAAATTCCAAGGGGATCGATGGCGGCTACACCGCCAATGATCCCGCGGTGCGGAAGTGGGCGATCGAGCGGTCAAAGCGATGTGTGGATGTCGGCCGCGAACTCGGTTGCAATCTCATGGTTCTCTGGCTGGCGCGGGAGGGCACCTACATCCGCGAAGCCAAGCGGGCGATCGATGCCCATCGCTGGCTCGTGGAAGCCATTGATGCGATCCTCGCGTATGACAAGAAGATTCGCATCGCCATCGAACCCAAGCCCAACGAACCGATGGACCATGCTTACATTCCCACCATCGGTCACGCACTCGCTTTAGCGGAACGCACGCGCGATCCCCGGCGGGTCGGCGGGCTGATCGAAACTGCGCACGCGATTCTCGCAGGGCTGGATCCGTCCGATGAAATGGCCTTTGCACTGGCGGCAAACAAACTCTGGAGCGTTCACCTCAACGATCAAAACGGCCTGAAGTATGACCAGGACAAGGCATTTGGCGCAGCGAATCTGAGAGTGGCGTTTAACCAGGTGCGCGTGCTTGAAGCGGCAGGCTACGCCAAGACCGGCTTTGTCGGTCTTGATGTCAAGGCTATGCGGACACAGCGTGCAGAGGTCGCGACGACACATCTGTCCAACAGTCGTCGGATTTTCCTGGCATTGGTGGAAAAAGCCCGCACGTTTGATACCAAGGCGGAGAAGCAGATGATCGCCGCGAGGGACTATGAAGCATTGGAGATGGCGGTCATCAAACACCTGATGAGAATCTGAAATTTCATTCGTCCGAGGCCGGAGGATAGGGATAAAATTATCCGGTTCGGATACTTGAACGTGAGGAAGCCCATGGATGTGAGAATGGAAGTTTCCCGTGTTCTGATCCGTGAAACCAGCGATATCCATGTCGTCGAGTTACGGGAGGTGGATGGCGAGCGGATTCTCCCAATCTTGATTGGTATTCACGAGGCGATGGCGATTGAACGCCGCATTATGGGGCAGGCTCCGCCCCGGCCGCAGACCCATGAGTTGCTGGCGGCAGTGATCGAATCACTCGGCGGGACGATGGAAAAAGTCATCATCAGCGATCTTCAGGAGAGTACATTTTTCGCACGGCTGTATCTTCGTCGCGGAGGTGAGGTGATTGACATAGACTCCCGCCCCAGCGATGCGATTGCGCTGGGTGTGGCCACCGATGTGCCTATTTTCGTGAACGAAGAAGTCCTGGCCGCGGTCAAGCGGGCGGACGAAAGGGAGTCACAGAAATAGCGGCTGATGGAAAACGTGATCGCAGGTTGACAGCGGCAGAGGTTTGGTTATCCTATTCGACTCGCCCGATTGCGGGTGCCGGTATCGGTACCCGCCCGATCAGCGGAAATGGCTGGTAATGCAGCATTTTTGTGTGATCGGACCTTGAAATGACTCGCAGCTTGTTGAGCTGCGAACGGGGCGGATTCAGGGACTACAAGCTTTTACGGGTTCGACCGGAATGACCGCAGGCAAGATTCGCATCAGAATGGAAGCGTACGACCACCAGGCTCTTGATGCCTCGGCTCGGGAGATTGTGGACCACGCCAAGCGGACCAATGCCAAGGTCGCCGGGCCGGTACCGCTGCCGACACGCATTGAGCGATATACGGTTCTTCGCAGCCCGCATATTGACAAGAAGTCGCGTGAACAGTTTGAGATTCGCACGCATAAGCGCATCATTGACATTAAAGATCCCAATGCCCGCACGGTCGAAGCACTCAACCGTCTGGTTGTTCCGGCTGGTGTGTTCGTGAAGATCAAGGCGTAAATGAGAGGCCCCGCTGTAATAGCGAGGCCTTATTTGTTTGGATGAAATCAAGCAGGGGACGTGATCCTCTGTCGCACCGCGACACGATCCTCCGAAATGGACCCCTTGGAGATTTGAACGATGGCTACCACGCTGCTGGGTCGAAAAATCGGCATGACCCGTCTGTATAACGCCGCTGGCCAGAACGTGCCTGTGACGGTGATCCAGACCGGTCCGTGCTTCGTCAGTCAGATCAAGACCGAGGAAAAAGACGGCTACACAGCCGTGCAACTCGCTTTTGATGAGATTAAACCGCGCAACTCGACGATCCCGATGATCGGGCACGACGGGAAGGCGGGGTTGGCTCCGCGTCGCTTCCACCGGGAGTTTCGTGCGACTGCGAAAGAATTGGAAAATTACCAGCTCGGGCAGGAAGTCGGAGCTGCGTCTTTTGAAAATATCAAGTTTGTGGACGTGACCGGACAGAGCAAAGGCAAGGGTTTCGCTGGTGTTATGAAGCGATGGAACTTCGGCGGACAGCCGGCCTCGCACGGCACCGAGCGAAAGCACCGGTCCGGCGGCTCGATCGCCAGTCATGCCACGAACCGTGGATACAGCGGTCGCCCCAAGAAGGGCAAACGCATGGCCGGTCACCTCGGCGACGAGAAGACGACCGTGCGCAGCCTGGAAGTGGTGGCCATTGATAAAGATCGAAACCTGGTGATGGTCAAGGGCCCGGTGCCCGGTGCTAACCAGGGTTTTGTAGTGATTCGGGAGGCCGTTCGCCTCTACAAGGGCAAGGCTAAGGTAGCCAAGGCGTCGTAGGTCTGGTGCAAAAGATGGAGTGTCCGTTCAGAGTCGAGAATCGTCTTCTTGCTTTGAACGAAACACTTTGAGGTTTGCACGCCGGCAAAGCCGGATGATACCGCGACGCCGCGACATCGAGTGCAGGTTTGGGCGGTGATAACCAGCCGCTCCAATCTTTCCCCGCTGCGGGATTGTCCCGTCGCCGGATGCAGGTGAGAGCCATGATTGATATTCCAGTATTCGACATCAAGGGAAAACAGGTTGACAGCCTGAAGCTCGATGAGGCACTACTCGGCGGCGAGATCAATCTC
Source organism: Phycisphaeraceae bacterium (assembly GCA_020851465.1). Taxonomy (NCBI): domain Bacteria; kingdom Pseudomonadati; phylum Planctomycetota; class Phycisphaerae; order Phycisphaerales; family Phycisphaeraceae; species Phycisphaeraceae bacterium. Next base: position 34,023 of record JADZCR010000003.1, on the reverse strand, counting down.
GACCTGCTCAAGCAGGCATACGTCCGCTATCACGCCAATCAGCGTCAGGGAACCTCGGCGACAAAAGGCCGTGGTCAGGTCGAAGGTTCAACCCGTAAACTCTACAAACAGAAGCACACGGGTAACGCCCGCCGTGGTTCGATTCGTGCGAACATCATGAAGGGCGGCGGTCGCGGTCACAGTAAAAAGCCGCATTCTTTCCGCCGTGACATGCCCGACAAGATGCGCCGCCTCGCCAATCGCAACGCTCTGCTCGCCAAGGCCAGGGACGGCGAGATCAAGCTCCTCGATAAGCTCGCCTTTGAAAAGCCCAGCACGAAACAGTTTGCCGGCCTGCTCGAAACCCTCAAGATCGACCGCTCCTGCCTGCTCGCGCTTTCCGACACCCGCACTCATCAGGCCCGTTCTGCGAGCAATCTGAATCAGGTCAGCGTTTCCCGTGTTGATCAGATCAATGTGTTCAGCCTGTTGAGCCATCGCTTCCTCCTCGCGGAGAAGGCTGCACTCCAGAGCTGGATCGATCAGGCAAAAGCTGGTTCGGGTTCCAACGGTCACTCTGACACCAAGGCATCCGAGGCTGGAAACGGTCGTGCGGCCAAGACGACTCGCAAGTCTCCCGCACCGAAGAAGAAGGAGGCCAGGTAAATGGCAACCGCGACCGACATCGTTAAACACCCGCTCATCACGGAAAAAAGTTCGTGGGAGGGGACCGCGCGTAATCGTTACAGCTTCGTCGTTGATCCTCGTGCGACGAAAGATCAGATTAAGCGTGCGATCGCTGAGATCTACAACGTTCGCGTGCAGAAGATCAGCACCCAGATCCGTAAGGGCAAGAGCTTCCGCACTCGCTACGGGCTGAGTAATACCGGGGACTTCAAAAAGGCGGTCGTGCAGTTGCACCCCGATGACAAGATTGAGGTGATCTAAAGGTTCGGCGCAGCGTCGTGGCTCGTGGAGTCACCGGCCTGCGAAAACAATGACGCAAGGGTTGTCAGCCCACAGCATCCCAAGAGAAAACCATGGCCATCCGAATTTATAAACGAACCAGTGCCGGACGCCGCAATGCGTCGGTCAACCTCTTTTCCGAGGTCACGAAGTTTGAGCCGGAGAAGCGGCTGCTCGCGCCCAAGCCTAAGTCGGGCGGACGCAATCACCACGGATTCATCACGCAGCGTCACATCGGTGGCGGTGCCAAACAGCGCTATCGCATCATCGACTTCAAGCGTTGCAAGCTCGACCAGCCCGCAAAAGTCGTCGGTATCGAGTATGACCCGAATCGTTCATGCAATATCGCACTCGTTGAGTATCCCGATGGCGAACGCCGTTACATCCTCGCGGCGATCGGCATGAAGGACGGCGACGTGTTCGTTTCGAGCGACAAGGCCGCTGAACCCAAGACGGGGAACGCGATGCCTCTCCAGTTCATTCCAGCCGGTCTTAACGTACACAACATTGAGCTGGTTCCGGGCAAGGGCGGCCAGATGTGCCGCTCAGCCGGTATGTACGCACGGTTGACAAACAAAGAAGGCGGCTGGGCGACCCTGGTTTTCCCCTCTGGTGAAATCCGTCAGGTCTCGACAAACTGCCGTGCAACGATTGGACAGATCGGCAACACCGATCATCAGAACGTGAAACTTGGAAAGGCCGGCCGCAAGCGACACATGGGCATTCGCCCGACGACGCGCGGTATGGCGATGACGCATGAAAAGCATCCGATGGGTGGCGGCTCAGGACGCAGCAAGGGCAACCGTCCGCCGGCTTCTCCGACGGGCGTTCTCGCCAAGGGCGGTAAAACCCGTAACCCCCGCAAAGCATCGAACAAACGCATCATTCGCCGTCGCTTCAGCAAGCGATACGGACAACTGGTGCTCTGAAATGGATGAGTCACGCAGATCCGGGTCAAAAACTATCCGGCTCGCTGAAGGAAAGACTTTATGCCACGTTCATTGAAAAAAGGCCCATATGTCGAGGAGCGGCTCTACCGCAAGGTCGAGAAGCTCACCCAGATGAACCGCAAGGAGCCGATCAAGACATGGGCACGCAACTGCACGATCGTGCCTGAGTTTGTCGGACACACCTTCCTGGTTCACAACGGCAAGCTGTTCCAGAACGTCTTCGTCACTGAGGACATGGTGGGGCACAAGCTCGGCGAGTTCAGCCCGACACGTGTGTTCCGTGGCCATACGACCGGAACGAAGGCACAGCGGACAGTCGGAGCGATCTGAGTTCAAGTGAGTCGGGGCTTTCACGCCACCGGCCATCAAGACGGAATTGAATCATGGCTTTTACTAATACTCATCGCGGCGTCCGGATCAGCCCCAAGAAGGTTATGCCGCTGATTCCCCTGATCCGCGGCATGCGTATCGACGAGGCGGTGACAATGCTGACCTTCTCGAAGCGCCGTGCAGCGATTTATATCAAGCAGGCACTGTTGGCTGCCAAAGCCAACGCCGATCAGGCCGAGGCCGATGTTCGCAGGCTTGTCGTAACCGAAGCCCGTGTTGACTCCGGACCGACCATGAAGCGATTTCAACCAAAGGACCGTGGCCGTTCGCACCGCATCCTGAAGCGCACCAGCCACATTACTGTTTCGGTGGATGTGAAATAACGTGTGAAGCTGCGGTCAATGACCGCGGTCTTCGATTTCGAGAAAAACCATGGGACAGAAAGTTCATCCATTCGGGTTCCGCGTCGGTATCACCGAGGCCCACCGCAGCCGCTGGTACGCCCCCAAGGCGCTCTATGGCGAGCTGCTCGTGGAGGATCAGAAGATCCGCAAGTTCCTTGATGACCGACTCAACCGCAAGCCGCCGTTCGCAGCGGTCAGCGATGTGCATATCGAGCGCACACGCGAGGAGCTGAAGATCATCATCAAGACCGCGCGACCAGGCCTGGTGATCGGCCCCAAGGGTGCGGAAATCGATCGTCTCACGCAGGATCTTCAGGGGCTGACCGGACGAAATGTGTCGATCTCCTGCATCGAGATCGGCAATCCTGACGCCGATGCCCAGCTCATCGGTGAGGGCATCGCCGAGCAGCTCGCCAAGCGCGCCAGCTTTCGCCGCGTGATGAAGATGAAAGGCGAAGCCGCCATCGCCGCAGGTGCTAAGGGTGTGAAAATTCAGCTCGCCGGTCGTCTGGGTGGTCATGAGATGAGCCGCACCGAGGATCTGCGTCTGGGTTCAATTCCGCTCCAGACCTTGCAGGCCAACGTGACCTATGGCTTCGCGCAGTCCTACACGACGTACGGCGTCATCGGTGTGAAGGTGTGGATTTATAAGGGCATGTACAGCGAGGTGAAGGAAGCTGAGCTTGAGTCGAAAGCAGCCGGTGCCCGCCCCCGCGCACGAGGTCGTCACTAAACAGCATTCGCCGGATATTAGATGCCCGGCGGTGGCAGATACGAAGGATTGAAGCATGCCGTTAATGCCTAAGAGAGTGAAGTTCCGCAAGCAGCAGCGCGGGAAAATGCGCGGCGTCGCTACGCGCGGCAACTATGTCGCGTTCGGCGATTTCGGGTTGCAGTGTCTGGCGATCGGCTGGCTCAGCGGCCGGCAGATCGAGGCGGGGCGCGTTGCCGCGACTCACTTCCTTCGCCGTGAAGGCAAGATTTACGTACGAGTGTTTCCCGACAAGCCGATTTCGAAGAAACCGCTCGAAACCCGAATGGGAACGGGCAAGGCCGAGCCTGAGTATTGGGTGGCACGAGTGAAACCCGGCACGGTGCTTTTCGAGATCGCCGGCGTGCCGTCGGATGTGGCGAAGCAGGCACTGGTGCGTGTGGCGCACAAGATGCCGTTCCGCTGCCGGTTTATTGAACGGAGGCACGCGTAACACTCCGGTGAGATCGGAGTCAGTGTCTTTACGAGAACAATCATGAAAGCCAGTGAAGCACACAAACTGAATGCGGAAGAGATCGCCAGTGAGGAGAAGCGTCTCCGTCGTGAGTTGTACGACCTGAGGACCAAGGCTTTGACTGAAAAGCTCGAAAATCCCCGTCAGGCTCGCAACATCCGCCGTGATATCGCCCGAATCCTCACGGAGAAGAAACTCCGCATCGCCAAGGAGGCCAAGTAATGGCTACCGCGACACAGGAATCCCAGTCCAGCCGCGTCCTCACGAGCACGAAGGTCGGCATCGTCACCAGTGCCAAGCGTGACAAGACGCGCACGGTCGCCATCGACTTTCAAGTACGCCATCCCAAATATGGCAAGTACCTGAAGAAACAGACCAAGTTCCAGGTGCATGACGAAAAGAACGTAAGCAAGCTCGGCGACCGCGTGGAGATCGCCAATTGCCGCCCGATCAGCAGGACCAAGAGTTGGCGGCTGGTCCGAGTCGTCGAAGCGTCGGCTGGTCAGCTCGAACACAAGACGGAAATTGAATAACGAGTCCGCGTGAAGTCGGCGAAAACCTCGCCGGTCAGGAAATGAGTCATGATTCAAACCGAAGCAAGAGTGGATGTGGCGGATAACACCGGCGCGAAAGTCGTCGGCATCATCCACGTGATGGGCGGCACGACCCGCAAGGGCAAGTTTATCCGTCGCACCGCGACTGTCGGCGACCAGGTCGTCTGCAGCGTCAAGAAGGCACTGGCCGGCGGCGATATGAAGGCGGGCACCGTGGTCAAGGCTGTGGTGGTTCGCACAAGCTACCCGATCCGCCGCGACGACGGCAGCTATGTGCGGTTCGACCGCAACGCAGTGGTGCTCATCGACGACGAAGGTAATCCACGCGGCACCCGCATCTTCGGAGCCGTTGCTCGTGAACTGCGTGACAAGTACATGAAGATCGTCTCCCTGGCTTCGGAGGTTGTGTAAGTGAATCATCGCAGTTGGATGCGAGGGTTTGCTTCGAGAAAAATCAGCAGCGGTAGTGAAGGTGAACTATGGCACGACATGTAAGAAAAGGCGATCTGGTGGTGGTGATCTCCGGCGCGGGCAGCAAGCGTCGCGTGGGTGAGCGTCAGGTGCGTGACACGACGCCGCGCAAAGTTCTTCGCGTGATCGTTGGCAGTTGCGCCAATACATCGCGTGTTGTCGTTGAAGGCGTCAATATCCGCAAGAAAAACGTCCGACCGACACAGAGCCAGCCGCGAGGCGGAGTGATCGAAAAGGAAATGCCCATCCACATTTCCAACGTCATGCCGGTATCCGAGGGCAAGGCTACTCGTATCCGGTTCGAGACGCGCAAAGATGGCGCGAAAGTTCGTGTGGGTGTCAAAAGCGGTCAGCCCATCGGCCAGGAACTTCGGAAGGCGTCACGCTGACGGAAATTAAATGTGCATGATGCCCCGCAGTCGGGGCTGAAATGGAAGAACGTATGGCAACTGCAACCGCAAAACTCAATCCCCGAATGAAGCAACGCTTCACCGGCCCGGTGGCTGAGCGTGTCAGGAAAGACTTCGGCATCACCAATCCGATGGCCCTCCCGCGACTCGATAAGGTCATCGTCAATGTCGGTCTGGGCAAGTCGCTCGAAGGGTCGAAGCTCAACGCCAAGGCCAAGGAGCAGACACTCTCTGATCTTTCGGTCATCACCGGCCAGAAGGCGATCATGAAGACCGCCAAAAAATCAGTGTCGAACTTCAAGCTCCGCGAGGGCTACGAAGTCGGTGCGATGGTTACGCTTCGTGGTGCGCGGATGTGGGAGTTCATCGATCGGCTCGTTACGCTGGCAATCCCGCGCATCAAAGACTTCCGCGGCCTCAACCCCAAGAGTTTTGACGGCCGGGGTAACTACTCCTTCGGCGTGACGGAACAGGGTATTTTCCCTGAAGTCAACATGGCCGAAGCCCAGTTTACACACGGCATGCACATTACGTTTGTATTCAAGAACAGCACGGATGAAAAATCACGACTGGTGCTCCAGGAGTTGGGAATTCCCTTCCAGCGTCCTGAGGATCGTCAGTCAAAGCGAGCATCCTGAACGAATTGAGATTTAAGAATCGGCCGTGACCGGATGAAGTCACACGGCCTGGGAGCACGACATGGCCTGCAAGTCAACACTGGAAAGAATGAAACGGATCGAAAAGACCGTGGCCAAGCATCGCCAGAAACGTCTGGAGATGAAAAAGGCGGGAGACTACGCGGGATTGGCCAAACTTCCGCGTGATGCAAGCCCGACCCGTATCAAGAGCATGTGTGCTCTGACAGGTCGTAGCCGCGCTGTGTATCGAAAGTTCAAGATCTCGCGACTGATGCTTCGTAAGCTCGCACTGGAAGGCAAGATTCCGGGGATGAGGAAAGCGTCCTGGTGAGTCGGTAATCAGATGACAGGTGCCCGGTGCGGCCCCTGATGCCGGACCCCTGCATGGCTGCCGGCCAAATGGAGATTGATGAATGGCTCTTAGTGACACGATCGCCGATATGCTCACCCGCATCCGTAACGCAGCCCGCAACAAGGCTGCGAAGGTGGATTGCCGTAACAGCAAGGTATGCCAGGGCATCGCCAAGGTGCTCAAGGAAGAAGGCTACATCACGGATTTCGCCGTGATTGACGATGGCCGTCAGGGCATCCTCCGTGTTGAACTGCGCTACGGACCCAAGGGTGAGGATCTGATCCACAGCCTCCAGCGCACGAGCAAGCCCGGTCGTCGGGTGTATGCGAAGTTCGCTGATCTTCCGCGTCCGCTGGAAGGCCTGGGTATTGCGATTCTGACCACACCCAAGGGCGTGCTGAGCGACCGTCAGGCGCGGGCACAGCATGTCGGTGGGGAGCTTATTTGCACCGTCGAGTAAATGATTCACGCTTGCGGTTTCGCAGGAGATAGCAATGTCCCGCATTGGAAAAAAACCCGTTCCGCTTCCCGACAACGTGAAGGTGGCTGTCAATGGCCACGACGTTGTCGTCGAGAGCGGCAAGAACAAACTCACCTTCACCACCACGCCGGAAGTGAAGGTCAAGGTTGACCAGACCGGCAAAGCGGTCGTGATCGAGCGTCAGGGAGAAACACGATTTGCCCGCGCGATGCACGGTACGACCCGTGCTCGCATCGCCAACATGATCGAAGGCGTAACCAAAGGCTTCGCCAAAGAGCTTGAGCTTAACGGCGTAGGTTGGACGGCTAAGGTTCAGGGCACGACGATCCAGTTGGCAGTGGGCTACGCGGATGTTCGCGTGGTCACAATACCTGCCGGTGTGAAGGTCGAGGTCAACCAAAACCGAATCAAGGTCAGCGGCGCGGATAAGCAGGCGGTCGGCCAGATCGCGGCGGAGATTCGTTCACAGCGTCCTCCCGAACCCTACAACGGCAAGGGAATCAAGTACGTGGACGAGACAATTATCCGCAAACAGGGCAAGGCCTTCGCCGGCGGCGCAGCCTGATAACCGTTCAGCGGTCGCTGCTTAAGCGACACGCTTCGAGGATTGAATTATGCAAGCCAACGTACTCAAACAAGTTCGCCGTCAGCGCCGCAAGACGGGTATCCGCAAACGCATCATCGGCACCGCCGAGCGTCCGCGCCTCACCGTGTATCGCAGCCTGAATCACATATACGCGCAGATCATTGATGACGTCATCAGCAAGACTCTCGCTTCCGCCAGCTCCGTGCAGGAGAAACTCGAAAAAGGCGGCGGTAACGCGGAGGCAGCCAAACGAGTCGGTAAAGCATTGGCAGAACGCGCAAAGGCAGCCGGTGTTACACAGGTCGCGATGGATCGCAATGGTTTCAAGTATCACGGTCGGATCAAAGCTCTGGCCGATGCCGCCCGTGAGGCGGGGCTGAAGTTTTAAGAAGTCACGGAGAGTAGTGGTCGCGGGATACGAAAAAGTCCCGCAGTGTTTGAGAGGGAATGACGAACGATATTGCTTGCGTCTGCATGGTCGCTGGCTGACAGCTCTCGACCCTGCGTTTCCAGGAATGAAACAATGGCAGAAATGCTCGAAGAATCACAGGGTTTGGAATCGACAACCGTCGGCATCTATCGCACCGCCACGGTGGTGAAAGGCGGTCGCCGTTTCAGCTTTGCGGCGATGGTAGTCGTGGGAGACCGACGAGGCAGCGTCGGCATCGGCTACGGCAAGGCGGGCGGAGTTCCTACCGCAATTGAAAAAGCGCAGAAAGACGCAAAGAAAAACCTCACCCGTGTCACGCTTCAGGCCGGCACGCTGCCGCACCAGGTGACGGGTAAGTTCGGCGCATCGAGTGTACGACTCCTGCCCGCAGCTCCCGGCACGGGAATCTCGGCGGGCGGCACCGTCCGCGCAGTACTCGAAATGGTCGGCGTTCGTGACTGTCTGAGCAAGGCGTTCGGATCAACCAATCAGAAGAACCTCTGCAAGGCCACGATGGAAGGCCTCGCCAAACTGCGAACCAAGGATCAAGTCGCCGAGTTGCGCAGTACAACCATTGAATCTACTCGCGTCGAGGAAATTCTCGCCGCCGGCCAGCGGTATGTCCCGCAGCAAGCCAGCACGGAAGCTCGTGCGAAAGGTCCGGTGAACACGGTTGGTCAGAAGACCGGTGGCCGAGGTGGTCGTGGCGGTCCGCGAGGTCGTCGTGGTCGCGGCGGTGAGGGAGATGCCGGAAGCGAAACCGCAGCGGCGTCAGAAACCACACCGTCACCCGAAGCATCCAGGTAATTCCAACTTCGGGTGAAATACGCCCGGTCAGTCAGGAGTGATATCCGTCATGATGATTCATGAGATCACAGAAAAAGTCGGCGCTCACAAGAAGCGTAAACGCATCGGCCGCGGCGTCGGCAGCGGACACGGAAAGACATCAGGTCGCGGCGTCAAAGGCGCGGGGTCACGCTCCGGCTGGACCGGGTCGATCCGAGCCAGCCGCGAGGGCGGCCAGATGCCGTTGTTCCGGCGCGTTCCCAAGCGTGGATTTTCCAACGTCATCTTCCGTGTCGAGTATGCGGTAGTGAATCTCAAGACGCTTGAAGCCCGCTTTGCTGATAACGCTGAGATCACTCCCAAGGCTCTTGTGGAGGCAGGTTTGCTCTCAAGCACCAAGAAGCCGGTAAAAATTCTCGGTGACGGCGAACTGAAGAAAAAACTCAGGATCACTGCCGCGAAATTCACCAAGACAGCGGAAGAAAAGATCACCAAAGCCGGGGGATCGATCACTGTCGCGCAGTAGCTTGATGAACAGTCGAAAGACCAATGGCTGATCGTCAACCGTTGACGGAAGCCGTGTTGGTCAAAGCCCGGTCAAGATCGGCTGGGGGGATCGGCACTCGGTCGTTTTATAGCGGGGCCCCAACTTCCAGGCTAAGACTAGCGGATCAACATGCTCCAAGCGTTCCTCAATATCTGGCGAATTCCCGAACTGCGGAACAAGATGCTGTTTACGCTGGGGATGCTCGTCATCTACCGCATCGGATTTTTTATCCCGCTGCCGGCTGTCGATCAGGCGGAACTTGCGGAATGGGCTAAAAACGCGGGCGGTGGTGCGGGTACTCTGCTGAACTTCGTGGGTATGTTTACCGGCGGATCGCTTCACCAATCGACCATCTTCGGTTTGGGGATCGCTCCGTATATCTCCGCTGCGATTATTTTCCAACTGTTAGGTACGGTTGTTCCGAGTTTTCAGGCTTTGCAGAAAGAAGGGCCTGCCGGTCAACAGAAACTCACCGAGTGGACCCGCTACGCCACCGTTGGGCTGTGCATCGTGCAGGCGGTTGTTTGGCTTGGATTTCTTCAGAGCGGCGATCGGCCATTGGTTTACCCGGATTATCTGCAAACGCCTACGTTCTGGATATGTGGTCTGGTCGGATTGACTGCCGGCACTATCTTCCTGATGTGGATTGGCGAGCAAATTGATAAATACGGCATAGGCAATGGCGTATCACTCATCATCACGGCAGGTATCGTTGCGCGAATGCCGCAGGCAGTCTTGAGTGTGATCCAGGACAGCAATCTGCCGTATTTCTTCTACGACCATTTCACCAAGCTCTATCTGTTGCTGTTTAAGATCGCACCAGAGCGGCAGGACGACCCGCGTTACGGTTTGGACACAGCTATCTTTCTCATGGTCGCGTTCGTGGTCGTTGTGGCTGGATCGATCCTTATCACCCAGGGGCAGAGACGCATTCCGATTCAGCAGGCCAAGCACACCCGCGGCAGGAGAGTGTACGGCGGCCAGAAGACCTATCTACCGCTGCGCGTGAATCATGGCGGCGTGATGCCGATCATCTTCGCCAGCACGTTGATGGTCTTCCCTTCCATGATTTTTAACTTCCTGGCGAATCACTGGCGTAATCCGGTCACCACCTTCTTGCAACGTAATTTTGCTGAGCAGGGCTATCTCCACGTCCTGTCCTATATCGCGCTGATTTACTTTTTCGCCTACTTCTGGACGACGGTGCAATTCCAACCCAAGGAGATGGCGACGCAGTTGCGCGATCACGGCAGCTTCATCCCTGGCATGAGGCCTGGGCCACGCACCGCCGAGTACCTTGAAGTTGTCATGGAACGGATCACCTACGTCGGCGCGGGATTTCTTGCGATCATCGCGGTGATCCCCACCGTGGTTTCGTCAAAGTTCAACGTGGACCCGCAGGTGGCGTCGTTCCTCGGAGGGACCGGCCTGCTGATCGTGGTAAGCGTCATGCTGGATTTTGTCAATCGCATCGAGGCAAGTCTGGCTATGAGGAACTACCAGGGCTTCCTCGGAGGCGGGGGCGGTGGCAAGGGGCCGCGCATTCGTGGTGCGGGGCCGATGTGATGATGACGCGAGCGAGAGGATCGATAGTCGCCGGGTAACTGGCGAAAATCGAGAAACTTTGCTAAAATCAAGGATTCCCCGGCCCTTGACGAGGTTGGGTCAATGGTGCGGACGGGATGGCGATACGGTTAAAGTCCAAGGCGGAAATCGAAAAGATGCGGGCCGCGGGTCGAGTGGTCCGCAAAGTATTGAATCGTTGCCAGGAGGTGTGCAAGCCGGGTGTGACAACCCGTGAGATTGATGAAGAGGCCTACCGGGTCTATACAGCCGAAGGGGCACGCGGGTTGTTCAAGAACTACCCGACTTACCGCTCAGGCGAAGGTTTCCCGGCGAACCTCTGTATCAGTGTCAATGAAGAGGTCGTTCACGGCATCGCAAGCGACCGAAAAATCCGCGATGGTGATATCGTCGGTGTCGATTGCGGTGTGCAACTCGACGGCTGGTGCGGAGATGCAGCGACTACCATCTTGGTCGGTAATGTACGACCTGAGGTAAAAAAACTTTGTGAAGTGACCCAGCATGTGCTGGACATTGCGATTGAAAATATCCGGCCGGGACGTAGGTGGAGTCAGATCGCCCGGTTGATGCAGGGATATGCGGAGGAAGCTGGTCTGAGTGTGGTAAGGGACTTTGTGGGACACGGCATCGGGCAGCAGATGCATGAGGATCCTAAAGTGCCCAATTTTGTGAGCAGGGATTTGCTTCGGAGCGACATCGTGCTGCGTGAGGGCGTGGTTCTGGCGATCGAGCCGATGTGCAACCTCGGCACGAAAGACGTGATCACGCTGCCGGACGGGTGGACGGTCCTGACCGTGGACCGTAAGCCTTCAGCCCATTATGAGCACACGGTCGCGGTGACCGCCAACGGGGCGGACGTCCTTACCGACGGTCGGTAAGGAGATGAGGGTGACGACTCAACGAGTCGCGCTTCGGTGCGAGATTGAGATAGAGCGAGCCGTGGCGCGTGGCTGCGGTGTAACGAATGCCCAAAGAAGAAAAAATCCAGGTCGAAGGTGAAGTGATCGACGCTCTGCCCAACGCGATGTTCCGCGTGCGGCTGGAGACGGCCAACAAGCCTGAGATCGTAGCTCATATTTCCGGCAAGATGCGGATGAACTACATCCGTATCCTTCCGGGAGACAAGGTGACCGTGGACATCAGTCCGTACGACCTGACCAAAGGCCGCATCACGTATCGACACTGAACATTACACAAGGCAAGGCCGCGACCCGTGGTCGCGATCGTGAAGGTGAAACCATGAAAGTCCGAAGCAGCATCCGTCGCATCTGTGAAAACTGCAAGATCGTTCGCCGTAAAAACGTCGTGCGCGTCATCTGCATTAACCCCAAACACAAGCAAAGGCAGGGATAACCCCTTCGGATCAGAAGCACAAGGCTCGTCATCAGCATCTAGCCGACCGGCTCATGAATGTGAATCTTGATCCAGACATTTGAACTTCTCAGGAGTATCGCATGCCCCGTATCGCAGGTATGGACATCCCGGACAACAAGCCTATTCGTATCGCTCTGCGATACATCTACGGCATCGGTCCGACCAACGCGGAAATCATCCTTAAAGAGGCTGGCATTGAAGGCCACGTCCGCGCGAATAAGCTTACCGAAGATCAGCTCGCGCAGATTGCGGGGCTGATCGAGGCAAACTACGTCGTTGAAGGCGCACTTCGCCGCCAGGTTTCACAGAATATCGCGCGTCTGCGTGATATTCGCTGCTATCGCGGCGATCGTCATCGCCGTGGTTTGCCTGTTCGCGGTCAGCGCACCCGTACTAATGCACGTACCCGCAAGGGCAAGCGGAAGACGGTCGCCGGCAAGAAGGGCGTCAAGGCATTGAAATAATGCGGGGATAACCCGTTGGATCGTGAAATCGCCGCGACAGGTTGTCGTGACGATCAGAACCTCAAACCGAAGCGAGATTCCCAGAGGAATCGTCTGCAACTTCGAGGAATACTATGGCCAAGAAACAGAAAAAGGTCCGCAAGAACGTCAGCCGAGGCATCGCGTATGTCAAGGCTTCGTTCAACAACACCCAGGTCACCATTACCGATGTCAACGGCGAGACGCTCTGCTGGCAATCAGCGGGCACCGTTGGTTTCAAGGGCTCGCGCAAGAGCACGCCTTTCGCCGCGACTCGCGCTGCCGAAGAAGCCGCCATCGCCGCCAAGAAGTTCGGCATGTCGGAAATCGAAGTCCGCGTCAACGGTGCCGGTGCCGGCCGCGAATCGGCTGTAACGGCTCTTCAGGCAGCGGGACTCAAAATCACCGCGGTTGAAGACCACACTCCGATCCCGCACAACGGCTGTCGGCCGCGAAAGCGTCGCCGCGTCTAAGTTTTGATGTTTTGGATATCAGAAGCTCCCAATCGAGTTTCTGATTTTGACTACTGATTATTTTCTTCAGGAACAGAAGTCCTCGGCGTGGCCCAGCAGCGCACCGCCGGACGTGAATCCTGAAGTCCACTATGGAATCTGCTGGCTTTGGAGATTGCTATGAGAATGCGATGGCGAGGTCTTGAGCTTCCGAGCCGGGTGACCCCTGACTTGAATCTCAACACGAACACTTACGGTAAGTTTTCCGTCGAGCCTTTCGAGCGAGGCTTCGGTACAACGGTCGGCAACTCTCTGCGCCGCATCCTGCTCTCATCACTTGAGGGAGCTGCGGTTACCGCGGTCAAAATCAAGGGAGCGCAGCACGAGTTCACCAGTCTCGAAGGCGTGATGGAGGATGTGACTGATATCATCCTCAATATCAAGAACATGATCGTCAGCCTCGACGGCGAGGAATCCAAAACCATGCGCCTTCAGGCGGAAGGCCCCGGCGAAGTGAGCTGCGATCTGATCGAGGCCGACACTTCCGTCACTATCCACAACAAAGAAATGGTGCTCGCGACGTTGACCAAGCAGGTCGATTTTGACATGGAATTCACGGTTAAAAAGGGCCGTGGTTATGTCCCGGCCAGCGAACAGTACAACGCCAATGAAGACCAGGAAGTCGGCATCATTCCGGTAGATGCGATCTTCTCCCCCGTGACCCGTGTGCGCTACAAAGTCGAAGATACCCGCGTCGGTCAGAAGACCAACTACGACCGTCTGACCCTCGAAATCTGGACCAACGGCACGATCAGCCCGGAAATGGCATTGGTCGAGGCTGCGAAGATCCTCCGCAAGCACCTCAACCCGTTCGTTCAGTATTTCGAGCTTGGTTCCGCTACCGCCAGCGAAAGTGCTTCGGCTGCGGCCCGCGTGGATGAGGAGCTTCTCCGCAAGCTCCGCATGCCCGTCAGCGAGCTGGATCTCTCAGTCCGCGCGAGTAACTGCCTTGAGTCAGCTAAGCTGGCAACGGTCGGTGAGCTCGTGCAACACGCCGAGAACGATCTTCTCAAGGTTCGCTCGTTCGGCAAAACTTCGTTGCGCGAAGTGAAGCGTAAACTTACCGACATGGGTTTGTCACTGGGTATGAATGTGCCTGAGGAGTTCAAGAAGTCCACGACGGCGTCGGCGTAAAGCCGCCGGTGCCGGGATGGCGAGGCTCCCATCGAGCCGCATACGCTGATCCTCCCGCAAGTTGTTCTAACGTATTCTGTCTGGAAGGTAACTTATGAGACACGCAGTAGCCGGTTACAAACTCAGCCGTGACGCAGAAGATCGTCGCGCCCTGCGACGCAATCTCGCGATCGCGCTATTTACGCACGGCCAAATCACCACGACCCGACCCAAGGCCAAGAGTGTCCAATCGTTTATCGAGAAGATCATCTCGGCAGCTCGTAAGGGCGACCTCGCCTCCCGTCGGCGCGTTACCAGCGCGCTGGGGCGGGATCAGATCATCGTTAAAAACGATCGTGATGAGACAGTGAAGCGGAATAAGTACGGCGAGCTTAAGGGCGGCCCGCGTATCGTGAAGAAGCTGTTTGATGAAATCGCTCCGCAATATGCCAATAAGCCCGGCGGATACACACGGATCGTCAAACTCGCGCGTCATCGCATTGGTGACGGCAGCGATCTTGTCGTGCTGCAACTGATACCTCAGAATGAAACCGGTCCGACGGTTTCGGGTCAATATTCGCGTCGGCGTGATAAGGCGAATCACCGGATGGAGGTCGCCGCCAAGCTCCGTAAGAGCCGTAGCGAGTCCGCTCCGGCAGCCGCCGAGACCAAGGCCGAGGAAAAGGCCGCAGAGGGGACGTGAGTTCTCTCTTGGTATGCCGCAGTTTTCTCAAGGGCCGGTTTAACGACCGGCCTTTTCCTTGGCTGGATCAGGTATAAGCAGGCCTATGCGCATCCTCCTGACCAATGACGACGGCATCACCGCTCCGGGAATTGCTGCGCTTTATGAGGCAGCGAGCCATCTTGGTGAGGTCTTCGTCGTTGCTCCCTCCACGGTGCAGTCCGCGATGAGTCACGGGGTGACACTTCACCGCCCGATCCTTACCCACACGCAGGCAGGCCATTCCCCCAAAGGCAACCCGCTATTCGAGGGGATCGCGGTTGATGGACGGCCGGCGGACTGCGTGAAGCTGGCGATTTCAAATCTGATTCCCGGGCCGGTGGATCTCGTACTCAGCGGGATTAACTCCGGTGCGAATATCGGCATCAACGTGATCTACTCCGGTACGGTCGCCGCAGCAATGGAAGCGGGATTCATGGGCATACCCGCTGTCGCCATGAGTCTGCATATCGGCCACCCGCAAAAAACCGACTGGTCCCGCGCGACGGAAATATCACGGCGCGTAATCGAACAGATCATCGAACACCAGCTCGAAAAGCACACGGTTCTCAATGTCAATATTCCCGTACTCGATGATGGTGCCGAACCGATCGGTACTCGTGTGGTTCCCGCATCGACCAGTCCCATCGTGGACGAATATCATCATGAGCTGCGGATGGGTGGGGACCGAATGTTTACTGCCGTGCCGGACTTGAAGTTCCATCACACACCAGCCGACAGCGACGTGGACGCCATTTACAAAAAATACATTACGATCACCCCGCTTCGGTTCGACCTGACCAGGCACGATCACCTCGATACATGGTCGGAGCGATTGACCGGCGGCCGCAATGATCAGGGTGCTGGATAATTTGCTCGTGATCCATTGACACGTGTTACCATTTCTTCATGGCTCGTAAAGCTGCTACCAGCGATGGCCCGTCAGCCGATACTCGCATCGCGATCCTTTATGGCTCTGAGGAGATGCGCAAGCGTGAAGCCATCGAGGCTCTCCGTGCGACATTGGAGGCTGTACACGGATCGCTCGAAATCCTCACCTACGATGGCAAGTCAGCCGCTTTGTCGGATGTGCTTGATGAATTACGTACGTTTTCACTGATGCAGACGTTCAAGATCGTTATCGTGGATGATGCGGATCAATTTGTGATGAATCATCGTGAGGCGATGGAGCGTTACGCTGCCGCTCCGGTGGATACCGCTACGCTGGTGCTTCGAAGCATCAAGTGGAATAAAGGCAATCTCGATAAGCTTGTTGCGAAGGTTGGCTTCGTCGAAAAATGTGAACCGATGCAGCATGGCGAAGTGAAAGATTGGATATTTCGCCGAGCGAAGACTCATCATCAGACCACGCTGGAATTACAAGCAGCCGACCTGTTGATCGAGCGCATGGGTACCGAGATCGCGCTGATCGATGGGGAGCTTGGCAAACTCGCTGTCCTTGCAGGCGAGGGTAATCCGATCACCGCTAAGCTGGTTGAGCAGGTTGTTGGTCGCAGCAGTGAGGAGGAGGCGTGGTCAATCCAGGAAGCCATCCTTAACACAATCAGTGGTGGTGGGGCGAAACCGTCGATCGAAATGCTGCACGAGCTGGTGGATCTCTCCGGCCAGCCGGACGTGCTTGTCGCCTATTTCACGGCTGACATCATTCGTAAACTCTACCTTGGAATGCGGCTTAAACAACAGGGGATGAATGATTTTGCGATCGGTCGGGAACTGCGGATTTGGCCGCAGGAACGGCAGCAGGTGTTTACAAAAGCTCTCCGGGCAGTATCACCATCAAAGCTGTCGGAATTATTCGATCGCATTGTGGAGTTAGATGTCCGCGCAAAGTCCGGGCAAGGCGACGCGGTACGAAATCTTGAAGGTTTTTGCGCTTTGGTAGGCGATAAATAATCAAAGTAGATCTACTTTTCTTGTTACATGTGGAGAAAGTGGATCGAACGGTCGGCGGAGCCGGTCGTTGGGCAATCTAAAAGTGCATGGAGGCACAAATGCGGAAAGCATCGTGGCGTTGGTGTCTATCAGGTAGCTTGATCAGCGTCTCTGCTCTGATCGCCTTTGGTTGTTCCTCAACACCTGTGCCATCCCGCGATCTTGCGAAGCGGCTTCCTGCGGCTCAATCTGCCGAAGCTAAATCCGCCGAAAAGAAAAGATCCGTACCTCAGCCCGCTGGTCTTGAATCCGAGGTCGATTCCGCAAATGTAGGAGACCTGACCGCGCAGGTTGAAGCACAGGCGCAGCGACTCGCGGAGGCGATGAAAAAAAACCGTGACGGACGTGATGAGTCTGCTTCGACAACCGAAACGGTGTCTGCGACTGAGACGACACCACCTCCATATATGCAACGTGTGGAATGGATCGAGAAATCTCGATCACGCGCAGCCGTGGCTCCGCCATCCGCATTAAGCGATACCACTCCCACGGAAGCCACCCATGCTGACAGCACGACAATCACAGATACAGCAGCGCAGCCTGCCGCGATTCAGCCGGTGTTGGATCGTCAGGCATTGCTTGAAAATTTACTCAAGGATATTCGCACGAGTCAGGATCCAGCGATGGCCAAGGCGGTCAGTGCCGCCGCACTGGCGCTGGTTGATTCTGACCACAAGCTTGATGAAGCCGACCTTGCACCGCTTTCACCGGCGCAGCGCGATCAGGTGCTGCGTTATCATCGCACCATCATGCTTTTGGGGAAGAAGCTCGCATCAGGTGACCAATCGTTGTCACCCAGTGAGGTATCCGACCAGCTCACAGCCATCCTGGGGGAGGCGTCGCTGCACATGAGTAATATTCAGCTGTGTCGAAAGGTGAGTGGCTTTGGCGTGTATGACACGTTTGAGTCCAACACGTTTCTTGCCGGCAGAGAGCAGCCGATGATCGTCTATGCCGAACTGGAAAATTTCCGCTCCACACAGGACGCACGAGGGCAGTATCAGGTCAAGCTGACGCAGGAGATTGTCCTGTACAACGAATCCGACGGTCTGGCGGTCTGGAAGCAACCGACAGCCGAGATCGTGGATCGCTCGCGGAACCGACGCCGAGATTTCTTCGTTGTTCAATTGATCAGGCTACCTGCGAGGTTGAGCGTAGGGAAATATCGACTGAAGATTCGTGTAAACGACGTGGTTGGCGGCAGCATCGACGAAAGCTCAGTGCAAATACAAATCGTTGCCGGTGAGTCGCTGGTATCGAATAATTCCCGGTAAGGGCGGGGCGGGCTTTCGCGTGGTCTGTTCCTCCGGTAACATTCCTTCGATGCAAGTGTTGGCGGATCAGCAAAAGGTAGGTTCACTCATCAGTCGATTGGCCGATCTGATCCGCGCGGATATCGAAAAATCCAGCGAGCCGGAATCATGGGCGTTAATTGGCATCCGCAGTCGAGGTGATGTGTTGGCCGGTCGGATTGCCGAACGCCTGCGCGACCAGTTCGGAGATCGAGTTGGATCGCTCGACATCACTCTTTACCGTGACGACTTGTCCGAAATCGGTTCCTCAGCGGTCGTTCGCACGACGGAGATTCCCTTCAGCATCGACGGTCTCAATGTGGTGCTGGTCGATGACGTGCTGATGACCGGGCGGTCTGTGAGGGCGGCGCTGCAATCGCTGATGGACATCGGTCGTCCACGTCGTGTATGGTTGAGCGTCCTCGTGGATCGTGGTGGTCGAGAATTGCCTATCGCCCCGGATCATGTGGCGATGGATCTCACTCGCGGCCCCGAAGCTAAGCTCGTCAAAGCCGGCGATGTGGTCGCCGTACAGGTTAAACCCACCGACGCGAACGACGAAATCATCGTCCGTTCACGACAGCCCGCAGTGGCAGGAAAGGCATGACGGAGCAGGCGAACTACCGCTGGCCTCATAAGCACCTGCTCGGCCTCGAGCATCTCTCGGCCGCGGACATTCGATTTCTTCTGACGACTGCGCGAGGTTTTGAGGATGTAAGCACACGAAGCATCAAAAAGGTGCCCGCTTTGCGAGGCCGAGTGGTGGTCAACCTGTTCTTCGAGGACTCGACACGCACCCGTGCAAGTTTCAATCTTGCAGCCAGCCGACTTTCCGCTGACGTACTCGACTTCACCGCAAAAACTTCAAGCGTCAATAAGGGTGAAACGCTGCGTGACACCGCACGAAACATCGAGGCGATGGGAGTCGATGCGATCGTCGTCAGGCACCACCTCAGCGGCGCAGCTCATCAACTTTCAGGAAGCGTGGGTTGCTCGGTGATCAATGCTGGCGACGGTCAGCACGAGCATCCGACGCAGGGTTTGCTTGATATCTACACGATCGCTCGACGGCTTAGTCGGGACAAGGATTTTAATCTTGAAGGGCTGACCGTTGCGATCGTCGGTGACATCGCGCACAGCCGTGTAGCGCGGTCCAATATTCATGGTCTGCGCAAGCTCGGAGCCAGGGTCATTCTTGTCGGCCCAGCTACGCTGCTGCCGCGAGGTTTTGCGGACCTGGGGTGTGAGCTGTCCAATGATCTCGATGCGGTTCTTCCTCGCGTTGATGTGATTAACACTTTGCGGGTGCAGTTTGAGAGGTTGACCAGCCAGGCATTTCCGAGTGTACGGGAGTATGCGACCTTTTACGGGCTGACGGCACGACGGCTGGCGAAAGCGAAGCCGGGAGTCATTGTGATGCACCCCGGACCGATTAATCGCGGTATCGAACTTGATTCCGCAGTCGCGGATGGTGCCAGCAGCACCGTGCTTCAGCAGGTAACCAATGGGCTGGCGGTACGAATGGCGACGCTGTTCCTGACCGCCGGTGCCGAACGATAACGGAAATCCGTGACGAGTCTCGACGGAAGATCAGGGAATTTCTCAACCGTGACGATTCAAGTGGCTTGCGAAAAAAAAACATCTATCAGCGATCAACAGTCGGCAGCGGGCACTCCTCCCGGAATGCTCCTGATTATTTCCGGACCATCAGGTGTCGGCAAAACGACGATCACGCACCGTGTCGAGAGCGAGCTGGGCGGTGACTTCAGCGTATCCATGACCACACGACCGCAAAGCCTGGGCGATAAACCCGGAGTGGACTACCACTTTGTCTCCGTTGAGGAATTCAAGCGAGCTCGTGATGCGGGAGAATTGCTCGAGTCGGCGGAGGTCTTTGGAAACTTCTATGGCACGCCGCGTAAAGCGGTTGAGGACGCACTCCGTGCCGGCCGCCTGATGATTCTTGAGATCGATGTGCAGGGCGCGATCCTGGTTAAAGAAAAAATGCCGGACGCATTTTCAATCTTCGTCCTTCCACCCAGCGAGAATGTACTTATCGAACGACTCCGCAAGCGTCAGCGTGAAGATGAGGCAGTCATACAGAGGCGATTCAAAAAAGCGAAAGAGGAAATCGCCCGGGCTCGTTCATGCGGCGTTTACGATCGATTCATTGTCAATGACCAGCTCGATATCGCGGTCAGCGAAGCTGTGGCGGAAATACGTGAAGAATTAAAGCGACGGACCAAACAGCAGCAGGTCCGTTGATCAATTCGGGTATTACCGGACGCATCCTGATTCATCTCAGGAAGTAATCGTCCAAAGCTGGTTCGTGGTAATCTGATAGCCAATGAATGCTGCGGTTTTCCTCGATCGAGATAACACGCTGATCCACAACGACGGCGACTTGGGCGATCCCGACCTGGTCAGGCTTGTCCAGGGGGCATCATCCGCTGTCGCGTCGTTGCGTGGGCTTGGCTACAAAATCGTCGTGATCACCAATCAAGGCGGTGTCGCACGGGGAAAGTATTCCGAGAGTGATGTCGAAGCGGTTAATCAACGACTTGCTGACCAGATCAAGTCAACCAGCGGCTCGATCATCGATCGCTTTTACTATTGCCCGTACCATCCAGAAGGAACAGTTGAGCGTTACCGTCGTGAGCACCCGTGGCGAAAGCCTGACTGTGGAATGATTCTTCAGGCAGCAAAAGATCTCCAGCTCGACCTGGCGCAGAGCTGGACGATTGGCGATCAGATGCGCGATGTTGAAGCCGGTGCGAAGGCTGGAACTCGCACCATCCTTCTGCGAGAAGACGCGGAGGAGATGACCCCGCTGCGTGTTGCGGAAATCAGCGAGCGGCAAATCTTGTCGGGTAACACCATACCCAATTATGCAGCAAAAAATCTGATCGAAGCTGTCCGCATCATCGCCCAGCAGCGCAAACCTGAATCACCGGAGGAACTTCACGCGAGGCAACAGGCAGCGCGGAGAAAAGAAGCCGCCGCTCGTGCGGCGGAAGTCACAATTACCCCGCCTCCCGTCCCGACGCCATACCGACCATGGAGTGCAAGTCCGCCCGCCAGCCGCGAGGCATTGCAGCCATCGACTGGAAATGTCTCAGCAGCCGAATCCTTGGATTCCCGCGAATCCACTGCTGACGCAACGATTCCATCACAAAGCGAAGCGTCCATTGCTGAGTCATCGCGTGACAGCGAGACGCTGCGCCAGATCCTTCAGGAATTGCGCCATCAGCGGCCGGGTCAGCAGGATTTTTCCTATATCAAAGCCTTCGCCGTGTTGCTTCAGATGATCGCGTTAGTCTGTTTTCTCGGGGCACTGGTCATGGGTCGGGCGGAGGATGGCGTGTTCATGAGGTGGATGTTTGCATCGATCCTGATGCAACTGGCGACGATCGCCACGCTGATGTTCAGCCGTTGACGCGATTGCGAACTGTCAGCGGGTTATACTTTGCACAATGAGTGAACTTCCGCAGCACAGGCAGGCTGATCGCTTGCTCGTGGTTATGCCGACGTGGCTGGGCGATGCCATCATGGCCATGCCCACTTTGCGATCACTGCGCCAGCTCTACCCCAAAGCACAGATCACCATTCTCGCCCGCAGCGTCATTCGGCCGGCCATTGATCCGTGCCCGTGGGTGGACCGCATCATTACGATCCGTCCAGCACGAAAGGGTAAGGGCGACCTCCGACGCATCGGCATGTTTAATCTTGCTCGACGACTGGCGGCAGGAAAATTCGATACCGCTGTCCTGCTTCCCAATAGCTTCAAAACCGCGCTGTTGGTTCGTATGGCCGGTATTCAGCGTCGAGTCGGTTACGACCGCGACGGCCGGGGATTTCTCCTCAGTGATCGCCTGCTTCCACGGCGTGAGATGGGGAAATTTGTCCCTGTTCCCACGCGCGATTATTACCTTGGTCTGACACGGTATCTCGGCGCAACTGATCCCGATTTATCGATGCAGATTTTCACTCGACCTGAGGATGACGTTGCTGCCGAACGACTGTTGCGGTCAGTCGGATTTGATTCTGAGCGTGGCCGACTAGTTTTGGTCAATCCCGGAGCGAACTACGGGGATGCCAAGATGTGGGAACCCGCGCGATTTGCTCAGGTCGCTGATCGCTGCCACCGCGAATTAGGTGCGACCGTCGCGCTGACCGGTGCTCCGAAGGAACGAGCGATTCTGGATCAGGTCGCCAAGGCCGCTACCGTTCCGTTACTTGATCTGCCAAAACTCGGCGTCAATCTTCGTGTGCTCAAGGCGGTCATACGCCGTTCGAGTCTGATGATTACCAATGACACCGGCGCCCGTCATCTCGCTGCTGCTCTTAGTGTGCCGGTGGTAACGATCTTTGGGCCGACCGATCCCGCGTGGACACAGATCGGCTTTGAACACGAGCGGCAAGTGATGGTCAAAGTTTTCTGTGGGCCGTGTCAGAAAAAAGTCTGTCCGTTGCAAGGTACTGCCGATGAATTGGCGTGTATGCGACGGATTACGCCGGACATGGTTTTTGAACAGGCAGCCGCGTTGCTGCGACTTGCGCCCGTACACACTTGAATCGAGCTCTGCTCTCCGATTAAACACAAGGAGAGGACAGGTGAGGGTCCCTCGGTGAATTCCCAA
Organism: Phycisphaeraceae bacterium; assembly: GCA_020851465.1. Classification (NCBI taxonomy): domain Bacteria; kingdom Pseudomonadati; phylum Planctomycetota; class Phycisphaerae; order Phycisphaerales; family Phycisphaeraceae; species Phycisphaeraceae bacterium. Next base: position 11,242 of record JADZCR010000003.1, on the reverse strand, counting down.
TTCGCGGTTGACCGATCACCTGTCTTCGCCCCTGTCTCGCAAGAGGCACGGACGCCAATCAGGTCACCCATTGAGCCGATGCATCTAGCCCTTATCGTCGAACACTTTGGAGCCTCGCACGCAGGCGCGACCGGAACCGGTGAAAGGATCGCTGAGGAACTGCTTGGCCGAGGTCATCACGTAACCGTCTTTTCGGGTTATTCAGATGATCGTCCTTTTTGCGAACGTCTGACGGTTCACCGATGCGGTCCGAAACATGCATCACGACGATTTCTCCGCCTAGCTCGCTGGTCGCGGTCAGAGATCTTGCGAGGAAACTTTGATGCGAGCCTTTCACTGACCACTTTGGCACCGGCAGCAGTTTTGTCACCACGGAGCGGACTGGTCGTTGAGTATCACGAACGGCTGGTCGATTCTCAGCAATCGAGTCGATTACGTATTGCATTGTCGCCGCGTGAGAGAGTGCGGCGTTACCTGGAGCGTCGCACGATGAGCGACCCGATGGTCCGTCGTATCATCACTCACAGCCTTCATGTCGAAAAACAAATTGCCCGGCATTATGAGATCCCGCCTGATCGCATCATTCTGCGACAAGGAGGCTTTGACTTTCCTCCAGCCAATGAAGCATTGGAACGCAGTTGGCGTACCACGATCCGTAGCCGATTGAAGATTTCCATTGATGCGAAAGTGTTTCTTTTTCTTTCCGAAACCCCCGCTCTTGAAGGCGGAAGCTCGCTGCTCGAGGCAATGAGCCGAGTGGTTCAGAGGAACTCAAAGGCTGTTCTACTGATCGCTGGAAATCTGCCGTATGCCCTGCAAAGGGCCGCCACCGAGCTTGGGGTGCGTCAAGCGATACGGATGCTTGGTCCAAGCCCCGCCCCGCAGCCGCTGCTGGCTGCTGCTGACGTCGTGGTACATCCGACGCCAAGTCATCCGGCTAGTTCGAGTGTGTTGATGGGTTTGAGTGCTGGATTGCCGGTGGTCACGAGCATCTTTGACGGTGCTAGTGACTGGGTGGACAAAACAGGATTACCCGGACGGGTGGTGAAAGAGATTCAAGATCCTACCGCAGTCACAGAGGCGATGATTGCCATGTCGAATATGCCGCGTGGTGATCCGAATTCACCCGCTTGTTGTTCCATGCGTAACGAACTATCGCTAGCGCGGCATGTTGACGCTTTGGAGGACGAACTCCGCAAGGCAAAGCTCATGACTTGCTCCCACGAGAAAACTCCGCAAGCGTGAGTGAAACTAACTTGTTGTTGAGTTGTTCATTGATCGGTGTCCGCGGCGAGGCAGGAGATTAATGCAACCGTATCAGGTCATGGCGTTATACTCCGTCGAAGAAGTAGTCTTGTTCATTCCGAGTTGGTTCAGCGTCAAATCGAGCACATAAGCGGACGGATGGTAATCACGTTATGAATGAGGCGCAAGGTCAAGCGATGTCCCTTGCGGTTGTGATCGAACGATTCGATCCCGGTGGTGGGGGGGCGGAGCGTTCAACCGCCCAGATCGTTCGCGAATTATCAGCACGTGGTCACCGAGTCACCGTGCTATGTGCCTGGGCTGCGAATGCTGTGCACGACGGCTTGCAAATCAAGCGGTTTTCCAGCCGCCGCTCGTTAGGCGCATTCAAGCTCATCCGGTTTTCTCGCTGGGTTGAGCGACAACTCGATAGTGGGACGTTTGACGCCAGCCTTTCCGTAACCACAACAGCACCAGCCACGGTGCTTCAGCCTCGCAGCGGTATGACTTGCGAGACGATTTCCCGTAATGTCGCAATGCGACCGACCTTTGCAGGTCGGTTGTGCAAACGGTTGCTGCTGGCGACGTCGATCAAACAGCAATCGCTGTTGATGCTGGAACGGCGCACACTCAAAAGTTCACGGGTGAAACATATCGCAGCAATCAGTTCATACGTGACCGATCAGCTTCGAGGTCATTATGGGTTCGATACTTCACGAGTGACAGTAATTCCAAACGCAGCCGAGATGCCCGTGGTAGATGCGGCGCAGCGATTGCAATGGCGGCAACAAATCCGCGTGAGCCATAATCTTGCCGATGATGTTACGGTCTATCTGTTTGCTGCATTGAATCCGCGACTTAAGGGTGTCAACGAACTTCTCCAAGCAATACAACGGCTCCGACAACGAAAAGTACGTGCCCACCTCTTACTGGCAGGTCGAAATGAGCACGTTCAGGAGCGTCTGGTGGCACAGCTTGGAATCAAGGAGCAAGTCACCATGATCGGCACATCCAGCCGAATGCCCGCGTTGTATTGTGCCGCTGACGTAACCGTCCACCCGACTTTTTATGACCCGTCAAGCAAAGTCGTCATCGAATCGCTCATGATGGGTACTCCTGTGGTAACGACATCGTTTAATGGAGCGCGTGATCTAGTCCTGCCTTCAAATGGTTCACGCCGTGGGCGAGTGGTGGATGATCCGCGTAATGTTGAGGCTCTGGCGACAGCCATGGCAGAGCTATCAGACCCGGCAGAACGAGACCGCTGCCGTGAAGTCATGCAGGGTCTGTCGGAGTCTCTGACCATGAAGAAGCATGTCGATCACTTGGAAAAACTTCTCCGTGAAAGTCGCTGAAAATCCGGCTGTCACATCGTGGGACAGGGAAGCCCTGCGATAAAAGTCTTGCTGCTTGTCATCCTTGCATCAACGCTGGACAATACGAAGGCTTGAGGACAAACCCATGCCGTCGAAGACGCCGATATCTGTCGCGATCTGCACATGTAATAACGAAGCGACAATAGAGGCAGCACTCACCAGCGCAAAATGGGCGGATGAAGTCGTGGTGGTGGACAGCGGGTCGGCGGATCGAACTCTGGAAATTATTCAGCGATTTGCTGTCCAAGTTCATCGGGAACCTTGGCGGGGTTACTCCGCGCAAAAGCAATTCGCCGCATCGCTTTGTCGGAATGATTGGGTCCTCATCCTCGACAGTGATGAGGAAGTGTCCGCAGATCTGGCGGACGCCATTGGTGATCTTTCACCCGAATTACTCGCGGGTATGGATGTTGTATCCATGCGGCGACGTCATTTTGTGATGGGTAAAAAGGTACGAGCGTGGAGTCCGGATTGGCAGTCGCGACTGATTCATCGCGCCCGCGTGCGATGGACAAATCACGCTTTGCACGAAGACCGACTGCCTTCGACACCCAGTCGTTCCATGCGTATCAAGCACGGTTGGCTGGAACATAAACGAGTCGGTTCACCAGGATGGCCTGATTATTTTTCAGGTAAGCGGATTGACGCGAGGATGCTGGAAGTGGCGGAGCAGATGTTCGCGAAGGGAAAGCGATGCCGGTGGTGGGATCTGTTGTTCCGCCCCCAATTTGCGTTCTGCAAAATGTTCTGGCTTAAAGCTGGTTTTATAGACGGAACCTTTGGCCTGCTCATCGCCCAAAAGGCAGCGTTGGGAGTTCAGTTAAAATATGCTGCGTTATGGGCGGTGCAAAACGGGCTTCATCGGCGGCCATCGGTTCCTGACAATGACCCCGCGAAACAAGATTGAATCGGTCCTTGTTGGACTGCCGGGCAGCGGATAGTGCCAATTTGCGTTTCAAGGTGACTTTACGCTAAACTATTGGGCTCAATTGCGACTGGAGAGTTTGCGAATGCCGACGATTAACCAACTGATCCGCAGCCCGCGCCGATCGACTTTATCCAAAAGTAAGGTTAAAGACCTTGAAGCAAGCCCGCAGAAGCGAGGCGTGTGCCTGCAGGTCAAAACCGTAACTCCCAAGAAGCCCAACTCCGCGCTGCGGAAAGTCTGTCGTGTTCGCTTGTCTAACGGCAAGGAAGTCACGGCATACATCGGCGGTGAAGGGCACAACCTCCAGGAGCACTCGATCGTGCTCGTGCGCGGCGGTCGTGTGCGAGACCTCCCCGGTGTGCGTTATCACGTCGTCCGCGGTTCGCTCGATTGCCTTGGCGTCGAGGGTCGAAAGAAGGGCCGCTCCAAGTACGGCGTTAAGCAGTCGAGCAAGTAAGTATTCAGGTTTGTTTCCGATTGGCAGCCGATTGTTCGGCTCCAATTTTATTCATCAGACGGCGAGTAATCGTGAGGTCTTCCATCTCGCGGTGAACAGAGGATTCCGACGAATCGGAATGGATGAGCCGTCAAATCCGAGAGGATGTTTCATATGGCAGGTCGCATCACTTCCGCGGACGCACAACTCCGCCCCGATCCAAAGTACGGCAGCAAGACGCTATCCCGTTTCATCAACTGCCTCATGTACGACGGTAAGAAATCCGTCGCGCTCCGTGTCGTGTATATGGCAATGGATGAGATCGAAAAACGCACCAAGGGCAACCCGACCGCGCTTGAAGTTTTTGAAAAGGCGGTCCAGAACGTGAAGCCTGAAGTCGAAGTACGGTCTAAGCGGGTTGGTGGTGCCAATTATCAGGTGCCAATGCAGGTTAATCGCAAGCGTCAGCAGAGTCTGGCATTCCGCTGGATTCTCGAGGCTGCCCGCAGCGAAAAAGGCAAGCCGATGTACATCCGCCTAAGCAAAGAGCTCATGGATGCGTCGAAGAACGAAGGTAAAGCCGTCGCAACCCGTGAAACGACGCACCGTATGGCCGATGCCAACAAGGCATTTGCCCACTTTGCGTGGTGAGCGGATTCATTGACTTTGACGACTTTTGAACGTACACTTGTATTCTGAAAATCTGGTTCGCGTCTTATCGAGAGTGGCTGAGGGACAGGCCCGTTGAAGCCACCGCAACCGCCTCCGTCGTGCCTTTCAGGGCATTTAAGGGAGGGAAATGGTGCGAACTCCTGCTTCTCCATGCTGGGTGAAAGCCCTCGTGAGGGAGGAAAGATAAGAGGCGGCAAAAGCTCCACCCTTGGAACCGATGCCCCTTCTTATCTCTGGATGAGAAGGGGCTTTTGTTTACAGGCAGTATGGTCGCACCAGTGACCAGCCTAAACGACAGGTTCGAGGAACGGGATTGCCATGAGCTACGTTAAAGCACTCCGCTGTAAAGAATGCGAAGCGCTCTATCCGATTGAGCCTCGCACCGTATGCGACCACGACTTTGGTCCGGTTGAGGTGGCTTTCGATTATGAGAAAGCGCGTGGTCGGGTGACGCGAGCATCGATTGAGGGTGGACCGCGCTCGTTGTGGCGGTACAAAGATCTACTGCCGATCGAAGGGCAGCCGCGTGCGGGGCTGCGTTCCGGCTTCACGCCATTAATCCGCGCTGACAAGCTCGCTGCGGAATTGGGAGTCAAAGAACTTTACATTAAGGACGACTCGACAAACTATCCGACCTTTTCCTACAAGGATCGTGTCGTTGCGGTCGCACTGACCAAAGCAATTGAGTTCGGTTTCGATACGGTTGGTTGTGCTTCGACGGGAAATCTTGCGCACAGCGTCGCGGCGCACGCCGCTGCCGCAGGATTGCGTGCTTTTGTCATGATTCCGCATGATCTGGAAGAAGGGAAGATGGTCGGCATGTCGGTGTTTGGTCCACGGGTTGTAAAAATCCGTGGAAACTACGACGACGTGAACCGTCTTTGTTCGCAGATTGCCGACAAATACAACTGGGCGATTGTGAACGTCAACCTGCGACCGTTTTATACCGAAGGGGCCAAGACGCACGGATTTGAGATTGCTGAGCAGATGGGCTGGAAACTCCCGCGTCACACGGTGGTCCCCGTAGCCGGCGGAACGATCCTGCCGAAAGTCTGGAAGGCTTATCAGGAGTTTATTACGCTCGGCCTGGTTGAGGATAACAAGCCTGCGATGTACGCCGCGCAAGCAGCCGGGTGCAACCCGGTAGTGCAGGCCATCGAGCAGGGACTTGATCTTTTTAAACCGCAGAAACCGCAGACGATCGCCAAAAGTATTGCGATCGGGAATCCCGCTGACGGCTATTATGTGATCAAGGTCGTCCGTGAATCCGGCGGTCACGGTGCGTCATCGAGTGATGCGGAAATCATCGATGCGATCAAGCTGCTCGCCCGCACGGAGGGCATCTTTACCGAGCCGGCAGGTGGGACGACACTTGCCTGCGCGATCAAGCTGATCCAGTCGGGACGAATCCCGCGTGATGAATCAATCTGCGTCTGCATCACGGGTAACGGATTGAAAACCGTGGAAGTCATGGCGGGTCAATTTACCGCGACACCGGTGATCAACGCGAAGATGACCGAGTTTGAGCAACTTGTGAACGAGATTAATGAAACCGCTAAAACTTCCACGCAGAGCGTAAACTCCTGAATCAGGATCATCCGCAGCCTTTGATTACCGTTGCAGTCCGCAACAGAAGCGAGAACCCAACATGCCCACCACAGCCAATACCGTAACAATCCGCATCCCCACCGCACTGCGTCCGCAGGCAGGCGGAAACGACGTGGTCTCATTCTCCGGCGCAAGCATTCGTGAAGTGCTCGGCGGGCTGACGACGCAGTACCCCGAACTAGGCAAGCGGCTCTTCAAAACGCAGGACGAACTGAACCGCTTCATAAACGTGTACGTCAACGATGAGGATATCCGTTTCCTCGATAATCTCGACACGGCTGTGAAACCCGGCGATGAGGTGTCGATCGTTCCCGCGATTGCAGGTGGCTGATTGATTGTCGCGGCCCGGTTCGGTTCGTCTTTACACTCCCAACTAGCAGGTCTTTCATGGCAACATCAATCCGTAAATGCTGGCTCACCTTCGAGGGCGGCCACCAGAACGAGCCGTGCCTCTGGAAAATGTCCCGCGCTTTTCCCGATGTGATGTTCGATATCCGCCAGGCCAGCGTGCAAAAGGACATTGGCATCATGGCAGTGCTGTTCACCGGAGATGAAAAACAGATTGAAGGTGCTCTCGAATACCTCATGAAAGTGGGGGTGAAAGTGGACCCTGTCGAAGGCGGCAGTAATGTTGCCGGTTAACGCAGCGCATCATGCCGGAGTAGTTTTCACCTTCTCTGGTTTTCAGCTAAAGAACGAATAATGACCATGACGCAAGATCTAGCTCGCTATCATCGTCAGATCCTCCTGCCCGGCTTTGGTGAAGATGGTCAGAAGAAGCTGCTTGGTTCCTCTGCGCTGGTCGTCGGCTGCGGTGCTCTGGGTACCGTGATCGCCAACATGCTCGCTCGCGCAGGTGTTGGCCACCTTATCATCGTTGACCGCGACTTCATCGAGATAACCAATCTCCAGAGGCAGGTTCTTTTTGATGAGATCGACGTACGGGACGCAATACCCAAGGCCGAAGCCGCCAAGCGGAAAATCTCACAGATTAACTCGCAGGTTGAAGTGACCGCGATTGTCGATGATGTGAATCACACCAACATCGAAAAACTAATCCATCTTGGTCGTTCTCGAAACCACGGCAAGGTGGATGTCATTGTTGACGGAGTGGATAACTTCGAGACGCGCTACCTCGTCAATGATGCGGCGGTCAAGCACAGCGTTCCGTATATCTACGGAGGTGCTGTCGGCACTATCGGCGCAACCTACGCCATTCTTCCGCACACTCCGTTGGGAGATTCCGTGTGGGAAAAAGCGGGGATGGCTACTCCGTGCCTGCGCTGTATTTTCGAACAGGCACCGCCGCCGGGATTGAATCCGACCTGTGATACCGCTGGCGTACTCGGACCGGTAGTCTCGATTGTCTCGAATTATCAGAGCATCGAAGCGATCAAAGTGCTGACAGGTAACTGGAAGCAAATCAGTCAAACGATGCTGAATATCGACGTGTGGGACAACACGGTTCGCCAGTTCAAGGTTGCCAAGGCCTACGATGTCGGGGAGTGCGAGTGCTGCAAAAAGCGAAACTTCGATTTTCTCGAAGGTAAATTCGGCAGCTCGACAACGACTCTCTGCGGCCGAAATGCTGTGCAGTTAACCCAGAAAGCAACAGCTGGAAAGTTAAATTTTGAGGAGATTGCTTCGCGCCTGCGCCCGCACGGCACGGTGAATGTCAATAAGTTCATGCTCCGCGCTGACATCAAGGACAACGGTGAGCCGTATGAACTGACGCTCTTTACCGATGGTCGCGCGATCGTGAAGGGAACCAAAGAAGCCAATACAGCCAAAAGTATTTACGCCAAATACGTCGGTGCGTGAGCTAAGACTTGAAAAAGAATTAACCCGTCAGGGAGCGCTAACGATGAAAGAACACATCCTTCACCTTCACCGGTTCAACCTGAACTATGCGCGTCTGCTCATCAAAGATATTCCCGACGACCGTATGGCTGCTCAGCCAGTGGCGGGGCGTGTGATGAACCATGCAGCCTGGGTGATTGGACACCTGGCGTGTTCAAATAATTATGTGGTCAAGCTTCTTGGCGGTCCTGAAGTTCCCACGCCGTCGGGCTGGGACGAGCTTTTTGGCATCAAGTCTTCGCCGCTGGCGGATGGATCGCGGTATCCGAAGAAGGACGTGCTGATCAAAGCCTACGAAGAAGCGAATGCCCGCGCTGCGGAAGCCTATTCCAAGGCATCTGCGGCAAAGCTCGATGAGCCGATGCCCGAACAAATGCGCGCGCGATTCCCCAAGGTCGGCGACTTTGCGACGCTTCTGGTGACTTCACATGACGGCATTCATCTGGGGCAGTTGTCCGCATGGCGTCGCGCGCTGGGTTATCCCTCTGTAATGTGAGGCTTTGCTCTCAGTTGCTCGTGTTTGCTAAGAATCCAGATAAATAACGCTTACTTAACGAGACCAGAATATGTCAGTATGGATTGACGGATTACTCCTGGGCTGGAATCGCAATCTTGACTACGCCAAGCGGCTGCTTGCCGACCTGCCGCAGGATCGCATGACTTATCAACCTGCAGTCAACATGAATCATCCCGCGTGGATATTCAGTCATATGAATATCTACCATCCGGTTATCACTGCGATTCTCACAGGTCGGGAAGTGATTGATCCCAGGGGCCACATATTCGGCATGAAAAGCAAACCGCAGAGCGATGCATCTCTCTACGCAAGCAAGGATGAACTCATCGGCGCGTATGAGCGAGGACACAACGAAGTGGCCGACGCACTGCGCACCGGCGGCGAAAGTGCCCTGAATCGCACGACACCGCTCGAACGCTGGCGCGAGGCAATGCCGCAGATCGGCGTGGCGTTGCCTTACCTGATGCTCGTACATGAATCGACCCACCTGGGACAAATCAGCGTCTGGCGTCGCGTGCAGGGGATGCCGAGCGTATGAAATTTACAGAGAGCCGCCGGCTATGTCGGCGGATCGGATTTGCTTCATGATTTACTTTGACAATGCTGCTACCTCATTTCCCAAGGCTCCCGGCGTCACCGACGCCATTGGGAAATTCCTCGCTGAAGCGGCTGCCAATCCTGGTCGCGCCGGGCATCGCATGGCCGTTGCCGCAGAGCACATGCTCGATGACGTTCGTCTGAAGCTGACAAGACTGTTCGACGGTGAAGATTTTCATCGCATGGTCTTCGCCATGAACTGTACCGATGCGCTCAACATGGCGATCAAAGGAGTTTTGTCAGGAGATGGCCATTCTGATGATCACGTCATTACCACTGTGCTGGAGCACAACTCCGTTAGCCGTCCGCTGCAGGCCATGGCCGATGCCGGGCGCATTACGCTAACCCGTGTCACATGCGATGACGATGGATTTGTTGATCCCGATGAGATTCGAAAAGCTATTCGACCAAGTACTCGGTTGATTGTCGTGACTCACGCATCGAACGTGCTGGGTACGATTCAGGATGCAAAAGCGATTGGTCGTATAGCACGGGAACATGATGTGCTGTTCTGTCTCGATGGCGCACAGACTGCGGGCGTCGTTCCGATTTCGATCAAGGAAATGTCGGTTGACCTGCTGGCGTTCCCCGGCCATAAGTCGCTGCTGGGGCCAACCGGAACGGGCGGCTTGTACGTGGGAACCCGATGTCCGGAGCCTGCGGAGGCCGTCGCCGCGACGCATGAAGCGGGACATCTAGATCGTGCAGTTGCTCGAAAAAATCGGTTGCGCGCCTGGCGAGAGGGCGGCACAGGCGGAGATTCATCCACACCGACACAACCGGCGCTTTATCCCTATTACCTCGAAGGCGGCACGCCGAATACCGTCGGCATTGCCGGTCTCGCAGCGGGTATCGACTATGTGATGAGTCATTCGATGGTCGAGACGCTTAAACATGAGCAGGCGATGGTTCGTGCGATCATCGAGCGATTCGCTAATGACTCGCGGTTTACGATTTATGGTACGCGCGACGCATCACGCCGAGTCGGTACTGTATCGCTGAATATCGCGGGTTATGAAGCCCCGGATGTTGGTTCGATACTCGACGATAGCTTTGAAATTGCGGTTCGACCTGGGCTTCACTGTTCGCCTTATATGCACCGCCGCATCGGTACATTTCCATCAGGAGCGGTGCGCATCAGTCCGGGACCGTTTAATACGAATGAGGAATTACAGACATTGTTAACTGCACTCGATCAGATTGCCGGCTGATCTCAAGTAATCTCGCATCTGGTTGCCTTGATGACAACCATGTCCGAAATGCGGTTTTGCATCTTGCCATTCGAGTCCTTCACGTCGAGAAACCGACCTTCGGCTACTAGGTCGCCCGCGAGTTTCGTCTCGTCTATGTGATGTTGGCAGGGGGACGGCATCTCCTCCGAAAGTGACGCAGCTTTGCAGGGCTCCGCCTATCGATGGATGTAGCCGCGGAGGTGGAGATCAGGCTGCGTGGTCCGCGTCTCTTTGGATTTTGGATGTCCGAAGTTCGGCACAATCGCCGCCGACAGCGTAAAGGTGCGTGGTATTAACTGGCACCGAAATTAGATGCAGAAATCAAAAGGGCCTCGACCGGGGAGGCAAACCGGTGCGAGGCCCGATCCAGGGTGATGTATTCCACACCGGCTACGCAGCCGATGGGGTCCGAACGTAAGCATCCGTTCCGATCTCGCGCCCCATGCTCTGCCGTCGCCTGACCGCGTTACCTATCGCGGTTTTGTACGGTTCGTGCGGAGCTGATGGTGTGGATTCATGGGTGCCTCGTCGAGATTCGTCCGAGCGACGTGCTCGGCGGACACATAAGAATTCAATTTGGCGCAAGCTGCGGCCAGTGGTTATTGAAGAAAATTTTGTGTCCAATTTCTCGGACGTCCTCACTAGTCCTCCTGAGCAAGGGTAAAATCCCTTATACTCGCCTTGTTATGGCCTCCAAGCCCAAGATCGCAGTTTTCCCCGGGACGTTTGACCCATTCACAAACGGTCACCTCGACGTGATTCGCCGCGGTG